>JBLFWX010000032.1:0-51405 GCA_047611805.1 Gammaproteobacteria bacterium
CCGTCTTGATGTTTTTCGCAGCCGCCTGGGCGATGGCCTGCAGTTCTTTATTCTTCATAACCTACCTCTCCTTACCCGTAACCGGGTTCAATGATAGGCAGTTACACAGTTTTTCTTACAGTCTCCAGGTTGTTGGCGCAACTCGCAAAGACCAATCTCTTGATCATCGATGACTGGGGTTTGGACGTCCTCTCTCGACAGCAACGCAATGATCTACTGGAGGTCATCGAAGACCGTCACGGCCACGGGGCGGCACTCAACACCAGCCAATTGCCTACGCCTCATTGGCATGAAGCGATCGGCGAACCGACGTTGGCCGATGCCATCCTCGATCGACTCTTGCACAACGCCACCAAAATCCAACTCAAGGGCGAATCGTTGCGTAAGAAACAACCGACTGTTGACCAACCGTGAACACTTTGCGTTAAATTAGCCCGCCCGCAAAAACGATAGGGACAGGTGTTCACGCTTCGTAAAATTTACCGTTCACAGTTACAAAATTACGCAGGTAGCGCATAGCCTTCGCAGCTTGTGCCTTATGAGCGTTCTTGAACGCAATTTTCCGATATCGTATTTCTACGTCCTGCCTGGAAATATCTCGAATGGGTTTACTAAGCCAAGCTCCAAAAATGTTCTCAAGAACTGCTCGATAACCTGCTTCGGACTTTATTGGACGACTTAGAAAATAGTCGTCAATGATCCTTTGCAGAGTCACGGCACAGGCCTTTTCTAAGGCCTTCTGCTTGACCTCCAGAGCGAGTTTTTCTCTTTCCAAGGCGTGGGGGTCAACCCCTGACCTCAACTGATATAGGGCTTCTCTGGCCTTCTCACGTGCCTCATCAATGTCGAGAACTGGATAGCGCCCCAACGCTATCCGTTTGGTCCGACCTTTACGGATTCTGCCTTCAGCAAAGAAGCCGATACAACCCTTTGGTGAGACTCTGACTCCGAACCCTTCCCCCTGCGTCAGGATGGTTGTCGCCTCTACCGAGGCAGAGAAAGATGAGAGCAAGATACAATCAATCGTTCAAACAGCAAGCCGTTGAAAAGGCGCTGAGTCGTCCCGAAGGCACGACGTTAGCGGAGATCACCGATTCGTTAGGGATCGGTCATTCAACGCTGCACAAGTGGATGATGAAATCCAGGAACCAGGAATTAGGATCAAATTCAGCACATGACGGCACGAGCATTGGTGGCATGACGAAAGAGAAACGAGCGCAAGATTGGAGCCAGGAGGAAAGGCTTGAGATGGTGATTGCGTGTGGCGCCTTGGAGGAAGATCCGATGAACCAATTGTGCCGCGAGCGCGGGCTTTATGCGCATCACGTAAAACAGTGGAAGCAGGACTTTATCAGCGGCTCAACGGCGCACGAACGGGGTGATGCGAAGAGCCTCAAGGGCGAGGTACGCGAATTAAGGAAAGAGTTGAACCGCAAGGATAGAGCGTTGGCCGAAACCGCGGCGTTGTTAGTACTCCAAAAAAAAGTCAGCGCGATCTGGGGAAACGACGAGGACAACTCACGATGAGCGCGCAACGACAAACAATCCTCGCTGAAGTCAATGAGGCGATGCGAAGCGGTGCACGTCAGTCAGCGGCGTGTGAGGTTATCGGTATCAGCGCGAAGACCTTGCAACGCTGGGCGCAACCCGACAACGGACAAGATGGTCGCGTGGATGCGCACCACGAGCCGAGCACGAAGCTCACGGTGAAGGAGCGTGAGCAGATCATCAGCGTGGCCAATGAACCTGACTATGCGTCGTTATCGCCGAGTAAAATCGTACCGAAGCTGGCAGATGAAGGGCGTTATATTGCCTCAGAATCGAGTTTCTATCGGGTCCTCAAAGCGGCCCACCAACTGAAGCATCGAGACAAAGCGAAACCCGCGCGTACGGTCATCAAGCCCAAGGCGTTAACCGCCACCGGGCCCAATCAGATTTACAGCTGGGACATCACCTACTTGCCGACCCGGGTGCGAGGGATCTTTTTGTACCTGTATCTGGTGATGGATATCTACAGTCGCAAGGTGGTTGGCTGGCAAGTCCACGAAGAAGAATCAAGCGTCTTGGCGGCCGATTTAATGACCGACATCTGTCACCGAGAAGGCGTGCAACGACAGCAGGTGACGCTGCATTCAGACAATGGCAGTCCGATGAAGGGCGCCACCTTACGTGCCACTTTAGACGCGCTCGGTGTCATCCCCTCGTTCAGTCGTCCGTCGGTGAGCAATGACAACCCGTATTCAGAGTCGTTGTTTCGGACACTGAAGTATCGGCCTGAATATCCTGAGGCGGTGTTTGCAAGCCTACACAGTGCGCGCAACTGGGTGCGCTGGTTTGTTGATTGGTATAACCACGAGCACCTGCACAGTGCGATCCAATTTGTCACCCCAGCGCAACGTCACGCCGGCCGCGACGGGGATATCCTGGCGCGTCGTGAGCAAGTCTACCGCGACGCAAAAGCACGGCACCCGCAACGTTGGAGTGGCGACATCAGAAACTGGAAAGCCGTTGGTGACGTCCATCTCAATCCGGCGAAAGACACGACAGAAATCAAGATAAATAAGGTGGCGTAATTTTAACCTTCAGGCGACAACCCCCTTGAAATCCGCCGCCCTTTAAGGATTGAATCCCTGAGGAATACGTCTCTCGTTGACTCATTGACGGTGCTTTCCAGCAACCTCTCCGTAATCTTCGTATGCATGACGTTGGTCACCCCTTCGAAGGTTAAACAAACGTCGTACGCAGAGACTTTCGTCTAGCGGAGCAACTACAAAAAAGTAGACGCTACGTAGACAGTAGGTAGCGAAAAAACAGTTGGTAGTGCAGCTCGAAGTATTCCTTCGAGCTGGGAGGACTGGAGCTAAATTATTCAGTTTCCTGAAATGATTGGTGGCCGGGGACAGAATCGAACTGTCGACACAAGGATTTTCAGTCCTCTGCTCTACCAACTGAGCTACCCGGCCTTATTCCTGCCTGCCCGTGAGGCGAAAAGCCGCGGAGCCTGAACCAGAAACGCGACGGCTGTGCGTCGCGAGGGCGCTATTAAATCGGGTCGGCCGCGGAGAGTCAACCCGGGGATCGTTGTTCGACGGAAGCCGACTCACTGAGGTGGTTGACGTTTGGCACTTCAGCGACCACTATTTTGCCTTGAAAACGTTTTTGGAGCAGTGTCATGGCAACATCGTGGTCCGTTTCGGGCGAGTACATGGAAGCGTGCAGTTGTGACTTTTTATGTCCGTGCATTCCAAAGAATTCAACGACACCGGCGACATTGGATTTTTGCAAGGTGGCTCTGGCATTCGAGATCCGGGGTGGCTCCTACGGCACGACTTTGATGAACGGAGTGCGTTTCGTGTTGGTAGCGCAATCGAAAGCGATTATGTCGCATGGCGATTGGATCGGCGGGTTAATTATCGATAGCAGTGCTAGCGATGAGCAAGTTGCCGGGGTGGCAGCCATAGCCGGTGCGGCAGGTAATGGTCCGTTGGCGATGTTTGCACCGATGATTACGGATTTCCGTGGCGTCGAACGCGCGGATGTGAAATTCGTCAAAGACAACGGTCACGTGAGCGTCGTGGTTGACGGCATGGTCGATCAATCGATAGTCGGGGTCGAGAGCATGGTGAAACCAGGTGAGTTCGTGTGTATCGACAACGCCGCCCATCCAGTGAATTCGCGCCTGAATTTCGCGACCGCTGTGAGAAACGTGATCAGCTGCTTCGGTATTGAGTGGGAAGATAAGAAGGCAAAAACTAACGGTCACTTCGCCCCATTCAATTGGCGCGGAGAAGCTGCCTAGACTTCGCTCGACAATGTCACAGCTTAGCGGCGACTCTTACGTAAACGAATCTCTAGTCCGCGACCTGTTCATTATCTTTGCGCCGCTAAGCGTATCCACGTGGCTCCCTTTACCCACCTGAGTGAATTAACGCTCCGTCTGCGCATCCAGCAGTTTCTTACCTATGCCGGGCTCATCACGGTCGCGGCGGTCGGCTGGTACGCCTTAATTGAGACTGAATCCGCCATGCGCGTGATGCGTGGTGACGGAATCTTCGTCGAATTAATGTGGATGATGATGACCCCGGGTGATGTTCTGCGCTATCTCGGTGCGACTATTGTGATGTGGGTGGTGATGATGATCGCCATGATGGTCCCGGCGGTCCTCCCCATGTTGGTCGTGTTCCGCAAGCTCGACCGTGGCGCAACTACGGAATTCGACACCGCATTTTTTGCATTCGGGTATCTTTCGGCATGGAGCTTGTTTTCCGTAGTTGCGGCGGGCCTGCAGTGGATCCTGCACGATGCGGGATGGCTAGGCGGTGATTTGCTGGCCATGCGCCCATACGCGGCTGCGAGCGTATTAATCCTCGCCGGAGCCTATCAACTCACGCCACTAAAAGAATCGTGTTTGAAAAAATGTCGGAGTCCCATGGGTTTTTTTCTCGCCAATTGGCGCAAAGGCCGTCGCGGTGCCATCACTATGGGTCTGCATCATGGACTCTTTTGTATCGGGTGCTGTTGGGTACTCATGCTCATCATGTTCGCTGGCGGTGCGATGAGTGTGCTGACGATGGCGTTGCTAAGCGCATTTATCTTGGCCGAGCGGGTATTGCCGCCCGGACCCTGGGTGACGCCGATCCCAGGGTTTGCCTTGATGGGTTTCGGGGTCTACGTTGCAGCAGTTGCCTGAATGTTCATTGCGGAGCGACAAATTCATCCGGTGCTTTCGATCCTTCGCCGAAGAAAAATTTTTCCATTTCGTCTTCGAGAAATTTACGGTCTTTCGGTTCCATGGGGGTAAGGCGGTACTCATTGAGTAACATGGTTTGATGGCGTAACCACTCTTGCCATGCTTCTTGCGACACGTTGTCGAATACTCGCTTGCCAAGCTCACCAGGGTAGGGTGCCCTTGTCAGACCTTCGGCTTCGCGTCCCAATTTCACACAGTTAACAGTACGGCTCACAATTTATCCTCTCGGTTCTTCTGATTGGTGATGTCAGCTAGAAGTTTGCTAACGGGTTTCGCGAGACCCACTTTCACGGGTTGGCTAGTGTTATACCAAAGCCATTCATCCGAATCCATGACCGAACGATTCGCGAGTTTCACGACGAACTCTAGCGGCCTAATGGTCAGTCGAAAATGCGTAAAGGTATGCCGCACAAGGGGACGCTCGATGATGGTTTGTGTGACCTCCAGACCGTGCCGCTCACACCACGCGCCGAGCTCATCATTTTCGTCTATCTCAGGGAAACACCATAGGCCGCCCCAAATCCCGAGCGGTGGTCGACGCTTCAGGAGAAGTTTACCATCGAGTTTCGCCAGTAAAAACCGGGTCTGTTTTTGCGGCAATTGTTTGCGCGGCTTCGATTCAGGGAATTTCGACTGCGTGCCATGCGCGTCTGCTTGGCAATCCGAACGCAACGGGCATCTGCCGCAATCTGGCTTAGTGCGCACGCAGAGCGTGGCACCAAGGTCCATGATCGCTTGGGTATAAGCCGCGACCCGCAAGGACGGTGTATGCGTTTCGGCATGCAACCAGAGTTGCTTCTGGACGGCGGCCTGTCCAGTCCAACCACTAACTTCGTGAAAGCGGGCCAGCACCCGTTTGACGTTGCCGTCCAGTATCGGATGTTGGTCGCCATGCGATAGTGCCAATATCGCACCCGCGGTTGAGCGACCAATGCCAGGTAATGCGAGCAACTCTTCAATATCGCGCGGTAGCTCTCCATCGTGATCGGCGACAACGATCTGCGCTGCTCTATGGAGGTTACGCCCGCGTGCATAGTAACCAAGCCCAGACCACAGATGCAGAACGTCGTCTTGATCTGCCGTGGCAAGTGCTGCTAGGGAGTCAAATTGGGCCATGAAACGTTCGAAATACGGGATAACGGTCGCGACCTGCGTTTGTTGCAACATAATTTCCGAAACCCACACGGAGTAGGGCGTGCGGTCTGCTTGCCACGGCAAATCGTGCCGCCCAAACTCGTCGAACCATGCAAGCAAGCGTTCACTTAGCGAGAGCACGGCGCGCTTCCCGTTCGATGTTGTGCGCAGTTTTCCGCACTTCGGTGATGAACGCGCGCTTGAACAATAGCGGTCCTATCACGGGCGGGATCCAAAAATCAGGCTCTTGTTCCGCTTCCACAGATATCCGCGTCGATGTATCAGTGATTGATTCAAGGCGCCATGTCGCGACACCGTGGCGGAAATTGCTTTCATTCGATATGACCGTTGTTCTGATCGAACCATCGTTTAAGGTTTCAACGTCTTCGACGAAGTGTAGGTCGAAGCAGAAAACCAATATGCAGTGGTTTAACCACAGTCGCCGCTTCAGTTTTGTCTCATCGTAGCGTTTGATGATTTCGCTTTTGATGATGTCGGCATTGATTCGATCGAGGTGATCGTAGTCAGTGACGATCTCACGCACGCTATCAATCGGGCCTTCCACCGTGATCGTGAATTTATACCGGTACGCTGAACCGATGAATTTTATCTCGGCTTGTTCGACGTCGCTAGCGGCTAGCGTAAATGTTAGCCCGACGCCGAGCAATAGAACCAAGCAACGGAACTGAGGTTTGATCCTAGCAACTCAATTGCTTGGTCTCGTTCATCTCAAAACTTAAACAGTTTCTTGAGCGCTTTCCCTGCGTCGTCGCCAATTGCTTTCTCGAGTTGTTTGCCAATTTCTTTTTTGACCGCTTTCTTGCCGATTTCGCCCACGATATCGCCGATGTCAGGCTTACACGCATTCGCACCGAGTTCGCCTCGGCAACGGATAGGAACAGTATATCCGCCGAGGTTGTAACTACTTTCACCGCGCTCGGCGCTGCCGGAATCAACCGACACTTTTGCATCGTACTTCATGGTATTTGTGCGCAAATTAGCGACCGTGCCGTCACCGGTGATCTTGAAGCCCGACCCGTCGAGCAAGAGATCATCATTCTTACCGATTCCATTGGTGAAGTTGACGATGCCGGATAACACCTGAAACTTTGTTTCGCCGCCCTTTGAGATAGCTCCCGGTGTTTTGCTTTCGATCATGACTTCGACTTTCGAGAGTATTGCCGCGACATCTATTCCTCGATAAACGCCATTGGCAACATTGAAGCTTAAGGGTCCGCTGAGATTGCTTTTTAACTTGTCGCTGTTATTACCGACCGCTGTAAGGTTGGCGTTGAGGGTTGCCGTGCCGGAAAGGGACCGGTCGCCAGTCATATCAAACAATAACGTTTCGATATCGACATCCTTAACCGCGGAATTCAACTTTAAACTCGGAACCGCTTTCGTCGCGTTGAGTTCGATGGCGCCGTTGTAGCTGCCCTTGTAGAGCGTTGCTGAAACCGGAGCCAACTTAATCGATCCGCCTTTTGCAGTAATGTTGAGTTTCGCGTTGTCCATTTTCGCGCCAGAGATTTGCATCTTCTTAACTACTAATTTGCCGTCTATATTTAGGGCGCGTAGTGTTTTAACCGGTAACTGGGTCGCACCTGCCGCCGCGGCTTCTGGTGTCACAGGCTTTGCGCCTTCCGGCGCGAGGTAGCGATCGGCGTTAATGTCGTCGACATTCAAGTCAAATTTGATTGCGGGTGCATCAAAATTAGCCACCGACAGGTTGCCAGCTAACGTTGATTGATCGAGTTTCATCGTCAACTTATTTAATGCGATGCTGTTCGACGTTCCCGCGAAATCAGTATTCATACCGAAGCTTGATAGCGTCTTAGGATCAGACATGGGCGGCAATTTTCGATTCAAAGATTGCATTACTTTGCGTAGATTGAAATTCGGAACGTCGAGCTTGCCGTTGAATGCGGGTTCGGATTTGATCTTCGTTGCATTCACATTACCGGTGATATTCATCCCAAGTCCGGTGAGCGACAAATTGCTAATATCCAACGTCTCTTTGTCTAAATTCGCGTTCGCTGAACCAACAGTGAGGGTGACGTCCACGGGTTTTGATTTTTCTGGGCCCGCAACCTTCAATACGACTTTTAGCGGACTTACCGAAAGCTTGGCCATAGTGCCGCTTATCCCGGCGTCGACGTCCAATCCACGAACAGACTTAGCAAGATCTTTCTTACCTAAAGCCGTTAATAACGGCGTTAATTTGTTTCCTTTGATCGTTAGGCGCCCGTCTAAGGTGCCCTTGTCGCTGTCCATGTTTTGCCCTTTCATCTTACCGTCAATGACAAGACCAAGCCCGGTTGCCGTTAGCTGCGGTAAATTGATCACGCCGGAATTACCATCGGATTCAAAATTGGTTTTTACGTCGAACGATTTATCGGGTGAGCTAGACAGCGATTTGGAGATTTCATGTAGGCCGCTTTCGGCGCCTTGGAATGTCGCGGCAATTGCGAGCAGCGACGGTAAATCTGGACCATTGGCATTAAAACTTCCGGCCAGAACGGCTTTCTTTCCGCTCGACGGCTTCGATGCCACGTTGCCTGAAATCGAATTACCTAGCAGTTTTGCTTCTAAGGTCGGTACGTTTATTTGTCCGCTTTTCATGTCGGAATCAAACGAAGATTGCAAACTGAATGATTTGTCCTTGGCGTTCCCAAGGACCTTAACCAGGTTAGTTAGCGTTTTCGGATCCATGCCCTGCAGTTGACCTACAACGGCGAGTAAAGAGGGCAAATCGGGACCGCCGGCGTTTATGCTACCTTTCGCTGCGGGTTTATCCGTGTTCGCGCGGGTGGCCTCCAGAGTTGCGGTCAGGTTCGCGCCGAGCATTTTGCCCGTCAGTTTCGGAACGGTGACGTCACCGCCTCGCATGTTCGCGTCGAATTCAGTATCAAAGTTAAAGGTTCGATCTTTCAATCTGCCGATTTGTTTTGCTACGGGTAATTCGAAGGCCTTGAACAAAAGCGCAAGGTCGGCTCCCGAAAGCGATATTTTGCCGCGTGCCCCAGGGTTCGCAGATTCGATGTCAGTGGCCTCGATATCGCCTTTGAGTTCGGTGCCAAGCCCGGTGAGCGTTAATTCCCCGATCCTCACGAGACCTTCATCCAAGTCTATATCTACAATCGCCCGGCTCGTGATGGTGGCACTGCCGTTTGGTAAGCTCCCACCACGCATGACGATATCTATATCCATTGGTTCGACGTGATAGGTTTCCGCGCCCAAATCGTAGGACACCGTGCCGACGAGTTTTAAATCGCTGTCTAAAGCCGGCTTATTCGCTTTCGCCCCCAGAGAGAGTTCAAACGCAATGGGATCTCCGAAGGCGAGGGCGCCGGTGCTCATGCTTAGGTTCGTGATATCGACGCTCTTGTCCGCGGCCGCATCGCGCCAGGTGATATTAGCGTTTTGTATATCGACGCCACCTAATGCAATGGCCGCGATATCACCCGAACTCTTTTCCTTTTCCGATCCTCCACCCGCGAGATCTGCCCAGTTCGTGACGCCCTCGGCGTTGGCTGCGAGATTCACCTTTGCCCCATAGAGCTTGACGGTATCCATCTCGATTTGCTTCTTTAGAAGCGGCAAGGTCGCGACTGCGACTTGAATCTCTTCGACCGCAAAAAACGGCTCGTCGCCAAAACCGGGCGCATTGCTTAACGCGAGCGGTCCGGCTTTGAGTCTAATTTTGGGCCAAAATGCCCATTCGATGTTGCCATCTAAGGTTAACTGGCGCCCGGTTTCTTCGAAGACTTTGGTCGCTATTTGTTCTTTGTAGTCGTTAGGATCTACCAAGCCAATAAAGGCTGCTATCCCGCCGACAACAACAACGACAAGCAAAATCGCGAATACGAGAATGTACTTAATGGCCTTCATGGCTGCTCCTTAAGGGTGGATACGGCGGCTTCGTGCGGTTCTAACAGGCCGTTCGTGGTTATTTGTTCAATCGTTCACGGGCACGCAGGCAAGCTGCCCGCACTTGGGATGGCGCCGTGCCGCCAAAATGATCGCGCGCATTAAGAGAGTTATCTATGTCGAGAGAAGCATAAACGTCTTCGCTTATCTCGGGATGAAATTCACGGAATTCCGCGAGGCTCAAATCTTCTAGATCGCATTGCTTATCGATCGCGAGTCGCACCGCGCCGCCGACGACCGCATGGGCGTCGCGGAATGGAATCCCGGAACGAACGAGGTAGTCAGCGAAATCCGTCGCGGTTGCGAATCCTCTCAGGGCGGCGGCGCGCATCGCTTGTCGGTTAACTGACAAACTCGGGATTAAGTCACCCAACGCCTTCAAACAATCAAGGATTGTATCCACCGTATCGAAAAGTGGTTCTTTGTCTTCCTGGTTATCTTTGTTGTAGGCCAATGGTTGCGACTTCATTAATGTGATCAAACTTATTAAGTGGCCTATTACGCGACCCGATTTTCCACGAATCAACTCGGGGACGTCGGGATTCTTCTTTTGCGGCATCATCGACGACCCCGTACAAAACGCGTCGCCCATTTCGACAAACGAAAACTGCTGAGAGTTCCATAGCACTAGCTCTTCGCACATACGAGAGAAATGCACCATTAATAACGACGCGTTAGCACTGAATTCGATGGCAAAATCGCGATCGCTTACTGCGTCGAGTGAATTTTCAGATACCTTATCGAAGCCGAGTAATTGCGCACTAAGATGCCGATCGATGGGGAAAGTCGTGCCGGCGAGCGCGCCTGAGCCGAGAGGCAGCACATTGATGCGCTTGCGTGCGTCAATGAATCGCTCCTGATCGCGTGCCAGCATTTCGAACCAGGCCAGCATATGATGCCCAAATGAGACGGGCTGGGCGGTTTGTAAGTGCGTGTAGCCAGGCATTACAGTCTCGGCCTCACGCTCAGCGAGATCGACCAAGGCGCGCATCAGGGACTCTAGTCCTTCCAGTACAGCATCGACTTGGTCCCGGAGAAATAATCGGATATCTGTCGCAACCTGGTCGTTTCGCGAACGCGCAGTGTGCAGCTTTTTCCCGACATCGCCGATGCGATCGACCAGGGCGCGCTCGATATTCATATGGACGTCTTCTAATGCAACCGACCATTCGAATTTCCCTTGGTCGATTTCGGACTCGATCGATCCGAGAGCTGTTACGATGCTTTCAGACTCTTCCAACGTCAGTATTCCAACCGAGCTGAGCATTTTCGCATGCGCGACCGAACCCTGAATGTCATGCCGGTAGAGCCGGCGATCGAAATGTACCGATGCCGTAAAACGTTCCACAAATTCGTTCGTGGGCGAATTGAATCGTCCGCCCCAGGGCTTTTCGCTATTTGACTCTTGGCTCATTCTTACTTCCGCTGATGTTCCCGGACAGTATATCGCATGCGTGGCGAGGGCTGGTCCGGATTTTCGCGTTCCCTCACGTGAAGAATCCTCAGCCCTGCAGGCGGCTGATTTTCCAAATGCTGGGGAAAATAGGGAGACAGTTGCAGTTAAATGCCGTGGGTGAGTGGCTTATCTCGATTAGCTTCAAATCGGCGTTTCGGCCCCGCGCGGCGACATTTGATTGGTAATAGGCACCGTGAAACACTAGCGACCAGAGATGGCAAATGAAATCAACTGATATCACCGAACGCGCAACGTTTCTGCCCGATCTGTGCGGCGTTCGCGCCATATTTGGCATCGTGATTATCGGCGAACTGCTCGCCGTCGTACTGACTTTAGTGAGTAGCGGAACGACGCCTGGCGCGATCGACAAATTGTCCTTGATTTCGCTGTATACCCAGTGGGTCGGATTATCCGGTGCCGGGGTTCTTTGTCTGCTTGGGCGCTGGATAAACCCCCTGCCGGAATCGACCGTCGCTGTAGCAAGTTTTCTCGCAATTTTATTGGTTGCAACGATCGTTAGTGAACTCGCATGGCATGTCATTAATCCAATGACCGGAATAGACCCGCTTATTCGCATAGCGCATGGGGATTTTCTCGCGCGCACTCTAGGTATTAGCGCTATTGTCGGCGCCATGGTGTTACGTTATTTTTATGTTCAACATCATTGGAAGTTACGGATCGTTTCTGAGGCACAAGCGCGATTAGACGCGTTACAAGCACGCATTCGGCCGCACTTTTTTTTCAACTGCATGAACACAATCGCGAGCCTTACGCGCACCGATCCGCGAGCTGCGGAGCGCGCAGTCGAAGATCTTGCGGATCTATTTCGCGCAAGCCTAGGTCGAGTTCGAAGCCTTGCATCGTTGGAAGAAGAATTCGAACTCGTTCGAGGGTATTTGAATATTGAAGCCTTACGTCTCGGTGATCGGCTGCAAGTGAAATGGGATATCGAAGCGTTGCCTGCTGGGGCGCGCATACCGTTGCTTACCCTCCAGCCGTTGGTAGAAAATGCGATTTATCACGGCATTGAACCGCTTCCTGCTGGCGGCTTGATTGAGATTTCTGCTGTGTGCCGAAACGCACGTATCGAAATATCTATAGCGAATCCCGTTAGTAGCGAGAAAGTAGGCAAACATCGTGGCAATCAGGTGGCCCTTGAGAACGTCAAGCAGCGGATCGCGGCCAACTTCGGCGCCCAAGGCGGCATCGAAGTCCAGGCTAACGAGGAGCGCTACCAAGTGACCATCACCGTGCCAGCCGCCGCAGAGTTAGTCGAATTGACCGATGCGTATCATCATAGTTGACGACGAACCGCTCGCTCGCGCCCGTCTGAAAGCACAAGTTGAGGACTTGGGTATTGGCGAAATCGTTGGTGAGGCAGGGAATGGGTACGACGCGATCAGTCTCGTCCAATCGAATAAACCTGATGTGGTGTTATTAGATATCCGGATGCCGGGCATGGATGGGATCGAGACTGCGCAGCATTTCGTGCAACTTGAATCGGCGCCAGCAGTTGTTTTTACAACGGCTTACGATGAACACGCACTCGCCGCATTCGATGCAAACGCCATTGACTATTTATTAAAGCCGATCCGTTCGAATCGACTGCGCCAAGCCTTGGAAAAGGCGCGCCGCATTAGCGCGCCGCAAGTAGAAAGTATCGAGATAATTGCTTCAACAACGGGTCGAACTCACATCAGTGGAATGGTGCACGGTGATCTATCGCTGGTGGCAATCGAGCGCATCCGATATTTTCATGCGGATCAAGGTTATGTCGAAGTTGTCTGGGACGAAGGTACGATGCTAATAGAAGAATCGTTGCGCTCACTTGAAGATGAGTTTGCCGAGCGCTTTATTAGAGTCCATCGAAACTCTTTAGTCGCGATCGCTCACGTGACGAAATTGTCACGTGATTCAGCCGGTAATCATTTAGTGAAACTCGACAGAAGTGATGCAGAACTTCCCATCTCACGACGTCTTGTTGGCCACGTACGAAGTCGCTTGCGCTGAATCTTATCGACGAATTTATCTGGACTCAATCTTGAGGCCTGTTTGCCGCACGCCGCACTAGCCATTGAGCTATGACAAGGCACAAATGGCCGGTGATACCGGAACTAGTGTAAATCGCCAAAGCGAGTTTGCAACAGAGTTAATCCGACAATCGCAGCCGTTTCCGTGCGCAAAATTCGTGGTCCAAGTTTTAATTCGAAATAGCCTGCCTCGCGGAAGCGATCGAGTTCCATTGCGTCTAACCCACCTTCGGGTCCAACAACGAGCCTAACAGCACGCTCGCTAATCTGAAGGCGAGAGATGTCGCAATCCCCTAAGGGACTCATGACAATGCCGACACTGGTGTCACTGCTGCTAACAATGGCATCAATATTTTGGATCGAGGTCAGGCGGGGGAGTCGGTTGCGACCGCATTGTTCGCACGCGTGTTGGATTACGCCCTGCCAGTGCCGTATCCTTTTGGCGGCGCGCGTATCGTCCAATCGATTCTGGCTACGCTTGGCTTGAAAGGGGACGATGGTGTGCACGCCGAGTTCAACCCCTTTCTGGATCGAAAAATCCATGCGTTCGCGACGCGAAATCCCCTGGATTAAGGTGATTTCTAAGTGCGATTCTCGTTCGATCATTGCAAAGTCGATGACGCTCACCAGCACGGACCGACGTTGTGCGGCCCTTATGACACAGTTGTATTGTCCCCCTCGGCCATTGAATACGATCAAGGGATCGCCTTTAGTCATCCGCAGTACTTGCACCACGTGGCGAGTGGCATCGTCGGAAAGTACCAACTCGTCTCCGATGCTGATTTCCTTGTCGATAAAAATGCGGGTCATTGCTGCCGTTCAATTCCAGTTCGGGTAACTCGCTATCGTAGCGTGTGGTCGATACAATGTGGGCCAGCGGCCAATATATGCAAATCAATGGAAAAAGAAAAATTCATTCGATTTGATCGGGCTGCACGCATGCAAAACGGAAATGCTGGCGATAGCGACCCCGCTTTTGGCGACGATGGCGGTCGATGCGACAAAGACGTGCGCGGTAGCGAGCAAAATTTTACGGTACAGAATCTCTCATTTGCGTCCCGTGCTACTGGAGCTCCGGGTTTCCATGAGCATGCGCGGCGCATCAAGATTTCTATTGGGCGTCGGGGCAAATCGCCGATCTGCAGTCCGATTTGCGCAAAAATGAGAATCGGCAGCCCCATCGTTGATAGGTCGAATTAATATGCTTCGCTCGCTTCGCGTAATATTTCAGCAGCAAATCACAAAATTCGTCGAAACGCCCGAGGCGGCACACTCGCTTGAGATTGCGAGTGCCGCGCTTCTCATGGAGGTCAGTCGCGCCGATCACGATGTATCCTCGGTTGAGAAAGAATCCATTCGTGCCTCAATCAAACAAGTCTTTCACTTATCGGACGACGAAATTGAAGACATCATGTCGAGCGCAGAACATGCGGTAGAGGGGGCGGTTTCGCTTTTTGATTTCACGTTGGTCGTGAACGAGCAGTTTAGTCGTGAACAGAAAATTGAGCTAATAGCGAAGCTATGGGCTGTGGCTTACGCCGACGATGAACTTGATCATTACGAAGAATATTACGTTCGAAAGATCGCTGATTTGCTGCACGTGTCGCACAGCGACTACATTAAAACGAAGCTTCGCGCGATGCCGAGCTAATAAATTTTCCGTGTCAGCATTACGACTGAAGTGTTGGAATTGGGTATTCGGGACCAAGCATCGCAAGGATCAGGCGGTCCTCGAGTTCGATGCGAGTTGTGACTTCCTCTCCGAGGGTCGACAAATCTTCAGTCAGTCGGGATCGTAGACGTCCATCATCCGCGGCCTCATAGCGGTCGGTGAAATCAATCGCAACGTCGGTTGTTTGAGAAATTCTCGGATATATTTCTTTGGCGGTTTCTACGACCGGAAAACGACGTTCTTTGCCCTCTGAAATGCGACGGTACAAACCGAAGTGGCCGGAGGCAATGTAGTCGACAAGGGTTTCAAGAAAGTCGTCCAAGACATCTGTGGTCGTGGAATCGATTTCATTAGGGTCGAGTTTCGACAGTTCCCAGAGCAACACAAGCATTCGTTGGCGTTGCTGGAGAAGGTCACCGATTCGTTTCCGTGTTCTTGGACGCGGATTATTGTCTTCGTCGATATTCACAGTCATTTTTTGCGTTGGATACTCAAATAGGGAAGGCATTTTCGAGTATCGCTACTGTAACTCTTAGCTGCAGAATTAGCACGCTGTGGCTCAGTTTCATCGTTAACAATCGATACAAAAAGAAACGCTTTCGAGTGCCTGCGCCGCTATAATCTCTGATATGGAAATTCCAGGGTACAAGATTCTACGACACATCGGACAAGGGGGCATGGCGAGTGCTCATCTTGCCGTGCAAACGTCGTTAAATCGGGAGGTCGTTCTCAAGATACTCGACACGTCGATTACTGATTCCCCGGTCGCGATTGAGAGATTTTTGAACGAAGGCCGTATCGTCGCGTCGCTACAACACCCCCACATTATTACGACTTACGATATCGGAACCGCTGACAATAATGTTTATATCTCAATGGAGTTCGTCGACGGCGGAGATCTGAAACAGCGCTTGGCCGAGCATAGCTTCTCGCCAAGCGAAGCAATTGATCTTGTTCGAAAAATCGCATCAGGCTTAGACGCAGCGCACCTCAAAGGCATCGTTCATCGTGATGTTAAACCCGGCAACATTCTGTTTCGCGGTGACGGCACGCCCCTACTTAGCGACTTTGGGATAGCTAAGCGATTGACCGGCGACGCCGATCTAACCTCCACGGGGATGTTCGTCGGCAGTCCAAATTATATGGCCCCTGAGCAGTCAGACATCGGGGCGATAGATGGGCGTGCCGATATTTACGCGCTCGGCGTAATTTTCTTCGAAATGCTGACGGGGCGCAAAGCCTATTACTCGGATTCAGTGATCGACGTCATCTTAATGCACAAGAAGGATCCGGTTCCGTTGTTGCCCGAGGGATTCGCGGACTATCAACAATTACTTAACTTAATGATGGCGAAAGATCGCAACTCCCGATTCCGCGATGCGACGAGTTTGCTCCATTTTCTCGATCGCTTTGAACAACAGGGCAAGCTACGGGCGCGCACGGAAGCCACTCAAACGCTAGACTTCGATGTGACAGCGGAGGACCGAGCCAGTCCGGCACCGCAAGTGACAAGGATCGCGCTATCAGCCAATCAACCGCGCAAATTGCCCTGGATACTCGCGGGCGCTGCGCTCTTTTGCGCTATTGCGTACGGCGCCTTAATTTACGTTGAATATACAATGACGCAGGCGCCTGTTCCGGATGTCGCCTCAACGATTGTTGAACTCAGCACTTTGGACAGAAAAGAATTTGCAAACGCACCAAACGCTGTGCCGCTGGACGACGACCAAGCGGAGAAAGTCGTCGGCGCCTTGCGCTGGCTTGCGACTCATTCGCTCAATGAGTTTCGATTAGCAGCCCCGGCACAAGACAATGCGTACTACTATTATTCTCGGCTGCTGCAAATGAATCCCAACGACAAGCTGGCGCTAGACGGGATATTAGAAATAGCCAGGCGTTACTCGATACTCGCTGAACGCGACGTCGCGGACGGAAATTACGAACGTGCGCGGAGCTATATCACTTTGGGATTGCGAATTGAGCCCGCGAATGAATCGTTACGAGTACTGCGCGAATTTGCCGCCCCGAGCGACAAAGGAATTGTCGAGTCTGTGTTAAACGTTTTTCGGTAGCAATATGAAATTGGGAATTCAGCTTATGCCGCGCCAGTATCGCGTTATGGTGCTTCGCCAACTGCATCGCGAAGCAGCGCTTTTGCTTCATCAAGATGCTGAATATCCCACGCGTCGAGCAACGCTTTCAGTTCGGCAACAGTCTGCTGCACATCGACACCCTCCTCTTCGACCGAGCGCGCCTGTTCCTCATTGAACGCTTCCGTGACAGCGCTCACATCGAGCCCTTCGTGAGCTGCGTTTTCTAATGCGTCGCGCAAGGCATTTCGCGGCGCGGTTTGTTCGGCATCGAGCGCGTCAGCTGTGCCGAAAGCCTGAGTCTGTAAAACTTGCCGGTATTCCTCTGATACCGGGACTGCGGTATCGTCAATCAGCTGGCCGCTATCGAACACGAAGACTCTTGGGCCCGGTGTCGTGCTCCGATACCATGCCGGCGCGTCCCCGGACAACTGCACCGTCCCGCTTGCGTGACTTAACCATTGGTACATTCGCGCTTGCGTCGCGTCGGAATAAATCGAGGCAAATACACTGAGACATAGTGCAGCTGATTTTGTGAATTTTGTGCTTGAAGATGCCACTATCATTCGAAACGATGCCATGCATTACGGGCCGCGCCGCGCACCCAGTATAGCAGGGCGAAGGGCGTTCGATGATGGAACTTAGTTTCCAGGAAAAATTGGATGGTGGGCTGAGTCTGGTAACGCCGTCTGGCCGGCTTTCGAGTTTGTTAGCGGATCGCTATAACACTGGCATGCTGGATGCAGGGCGTCTTGCCTGGGAGGCGCCGCGCGTCGCGCCGTTCGGCGCCTGGGTTGCCGATTGTTTCGAGCGCCTAGCACTTTCTGGCCGCATCGATCCGATGCCGGGATTGCTACTTTCCGTCGAGCAAGAACGGGCCGTGTGGGAGCAAGTCGTTCGAGCTTACGGCGATATTGAACCGGACGATATAGCCAACCTGGCAGGGCTTGCAATGAACGCGTGGGCAGGCCGTGCCCTGTGGGGATTGTCGCTCGACGAGATCGGACGTCGCGGTGTGCGTCAGGAAACTCGACTGTTCATTCATTGGGCAGCAAGCTTTCAGGAACGGTGTAGTGAGCTAGATGCGGTCGATAGGCACCAATTCGCGGCGGATCTGGGTGACTATGCTGCGCATTTAGGGGGCGTCGTCCCGCCATTCGAATTCTACGGGTACGTGCGCTTGCCAACGGCACTCGATCGAATCGCTAAGCGCTTTGGCGATTCGATAAATAGGAACAGCGCGGCGCATGCGAATATTTCAGCGTCTTTCCACTATCAAACGTTTGCGAATCGCGATTTCGAATTGAATGCGGCAATGGATTGGGCGGCTCGGCAAAAAGGCCTTAACGCAGATCAGTCCGTCGTCGTTGCACTCGCCGACGCAAATCGAATCGATGTAAAACTAGGGCAGCGTTTGGAACGGTCTCTAAACGAGTCCGCGACAAGACATGGACTATCCGGGGAATTAGCGCTGATGCTTGCTGGCACGACATCGTTCGCGGACATTCCGCTTGTCCAGAGCGCGCTGTTGATGATGGATTGGTCTAATACTCGTCCGTGGGATGAGGTAAGCTACTTAATCTTGAGTCCCTATCTTGGTGAAGCATTTAAGGAACGCGACGCTCGTGCCTTGCTCGATTTAGAGTTGCGACGATTCGGCGACATCGAGGTCTCAATTACTTCAGTAATCGACGCAGCAAAATCGGGGGCGGTCGCCTGTCCCTTGCTTTGCGCACGTCTTGAGTCTTTTGTGCAGGCATTTGAAGCGAAGCCACCAAGAGCTCGACTCCACGATTGGATCCGCTTCGCGGAAACACTGCTAGGCGCGCTAGGCTGGCCCGGGGAAGTCGAACTCAACAACAAGGAACGTGCGGCGCTCATCGAATGGCGCCGTGCGATGGATGCGCTGGCCGAGCTCGATGCCGTGCAAACGCCGTGCGATTGGCGTCATGCGTTGCGTCAATGGCGTGCAATCCTTCGTTCTCGCCTTGGACCAAAAGTGAACGATATCTGCACAGTGCAACTCGTTACCTTGGAAGAGGCCGCCTACTTGGACCCGGATCAGTTATGGGTCGCTGCGTTTCACGACAGCGCATGGCCGAATCTACCGGATGCGAGTCCCCTACTGCCGTACGATTTGCAGCGCGAATGTGAGGTACCCGGAACTAATCCTGAGTTGGATTTTGCGGCCGCAGAAAAGCTCTTGTCACGGCTGTCAGAGCGCAATCGTGACGCGATTTGGAGTTATTCTCTAGAAGAGGGGGAGACGCCACGCAGACCACTAGCAGGACATGAATGCCATGTCTGGGAAGCTGATCTGCCGCCCATTTGGTCACCGCCAGTGGAAATTCAGGAGTACGGCGTCATTGACGATCGTCATGCAACGCCCCTCGATCCTAACGGGACGGTTTCCGGCGGCGTTGCCTTGTTGACGGATCAATCAGCGTGTCCTTTTCGTGCGTTTGCGCGCCACCGACTGCACTGCCAGACCCCCTCAGACGCAACCCCAGGTCTGAACCCAATGCAGCGCGGAAATTTGATTCACGCGGTACTCGCAGCCTTCTGGAACCAAGCGCAGACCTCAGCGACTCTTTGGCCAGCGGATGCAGCGGAACTCAAAGAACGCATCGATGATTGCGTCGCGGTAGTGTGTGCGGATTTTCGTAAACGCTACCGATTCATCGACTCTTTTTGGGAGTTGGAACGCGAGCGTCTGGTTGAATTAACCGAACAATGGTTGGAGGTGGAGCGCAAGCGCGGCGACTTCGAGGTTATCGCTTGCGAACAATCACGCCCAGCGGCGATTGGGAATCTCGTCATCAACACGCGCGTCGATCGGGTCGACCGGATTGCTAGCGGCGAAATCGTGATCATCGATTACAAGACCGGCGCCGTTCCGAGAGTTAGTTGGCAATTACCGCGACCGGATCAGCCGCAGCTACCGCTGTATGCGGTGTGCGCTGGCGATGAAGAGGTTGCCGGTATCGCCTACGCCGGATTAAAAAAAGGCGAATGTAAATTTGTTGACGAGCCCAAAGGAGTTGGTCGAGCAACAACATCCCTCGAAGAGGCGAAACTGTGGTCGATCACAAAACGCGATTGGCATGGCGCACTAACTGCTTTGGCTGAAGAGCTCGAGCGCGGGCTTGCCATAGCTGACCCGAAACGAGGTCAGACGACCTGTCGTTACTGTGATCTGCAGAGTTTTTGTCGAATTCACGAACATTCGCCTAGCGAATTACTCGGGCCTGAGGATGGTGATGACTAGTCCACCTGCCGACGCGGCGGTTCGCGAGGAGGCGCTCGATCCGAGTCGTTCGTTCATCGTCGACGCACCTGCAGGATCAGGAAAAACAACGTTGTTGACCCAACGCTTCTTGCGTTTGCTGTCAACTACGACCCAGCCTGAATCGATTGTTGCGATAACATTTACACGCAAAGCCGCCGAAGAAATGCGCGGCCGAATTCTGGATGCACTGCGCGCGGCGAGCGATCATCCCGAGCGACTCGACCGGGTCACGTCGCGATGGGCAAGGGAGGCACGAGCTACGAGCGACGCGCGTGGTTGGCAGCTGCTCGAGAATCCACGGCGACTTCGCGTGCAAACTATCGACTCGCTGTGTGCGACCTTGGCCAGGCGTGGTCCGTTGATGTCTGGTTACGCGAGTAGTGCAGAAGTTCGCGAAGATACTGCTGCGTTTTACCAGCGCGCCGCGCACGCCAGTATCGAAGTACTCGGGTCGCGAGGCATTTGGTCGGATGCTGTAAGCACCTTATTACGCCATCTTGATAATGACTGGGCGCGTCTCGAAGGCTTGTTAGCTGATATGTTGGCGCGTCGTGATCAGTGGTTGCGAGTCATTGCTCAGCAGCCCGACCGGATCCGTTTCGCGCACGCAATAGAGCAAGCTGTACACGCAGAGCTTGAGTTCGTCGCGGAGAAAATTCCGCACAAACTAAAAACCCAAATCGTGCGAGTTTTTGCCTATGCGGCTCAGAACTTGGCTGGAGAAGGGTCGAGCAGTCCGATTGCGGCGCTTGGCGATCTATCGTGTTTCCCGGCGGCCGAGTGTGCGGAATTATCAACATGGCGAGCTGTCGTCGATCTTCTATTCACAAAAGAAGGTCAACTACGCAAAAAAGTTACCAAGACTCAAGGCTTCCCTGCGAAAGGTCCGGGTGCGGCCGAATTTAAGGAAGCATTCGCCGAGCTGATGGCGGAAATAGGTTCGATATCAGGATTGGCGGAAGCATTCAGTCAATTACGCGCGACACCCGACCCAAGCTACTCTGATCCACAATGGCGGAGTATCGAGGCGCTGTTTATGGTTTTGAAGCTCGCCGCGGCAGAGCTTAAAATTTCGTTTCGCCAAGCCGGGGTGGTGGATTTCGCAGAAGTTTCTCACGCGGCATTGGCTGCATTAGGGCAAGCGCAAGATCCGAGCGAGTTAGCGCTGCTCCTCGATTACCAAATCCAACATCTATTGATCGACGAATTTCAGGACACCTCGACGACTCAATTCGAGCTGATCGAACGACTATTAGATGGTTGGAGCGTCGGTGATGGTCGATCGCTTTTTCTAGTTGGCGACCCAATGCAATCTATTTATCGGTTCCGGCAAGCCGAAGTCGGATTGTTCCACGGTACTCGCGAAGCGGGCCGCTTGGCCGCGGTTCCTTTGCAGGTCCTGCAATTGACGACAAATTTTCGATCGCAGGGCGGTGTTATCGCCTGGATCAATGACGCGTTGACCACGATGCGCGACGATCCGGCGTGTCCATTTAGAGACCTGCCCCGGTTGATTGCCGCGCGCCCTACGACCAATCAGGAGGCCGTGGCTGTCAGAGGATTTATCGCTGCGGATACGAGCGCCGAATCGACTGCGGTCGTCGAGATTGTTCAACGAACCCAGCTCGATAACCCGCAAGCAAGCATTGGAATTCTCGTGCGTGGTCGCCGGCATTTAGGCTCGATTAGCGCGGCGCTTCGCGCCGCTGACATTGCCGTGTCTGCCAATGAGATTGAGCGTCTCGCGGATCAAACAATTGTGCAAGATTTGGTAGCCCTCACCCGCGCGTTGCTACATCCAGCCGATCGAACCGCATGGCTCGCGTGTCTGCGGGCGCCATGGTGTGGATTGTCGTTAAAGGCTTTGGCACAGCTTTTCGAAGGCGATCGGCGCACTACGATCTGGCAGCAGCTTACCGACGAGACAATAATTTCTCGATTGGCCGTTCAAGAACAAATGTTGTTGAACCGTTTTAGGGCAACAATCCACTTGGCCTTGCGGGCCGTAGGGCGAGAGCCGCTCGCACCGTTGCTTGAACGTACGTGGCTCGCGTTAGGCGGGCCAAATCCCTATCCGGTTACGAGCATGAGTCACGCGGACCGATACTTCGAATTGCTTCAAGACTGTGCCCGCAATGAAATTCTCGTCAGCGCGACGCGCCTCGACCTGCTTTTAGAGCGGCAATTCGTCGCGCCCCCGGCACAAGGCCAATCGTTGGTCAAGATCATGACGATCCATCGAGCCAAGGGTTTAGAATTTGACGTCGTCATTCTTCCCGGGCTCGGTAGGGTGCCGCGCGCCGAATCGCACCGCCTACTTGCGTGGCGAGAACACCTTGGAACTAAGGGACGTGAGTTACTGTTCGCGCCTATTCCGCGAAGCGGAGAGCAGGGTGATTCAATTCATGCCTATTTGCATCGCGCTGAAAAGAAAGAACTCGAAGACGAAGGGTATCGTTTGCTCTATGTTGCGCTCACGCGCGCGCGGGAGTCTTTATATCTGATCGGCACGGCCAAGGAATTAGCCGACGGCTGCGTGTCGACACCGGCCGCAAGATCGTTTTTGCGGATGCTCTGGGGGAGCGTAGACGAGGGTGCGTCATTTGATCGGCACATGCCGATACAACAACGGACATCCACGGATATGTACTCGCGCGAGCAGACCATCAAGCGACCATTGATTGCGCATCAAATTCTGAACGTGGTATCTGCCTCGGCCGATAGCGAGGACGCGATGGCGGTGCCGGCGGACGTCGAATTTGAGTGGGCGAGCCCGATCGCTAAGCATATCGGAACGGTGACGCATACCTTATTGCAACTGCTCGCTTTCGATAAAAGCGAGCAGTTGACTGCATCGCGGATACGGTCATTAGCACCTTATATTGACGGTCGGCTTCGTGGGTTCGGTGTAGCGACAACCGAATTGAGCGAGGCGCGCGAGCAAATAATGGAAGCCGCAGCCGCAGTGGTGGGTTCGAAACGGGGACGCTGGGTCATGGATCCTCGCCATGAACATGCAATGAGCGAGTACGCGCTAACGGCAGTGCTGGAAAACCGCACGATCAATGTTGTTATTGATCGGACGTTTATCGACGCAGAGGGCGTTCGATGGATCATTGATTTTAAAACAGGCACACATTCAGGTGGCGCAAAAGAGGCGTTTTTAGATAACGAAGTTGAGCGCTATCGTGCGCAGTTGGAACGTTATGCGCAGGCAATGCGAATGATAGCGCCGAATCCCATTGCGCTCGGGCTGTATTTCCCGCTGCTCGACGGGTGGCGCGAGTGGAACTACGTTGCATAGACTGCGAATTGCATGCCACGGGTATGAATGCGATACGCCGTAGGTCGACGTACCGCATTCGGTTCGTTAGCCTCTAAGTCGAAACCCTAAAAGCGATAAACCTGACCCAAAAAGCAGTACGCTGGGAGCCAACGGTACCGACGAGACCGTTCCAGTGAGCACAAAATTGTCGAGCCGATAGGTTCCGCCGTTTGACGCTGCAGCCGCGCCTGCCAAGGCGATAAAAACGCTCCCTGTCAGATCATTCAGTGCCAATTCGCCGTTAACTGCGACAAAATTACCCGACAAGCCTCCGCTCGAATAAACAGAGTCGTTGATGAGGAACTGCCACTCGGAGGGTCCGCTCGCCGAGGCAAGATGCCCGAAAGAGTACCCGTCGATGGCTAGCCGGAACCCATCTCCAACGATCAGTTCAAGTATAAGTCGGTTGCCATCGACAAACGAACGCGCACCGAGCGCGCGTCCAGAGCTTGGGGAGCCAGCAAAATCTGCCAGGGTTCCTCGTTGAACAGCCCACGGTAAGGAATCCAAACCTACGCCTAATGTTTCTGGCGCGTTCTCAAATGCTCCGTCACTATCGTCAAAATCGAAACTGACGACGACAGTGTTTGCACGGCTTACTGGGGAAAGCGTTGCGCAGGCAACGGCGATGGTGAGACAGACAAGATAATAGCTTAGTGTTTTAGTGTACATCCCTGTACCTCCTCTTCCTTGAGTGAGATTTAGATTTAAATGTCGGCGGATCGAATCATTCGAATTACTACCGACCCGCTGATTTTTACGCTATCGGAGTAATTATTTCAAGAACAGATTAAACTGGCACCTCGACGTCGAACAGGCGCCGCATGAACAGAATTGTTAATTTTGGAGAGTTAGCGGCGCGACAGCCTGTAAGAGTTCAATGGCACAACCAGAGTTACGTAATTCCCTCAAAACCGATCACCAACTGCATTGGTACCGCATCGACAGTGTGCTCGGTCAAGGCGGATTCGGTATTACTTACCTCGCCTACGATCCCAATCTCGACCAGCATGTCGCCATCAAAGAATACTTGCCAATGGATCTCGCGGTGCGCGACGGCGACAATTCTGTTTACCCCGCGTCTTCCGCTAACCGGGAACGCTACCAGTGGGGCCTGGATCGTTTTATTTCAGAGGCGCGAACTCTAGCGAAATTCAAACATCCGGCGATCGTGCGAGTGTTGAGCGTATTCGAAGAGAACAACACCGCGTACATGGTGATGGAGTACGAGCGCGGTAAAAGTCTCCAACAAATTCTGGATACACGGAAAACGCTCAACGAAGACGAACTGATACCGATTCTAGGGCCGTTGCTCGACGGTTTAGAACAGATGCACTCGACCGGGTTTATCCATCGAGATATCAAGCCCGCGAACATTTATGTTCGTGAAGATGGGAGCCCCGTATTACTTGATTTTGGCTCGGCTCGACAAGCTCTTGGTGAGCAGACGAAATCTTTGACGAGTATCGTCTCGCCCGGCTACGCACCGTTTGAACAATACTATTCTAAGAGCGATCGACAGGGTCCTTGGACCGACATCTACTCGCTTGCGGCCACCATGTACCGTGCGATTTCCGGGATCATGCCGATGGACGCAATCGACCGCAGTGAAGCGATCCTAAAAGCGGAACGAGATATTTTCGTCAGCGCCGGTGAAATTGGCGAGGGCCGCTATTCGGTCGGCTTCATGCGGGCGCTCGACCATGCCTTGAACTTCAGCGAGAAGAAGCGCCCGCAAACAATTGGCGAATGGCGCGCAGAGTTAGGCATAGAATCCCGAAATTCGGCGCCGGTATCGCGTCAATCGAGCATCGAATTACTCGGCAACACGCTCTTCGAATCGCCATCCGTGATCGCTAGCGAAATCGAAACACGACTCGCCGATTCCGAAATTCCGATTCCCAGCGTACGCAATAGCGACGCTGCCACGATGCCGTCGGTCTCAACTCCTTTGCACAATACTGCGCCCAGCAGCAAGGATTATGCTGCCCGGCCACGACCATCGAAGTGGTGGTGGATCATCGCCGCAGTCGCTATTTTGGCCATTGGCGCCACCGGCGTTTGGGTTCAAACAGCTAAGCAAGATTCAGGGGATCCGGAATCAATTAGAAATTCGATAGCGGCATTTGTCGCCAGTATTTCAGGCGATCGTCTCGAAAGTTTGGTTTCACGCGGTGATCGCGCTCTGTCGGCAGGCCTTGCTTTCGAACCATCCGAAGGCAGCGCGCTGAGTTTTTACCGCCAAGCGATCGCACTAGCGCCTGGTCATGAAGGCGCCCTCCAGGGGATCGCATTAGTCGCCGCACGGATGATACCTGCGGTCGAATTGGCGATCGCCGAACGTGACCTCGGGCGAGCATTACAACTTCTACAAACCTTACGTGCCCTACCCGGTCAAGGACAGGCGATTGAATTCGTCGAGCAAGAATATGCGTTGGTTCAGGCCGAGAATGCTGCCAATGCTGTGCAGTCTGATCGAATCAAGGAATTCCTCAATGAAGCCGCGACTGACTTTGCCGAAGGTCGGCTGCTGGAACCTAGTGGGAACAACGCGCTGGTTCGGTATCGGGCAATCCAAGTCCTGGATCCGGATAATAGTGAAGCGACGCGTGGCATAGCCGCAATAGCTGCGATTTTAACCGAGCAATTTGACGAGGCCGTATCTGTAGGCAACTATGCCGTTGCTAGTAGACGCCTGCGAGAAATGAAGCCGCTGCATCCGGACCTAGTCGAATTCAACAAGCTTAGCGCACGTCTGGAAGACACTCTAAAACAGACGGCCGATGCTAATGCTCAGCAAAGTGAGATTGAAGGGTTGCTGCGCCTCGCGGCTGCAGATTTACAGGCCAATCGTCTATCGACGCCGTCGTCGAGAAATGCGTTAGCTCGATATAATCAAGTTCTCAAACTCGATCCTGGAAATAGCGCCGCGACTACTGGTTTATTCGAAATTGGAGAACGCTATAAGGGACTCGCGAGGGCGTCCATCCAGGGTCGACGATTTGATGCCGCGAAAGATTTAATTGCTCGCGCTCGGACCCTTAAGATTTCTTCCGCCGACATCAAGCGGCTTTCCAGTCAGCTTCAAAACGCACAAACGGAACTAGAAGCCGAAAACACTGAGCGAACCCTAGCCGAAGAACGACAACGATTGGCGCTTGAAGCCGAAACAATTCGCGCGCAGGAACGACTTCGGGCCGAGATGGCGGAAGAACAACGAGTCGCGGAACTTGAAAAACGACGACGCCAGGAACGCGAAGCGAAGCGACTATTTGAAATCGAGCAAGAGAGGGCTAAAGCGGCCAGCACCGTGCGGGCTGCTGAACGAGAGGTCGCGAACAATGAAGCGGCAGAGCGCTCCACGCTTGTCGTTGAGTTTGATGGATTCAGCGACGATCTTAGCCTCTACGGCGTTGAAGAAAGGGAGATCCGAGCCGATATTGAAGGTCAATTGCGCTCGCTCGGATATAACGTTGTACTCCATCACGAAGCAAATCGATCGACGTTTACGCGGTTATTTCTGATTCGTTTTCGGGCGAATTTGAACTCTGCTTCAGGCGTCTTTTCTTACGCCGCCTCTCTGGCACTGTATCCTCATGTTCCGGCGGCCGCGAACAGCGTCGGCCAGTCCGGCCAAAATCCTCTATGGACAAAAGGCGTAAGTGGGGTCGCGGTGCAAATGCAATTACGCCGTGTGCGAGACGAATATATCCAGATAATGCGGCTGTTCAAGCAACAGGTCGGTCAAGCGCCAGGACGTTTGTGATCCGCGAGTCTGGCTGAAATTTTCAAGCCGGACAGAAAGAAGAACCTCAGACGGGTTTAATGGCCGTCGTTAAAACTAACGAGCAGACCCGCGGGACCTGTCTCAATACGATGCACAAGTTCTGCTTGGCGATTAATTCCGGTCTTATGGAACACGTGTTTTAGATGCGTGCGAGCAGTATTGACCGAGATTTCCAGCCGCGTCGCGGCATCATCAAGTGTTAATCCGCCGACCAAAAACTGCACTAACCTGCCTTCCGTCTGGGTCAATCCGTATAGCCTCGTTAGGACGTCGTGAGACACCCGACGTTCGAGACTGGCGTCGAATAAATATAAAATCACGCACGCGGCCTCGTCAGAACGTCGTCCGGAAGCAACCGGCGTCGCAATTACTTCGACCTGATCGCGAATCATCGGGGCTTTGATAAACATCGCATGGCTGCCGTCTTCGATGCCTTCGCGGGCTTTCGCCGCGGCGGCGGCAACCAATTCACGCAATCTTTCGTCAAGTTGACGGTCGCGAGCTGAAAGTCGGTTATTCGTGAAGTCTAACCCACGATTATGTTTCAGTATTTCCTTCGCGTAGGCGTTCATATGTTCGACGACCATGTCTTCCGATACGATCGCGATGCCGACCGGAAGGGCGTCGATGGCGGCGGCCAACGCCTTGGATTGTCCACTCGAGACATTCCCAGGTAGTGATGAGAATTTTAGTGCTGCGCCGAAACTCTGTCCTTGCATATCCCGCAACGGTGTCAGTAGGTCAAGTTCACCTACCCCCGGCGTATCTTCGTTTCTGAGGAGTTGTTCCTCAACCCCAAGTGCAATTACCTTGTGAACGATGGCGATTGCCGCATCGTTATCGAGTGAATAGACATCTGCAAGGACTTCGAAAAGTGGACTGCCAACAAGTTGCTTACGTCGCCAACCGAGTAGGACCTCGGCAGATTTGCTGACAAAATTTACTCGGCCTTCGACGTCGGACGTTACGACGGCGTCCTTATTCTCGTGGCGGCGTTCGGTCGGCGGTAATGGGTCAAGAGTCAACTCGAGGTCGCGCTCTTTGCGCTGAAACAACGCCAAGTCTATCGCGGTCAGAAGGTCTTTGGTTGTAAACGGCTTGTTGATGAAACCCGCGGGGTGAGTCTGTCGAGCTCGTTCAAGGAGTTTTTGGTCCACGTAAGCGGATACATAAACGACCGGAATATCTAGCTGTGAACGGATCTGGTGAGCGGCTTCAATTCCATCCATACCCTCGCCCAATTTTATGTCCATTAGGATCAAGTCGGGATGGAGTTCCGTCGCTTTTTCGATTGCTTCGAGACCGTTTTTGGCAACACCTAAAACGGCGTAGCCAAGTCCTCGCAAACGCATCTGCAGCGCGCCCGCGACCGCCCTTTGATCTTCAACAACGAGGATTTGCTCGCCAGACATTATGAAATTCCACCTACTGTACTCGGCGGCGGCGTGTAGGCGCCCAGCGCGAGTTTATCTATGGTCTCACTCACTTTGAGTTCGATCTTCCGAGTCTACAGGGAAAATAGCCTTTGTGCGGCGACATAATTGGCCGGGTGATAGGCTCAGGGAATTAACCGCTCGCTCGGAGCGGCCACTACGGAGTTATACGACAGTCGATTGCGCCGTCCTAGCGATCGTCCCGAAATTGCTTTTGAAACATTTCGCGGCGTTCTTGCGCATCCACGGTTAATGTCGCAATTGGCCGGGCTTCTAGTCTACCTAAACCAATTTCTTCGCCAGTCTCTTCACAATACCCGTACGCCCCATCGTCGACCCGTCTTAGTGCTTCTTCGATCTTGCGCAACAATTTTCGGTATCGGTCGCGGGTTCGAAGCTCGAGGATATTGTCACTTTCGCGGCTCGCCCGTTCGGCCTCGTCGCCAACATCGCGTGTTTCAGTCCGCAAGTGCTCTAGCGTTTCTTGAGACTCGGCGATCAATTCGTCACGCCATGTTTGGAGTTTCTGCTTAAAATAAAGCAGATGTTCCGGGCCCATATATTCTTCCTTTTTGGAAGGTTTAAAGTCGAGCGGGATTTTGACGTCCTCCAGGTTGACTGATTTGCGGGCCGGGCGCTGCCGCAACGGAGATGAATTTGTGGGCGGTCGCGCTCGGCCGACCGTTGATTCAGTTTTGCTAGCCACCGTGTTCGCTTCGACTTTTGTCTCAGCGGGCTTTGGGCTTACTGCCTTCTGTTTGGTGGCTGTTTTCTTTTTCGCGATCACTTTCTTACTTGGCGTTACCTTCGTCGGTTTCTTTTTGGCTAGCGGCGTTTTCTTGGCAGGCGCTTTTTTAGCTGTTTTTTTCGCAACCACTTTTTTAGGCGGGTTTTTCACGATCGTCTTCTTTTTAGCAACGTTGTTCTTCGTTGCCGTTTTTTTCGACACCTTGGTCTTTGCCTTTGCCACGGTATTTACCTCTTGCCGGGTCCGTATTGAAGTCGGGGTAGTGCAACTAAGATATGAAACCACTTAACGAGCCCCCACGCGGGGCAACGCGCACATTAATCATTTTCGATCGCGAACGCAACGATTTGGGTTGATCAATTGACCTAAACTATAGCCTGGACAACGTGATAAAAATTTTCCATTCGCAGAACATTCACGACGCACAGAGATTAGACCTACGAACTGGGAGCCAAGCCTCTGAATCGGACTATATTAGAATGATTCGAGCTCGAGAGAGACCGAACCTGCGCCGAGCGGCTTCGCACTGCTAGTCTCGTGGCGTTCCGAACGTACCAGGCCGACATTGGGCGCATACCAATCGATGGTGTGCACCCGGATATCGGCTCTTCCTACATAATTACCCACCTCGGCCGTGGCTTTCCCATTCGCAACGACTCTTAGACAGTGACGAAATTCGCCAGCTTTGACTGCTACGACGTCGTCGAGGCTCTCAATCGTATACGTAAGAGTGATTGGGTGAATGAGCCGGAAAAGCGTTTCCCACGGCGGGCCGGAGTTCTCTAACACGGAGGTCACGGAGCGTTGTTCCCAACTAAAGCCAACTTGCAGTTCGTGGGGCAGGATGAGCACCGCCGGCATGTCGGCTTCGATTTCTGGTTGATCACGTAACTTGTGGGCAATTCGATGAATCCCCAGTTCGTCTCGTCGGTAGAAATACTGATGGCCATCGACTGTACGCTTGGCCACTACGTCTGTTTCATACAGAATTTGCGCTGGCAGTGCTTTAAGTAAGTATTTCTGAGTGACCGCGCCATCCATGGTTGTTCGTTCGATTCGATACTGCCAGTAGCGATTGGAATCGAGCGGAAAATAGTCGACTTCACCCTCCCCGCAGCCTGCTAAGCAAAGGACTGAGACTAAGCAAATTCGGCTGATTTGAAACATCGAAGGGTGCTTCCGGGCGATCATTGCTCCGCATCATATCGTCGTAGACGAGCGACGGGAATCGAACGCTGATATCCGGTCGCCGCATCACGGCGACCGGATAACATTGCGCGCTCGATGTGTATCCTCTAGCGCCTACCCGGGCGCCACCCGCACCGCCGTGCTATCGAACACCTAAGGTTCAGCGCCGAGAGGCTGTTAGCCCGGTTCGTTAGCCGGAATCTTCAAAGCGAGAAACTGAATTTGCCGCTGCCTTTGAACGAGCACGGGGACCGTCGATCCGGGTGTGGCGCTGCGACTCAGGTCTGCAAGTTCTGCGACGTTGTCGATCGGCTGATGGTTGAAAGAGACAATGATATCTTCTGTTTTCAATCCCGCGTCCGCGGCCGGCTTGCCAGACTCAACCCGATCGACTCGTACGCCATTTTCAATGCCAATCGACTCCTGGTCGCGTCGCGTGATATCGGAGACCATGATGCCGAGTGGCCCGGTTGCTTGCAAGGCTGAAGCAAGCTGTTCGTCCGCCAGTAATCCAACGGTGATTTTGACAGTCTTCGGCTTACCGGCCCGAATAATGCGCATCGTAGTTTCGGAATTTGCCGGTGTCGCGGCGACGATCGGAGGCAGCGATCCGGAGCGTTGAATCGCGCGTCCAGCAAATTCAATGATGACATCGCCGGTTTTTAACTTGGCTCGCGCCGCGGGGCTATTTGGCGATACATTACTAATGAGTGCACCGCGCGGGCTAGCAAGGCCAAATGAATCGGCAAGCGGCTGATTTAAATCCTGAATAGCGATACCTAACCAGCCTCGCTCGACCGTTCCGTTGACTTTCAGACGCTCAGAAATGCTGGTCGCAAGATTGATCGGAATCGCGAAAGAAAGGCCCATGTAACCGCCGGTGCGGCTGAATATCTGCGAATTTATCCCGATAACTTCACCTTTCAAATTGAACAAAGGACCGCCCGAGTTCCCTGGGTTTACCGCTACATCGGTCTGAATAAACGGGACATAGTTATCGTTCGGTAAACTTCTGGACACGGCACTAATGATCCCTTGTGTTGCGGTTTGCTCGAGTCCAAACGGCGCACCGATGGCGAGTACCCACTGGCCAACGTTCAAATTGTCGGAATCGCCAAACTTCGCTGGCCTGAGTCCGGTGGTAGCGACCTTCAGCACGGCGATATCCGAATGCGCGTCCGCTCCGATTAAGGTCGCCTTAAGTTCACGTTGATCGTTGAAATGGACGATAATTTCTGCCGCACCTTTCACGACGTGTGCATTGGTCAGAATGTATCCGTCGGCCGATGCAATCACGCCAGATCCCAGGCCTTCTTGCGGCGTCGGGGAGTTTGGCTGTCCAGGGGATCCGAATTCACGAAAGCGGCGCAGTAATTCCGGTAACTCCCCCGGTAACTCCCCCGGTAACTCCCCCCGTGACCCGCCGCGTGGCGCGCTTGTCTGCGTGGTCTGTCCTCGGGTTTGGATATTGACGACGGAATCCCGTTCGTTTCGCACTAGGGTTTCGAAATCAGGCAGTTGTCCTAGCGGGGCCGGCGGCGTTGCGGCGCTCGCAGACCACGATAAGAAAACAACGAGCACGAGGATAAATTGCTGCTTCAATCCTCGCGAGTGATTTAGTTTCGTAGACATCGTAAGATCTCCTGTAACGTATGAAATAGTCGTAGCAAGTGAGACTCTTAATCGAGACTTTCGTTACATTACAATTTGGTAATGTTCTCGGTAGTGTTCGAAAAGTTATGCTTTATTATCACTTGCTACAAAGTCCTGCTTCTCTTCCCCTAGGATGGTTGGTTTAGTACTATGCGCGCTGCGCTAACGCGGGCTTGCGCATAACGACGAAAATCAAACGAATGCGACAGGCCGATCTTTGTGGTGGCCGCCTCGAAGCCGCCGACGGAAGGAGTTTCTCGATGAAAATGCCGATTTTTTCGGTTTTACTGACAGTTTGGTCGCTCACTGGGGTAACCACCGTGTTTGCCGCCGATGCCGCAAAAGGCGAGTACTTGGCGAATACGTGCATGGGTTGCCATGCGGTTAAGGGTTATTACAACGTCTACCCTACCTATCGAGTACCAAAGCTGGGTGGTCAAGGCGCAAAGTACATCGAAAGCGCGCTAAAAGCCTATAAATCGGGAGACCGCAGCCACGGTACGATGCAGGCAAACGCAGATAACTTAAGCGACCAAGACATGGCCGATATCGGCGCATTTTTCGAAAGTCACGGCCAATAAATGGCTATGACGGACCGCAATTAGAATATTCCGGAGCAAGCACGGCATGAAAACGGTAATTTCCAGCGTTTTTGCAATAGTGGCAATGTTCGCCACGCTCGCGATTGAAGCAAATGAGCCCGCAAATAGCCCTACAGGGGGTTCGATTGCCGATAAAGTGAAAACTTGTGCAGCATGCCACGGCGAAAACGGCGATCAACCCCTGGCCGCGGAATATCCGATATTAGCGAATCAATATCCGAGTTACCTGGCCAACGCGCTGCGACAATATCGAGACGGACAGCGCACTAACCCAATCATGGCTATGCAAATGGATCTGCTAAAGCTGAGTGACAGTGATATCGATGCCTTGGCTGAGTACTTCGGGTCGAAGAGCAGTAAATTGCACAGCTTGGCCGACGACTAGTAACCGCCTAGCAATCGCCGCAATTGCCAGACGATAGCGAACTCGCGTGCTGGATCTAACTCAACCATCTCAATTCCCTGTATTCAACACTGGACGAATCCGCGCCCATTTGAAGTTCTGAAATTCGCCCGTGGTCAGGCGGACGATTGAAGAGAAAGTTGCCGGTTCTAAATTCTTTCGGATGGCGTTGAACGGAAGCTGTCATTCGGACTCAAACGGGATTCCCTAATCGAACGAAAAAACGGTCAGTCATGAAGGGCTTTAGGTCTCGGATTTTAGTACCGATAGGTATCACGATCGGTGTGGCGCTTATCGCCGCCTACTTAATCGGCTCGCGACCGCGCGCCGAGGCAAAGCCACCATCGCAAACTATCCATCCTGTCGCTATCGTATCAGCGAAGGTCGAAACCGTTCGTCCCGAACTCCACCTGTATGGCGAAGTTGCCTCCGGTCGGGAAGCTGAAATTCGCCCGATGGTGGCAGGTCGACTTGTATCCCTAGATGCGGATTTCCGAAGTGGTGCCTACGTCGAGGCGGGTAAGCAATTGGCCAGCATCGACTCTTTCGAGTACGAAGTTGTGCAACGCGAACAGCTGGCGAATGTCACCGAAGGGCAAGCCAAGTTGCGCGAACTGCAATCGGATCTTTCGGCGGAACGGCAATTGCTGAAATTGCTCGATCAACAAATCGAGCTACGAACACGCGATGAGAAGCGCATCGCTGACTTAGCGAAGAAAAGTCAAATGAGCGAAAAGGCGTTAGATGATGCAACACTCGCGCTAAATTCCAGCCGGCAACTGCGCTTGCAAGGCAACCAGAAGATCGGCGCGCTTGACGCCCGCATAGAGCAACAACGGGCAGCTGTCGCCCGCAATGAAGCTCAGCTTGATCGGGCCGCACGAGACCTTTCTGATACGAAATTGATCGCGCCATTCGGCGGATTTCTACAAGATATCAACGTTGCTAATGGGAAAAGAGTAGCCGTTGGCGAGAGCATAGGACGGCTCATCGATGCAGCAGGGCTCGAAGTTCGCTTCGAACTACCGAACGCCGATTACGCGAGACTGGTAGGTACCCGCGAGCGACGTCTCGGCGTAGAGCGTCACCCGCTAACGGGTACAGCGCTCCGAGTCGATTGGCGGCTCGGAGAGTCGGGCTTCAGTTATAGCGCGGTTATCGAGCGCGTCGGCGCTGAAATCGACTCGAGTACCGGCGGCGTGGTCATCTACGCGCGAATTGTAGACGGACCGATCGACATCCTGCGCCCGGGCGCATTCGTCGAAGTATTCGTCCCGGATGTAATTTATGAAAGCGTGATCGTTCTCCCGGCGACTGCCATATCTGACAAGCAAACTATCTATCTCGTTGAGGGTGACCAACTTGTCGCTCTGCAAGTAGAAGTGGTGCGCGAATTCGCTGATCAAGTATTCGTTCGGGCAGACATTAAGGAACAAACCAAGATCGTCGCAGAGCAATTTCCGAGTATAGGGCCTGGCACCAAAGTCAGACCGTTATAAATAGCCCGTCGACTAGCCCATGATTCGAATTGCAACGTGCGACGATAAAATCCGATTGTAAAGATGCGCAATACCGAACTACCTAGCGGACCAATCGCAATGTTTGCTCAGCACCCGACTGCAGCAAACTTGATTATCGTGCTGATGGTGGTTTGCGGGGCGTTTGCGATGACGAAAATCAATCGGCAATTTTTCCCGGACTTTGGCATCGATTTCGTCACCATCGACGTGCCATGGCCAGGCGCGTCAGCCGAAGATGTTGATAGTAATATCGTGCAGGCGATTGAGCCTGAAGTGCGTTTTCTTAATGGCGTCGAGCGCGTAATTTCGTCTTCCTACGAGGGCGTGGCGAGCGTTTCGGTCGAGTTCGAAGCTGGACACAACATGCAGGAGGCTTTGGCCGATGTCGAATCTGCATTAACCCAGCTGCGGACCTTGCCAGAAGACGCTGAAGAGCCGGAAGTTCGCCGCATCATCCGCTACGAAACGATCTCAAAAGTCGTTATTTCGGGCCCATTTCCGGAAAAATCTCTAAAGCAAATCGCGAAGTCGCTGCGCGATGATCTACTCGATCTCGGTGTCGACAGGATTGATTTATTCGGTGCTCGCGACGAAGAGATTTGGGTCGATGTCGAGCCTGCGACCCTGCGGCGTTACGACTTAAAACTCTCAGATATTGCCGACCGCATTAAACAATCCTCGCAAGACCTGCCATCGGGTGAGATCGGTGGCGGTGAACAACAAGTTCGCAGTCTCGGCTTGAAACGTAGCGCTGCCGAAGTGGAATTGATCGAAATTAAAGCGTCCCCGGAGGGCGGAAAAGTGCGGTTGCGCGATATCGCGAACGTGCACGATGCGTTCAAGGACTCCAATCGTGTTGGCTTTCGCCACGGTCAACCAGCAATCGAATTACATATTCGACGGGCTATCAATACCGACGCGCTAACTATCGCGAAAACGGTGCGCGACTACGTCGCGTCTGTTAAACCCACCTTGCCAGAGGCCTTGTTACTCGAACAATACGACATCCGAGCGCGTTCAATTCAAGAACGTATTCAACTGTTAGTAAACAACGGTCTCGGTGGTCTAGCCTTAGTTTTGGCAGTTCTATTCTTGTTTTTAAATGCTCGCGTCGCTTTTTGGGTAGCGGCTGGGATCCCGGCCGCGATGCTTGCAGCCGTTGCGATCATGTGGGTTAGCGGCCAGACGATAAACATGATCAGTATGTTCGGCATGATCATGGCGATTGGAATCGTGGTTGATGACGCGATTGTTGTTGGCGAGCACGCTGAAGCTCGATTCCGCCAAGGACTACCCGCGCTCGACGCCGCGGTCGCTGGCGCGCGCCGCATGGCTGCCCCCGTGACAAGCGCGACATTAACCACGATTGCGGCATTTATGCCTTTGTTCTTGGTATCCGGGATTATGGGGCAAATCATTTCGGCAATCCCATTTGTCGTCGTCGCGGTGCTGCTCGCTAGTTTGTTGGAGTGCTTTTTTGTGTTGCCGGGACATTTGAGCGCCGCGTTACGCGAAGACACGGCCAGTCCGGGATATTTCGGTCGTTTTAGAAATCGATTCGACAGCGGTTTCGATGCATTTCGCTCAGGCTTGTTCAAGCGACTCGTGACTCGCGCAGTGACCTATCGTTACGTCACGGCTAGCTTAGCGGTTGCCGCGATGGTGGTAGCAATCGCAACTGTAGTTGGTGGCCGGGTTGGTTACTCATTCTTCCCCTCTCCGGAATCGGACACGATTTACGCTAACGTCGAAATGATACCTGGGACACCAAAGGCGCGTACCTTCGATATGTTGCTGGAGGTCGAAGATGCGTTGTATCGCGCGGTCGAAAATCTAGATGGCGCTGATAGCGAGCTGGTCACGATGAGTCTCGGTAAATTAGGCGTGCCCGTTGGCGAGCAGCGCGGCGGGCCGTCGGAATCGTCGAGCGATACGGTTGGTGGTCTTGTTGTTCAACTAAGAACATCGGACACACGCGACGTCCGGTCCGAAGCGCTCATGAGCGCGTGGCGTACGGAGGTACAAAAGCAACCGGGATTGAAAACGTTTACCGTGATGGCCGCACGATCCGGCCCCCCGGGGCGCGCTTTAGACATTCGACTGCGAGGTGGCTCCGTACAGGATCTCAAGGCCGCCTCAGCCGCCGTTGGCGACCTTGTGTCGCGCTACCCTGGGGTGACGGACGTAGACGATGATTTGCCGGTCGGTAAGCCAGAAATCATTCTCGAGATCACGGCGACCGGACAGGCGCTTGGATTCACGACCGAGGAAATCGGCCGCCAAGTTAGAAATGCGATAGACGGTGCGATAGCGATGCGCTTCCCACGTGGTGACGAAGAAATATGGATCCGAGTTCAACTGGATCGAAAATTCGTCGATGCCAGCGTACTCGATCACTTGTACCTGCGCGCACCCGATGGAGCTGAGGTGCCGCTTAGTGAGGTCGTCAGCTTACGCAAGCAAAGCGGATTCGCGCGAATTCGACGTGAAGATGGGCGACGCGAAGTATCAGTTACTGCCGAAGTGGATTCATCGGTCACTCGTTCTGGCGACGTGATCCGGAGTCTTGTTGCCGGAGGTTTAGTTGACCTGGTTAATGAGTATGGCGTCGAATATGAATTTGCGGGCCGCGCTGAAGAGCAAGCCGAGACATCAGCGGATATGCGTAAGGGGGCAATGCTCGGACTTGCGATGATCTACATCATCTTGGCGTGGGTTTTCTCCAGCTATTCGCGGCCTTTAGTTGTTATGTCAATTATTCCATTGGGATTCGTCGGAGCCGTGTTGGGACATTTTCTTTGGGGTGCCGACCTCACAATTCTGAGTATATTTGCCATTCTCGGTCTGGCTGGCATTGTGATTAACGATTCCATCGTGCTGGTGACGACCATCGATGATCGGCGGGACACGGAAACGGTTAAATCAGCCGCAATTAATGGTGCCTGCGATCGTCTGCGCGCAGTCGTGTTGACCTCGGCGACAACAATCGGTGGACTCACGCCACTACTTTTCGAAACAAGCCTGCAGGCGCAGTTCCTCATCCCAATGGCGCTGACCATTGTGTTTGGGCTGCTGGTAACGACATTCGTGGTTCTGTTGCTAGTGCCGGCGCTGATAGTGCTACAGGACGACTTCAAAATTGTACTTTCTCGCGCCTACGGTCATCTCGTTGCAAGCGACGCGGCTGCGTAATCCATACTACGTTTCGGTTGAGTCTAGCGATTCTCGTTTAATTTCATTCGCGCCAAACCATCGAAGTTTCGATTCAAGAACCAAGGACAATAAAGCCGGCATAAACGTCAACGTAATGACCGACGAAAATAGCAATCCAAATAACACGATTGCACCAAGCCCGCGATAAAGCTCCGTACCTGCTCCCGGGTTTACTACTAATGGTGATAACCCGAATACGGTTGTCACCGTAGACATAACGATCGGTCGCAGGCGCGCTCTAGTGCTCTCGATAACCGCCGATTTTACTGATAAACCTTGCCGCACATTCGCCAAGGCTTTCTCGACAATTAGAATTGGGTTGTTCACCACTGTTCCGATTAAAATCAAGAACCCCAGCATCGTGATGACGTCCAGCGGCTGGTGGATGTTCGCTATACCGATGGTATCGAGTCGCGCGCCGAAGAAATTCAGTAGCCACAATCCGACCACGCCGCCGCTGATTCCAACGGGCACCGTCAACATAATTATTAGCGGATATCCCCAGTGCGAAAATATTGCAACTAACAGCAAATAAGCGATCAGAATTGCGATAGAAAAATTGTCGTTCAGCGCGGCACGGGTTGCCTTCAAGCTGTCGTTCGCGCCGCTAATTCTCATCGTAATGCCGCTGTCGTCCGCCACCTGTAATTCGTCAATGAGCATTTTTTGAACTCGCTCGACACCAGCCTCTAGTGGTATATCGCGCGGCGGAATGATCGACAACGTGATTGTTCGTTGGCCATCCACTCGGCGAATCGTCTCAGTGTTCACTGTTTCAGTAATGGTAGAGATCGCATTGAGCGGAACGACACCGCCGTTTTGCGTGTAGAGCAACAAATGGCCGATATCAGCAGGACGTTCCACCACGCCGTTAGTGGAATACAAAAACATATCGATTTTGTCGTCGCCGAGAAAAAACTCGTCGACAAACGCGCCGTCCGTGAATGCCCAGATGGCATAGCCAAGTTCGGTGGTATCGAGTCCTAGTTCAGTAGCGCGTTCCCAGTCAGGACGGATCTCCAACAACGGCTGACCCATCGTCAAGCTCGATGGTTGGGGGCGCACTTGCGGTTTATCGAAAATCTCTTTCGATCTGATGAACGCTTTGAGCCCGACGTCGAATAAGCGGACGAGGTCCGGTCCAGAAATATCAAGATTGATGCTCCGACTGCCGCCGGTATTGCTCGCAAAGATGGAACCTCGCGAAGCGAACGCAATGACGCCGGGGACCTCCTTAAAACGTCGGGACACAGACTTGACCAGGTCGTCGACCTGAGCTCGTGAAGTCGCCTCGGGTATGAGTAGAATACTGCCAGCTCGCGCGTAGCCAAACATATAGTTTAATGCGGGGACTTCGGCTTCTCCGCGTTCAAAGTCACTAGGGTCGGCACCAATAAACGGCACAAGGTAGTCATTTAACTCCTGGATAATCGTATCCATGCTCGCTATGTTGTAGCCAGGCGGAGAGAACATAAATGCAAATATCTTTTGTTCTTCGCCCTCCGGCAAATACTCTGCTTTGGGGGTGAGAAATAGAATAATCGATGCCGATAGCATAAAGACGAAGACGATCAGCATGATCCGCCGAGCAGTATTGTCGATAGCCCACGCGACCATGTTGATCGTTGCTGTCGCGCTGCGATCGGCGGCTAGATGTAGGCGGCTGGTCGAGGCCACTGGCGCACTCAGATAACGTCCGGCCGCGGCAGGGACGAGCGTTACGGCGACGGCCATAGACATCAAAATGGAGGCTCCGATCGCGATTGCGATATCAGAATATAACTGGCCCGCTTCTTCGGTAACAAAAACGACCGGTAAAAATACCAAGACGGTCGTTAATGTCGATGCAAGAATAGCGGGCCACACTTCAGTAACGCCGTCGACGGCAGCGCTTAAGCGGTCTTTCCCTTCGCCGAGATGTCGATAAATATTCTCCAAAACGACGATGCTGTTATCGAGCGTCATTCCGATCGCAAACGCCACCCCGGCGAGCGAAATGACATTGATGGTGCGCCCAGCCAACATCAAGCCGAAAAATGCGACGATTGTGCATATCGGGATCCCCATCGCGCCGATCAATGTCGCCCGCGAAGACGATAGAAATAGATACAGCACGACAATTGATAGGGCTGCGCCGATGAGTAAATTCTGGACCACGATGGATACCGCGTCTTTAACGTACTGGACATCCTCGCTGGATAAGTTCATGCGCAGGCCTTTGGCTGCCAACGCACCTGCGTTGAGTTCTTCGACGCTCGCCATTACTTCGTCCATTACTTTCACGACGTTGGCGCCTATCATGCGGCGAACGCCCAACGTGACGTTTGGCACGCCGTTCGCGTAGGAAACTGTTCGAACTTCGAAACTACCAAGCCCTGCATAGCCGACTTCTTTGAGCCGCACAGGGATCCCGTCGCGGCGCGCGATGATTAGATTGTCAATATCCTGCACGCTCTCAAATCGACCAAGGGTTCGTACGATGTAACGACGCTTACCGGCATCCAGATCGCCACCAGAAACATCTCTGTTGCGGCCACGAATGGCATCGCGGAGTTCGAGCAGCGAAATTTCCCGTTCGGCTAGTCGGGCAGGGTCCACGTAGATTTTGATCTGGCGATCCGTGCCCCCCCACACTTCTACTTCGGCAACACCAGGAATGCGTTCTAATCTCGTGCCGACGAAGTCACGAATATAATCTTGTAGAAGCCCCACGGTTACATTTTTGGGATTACCGTCTTGCGGTGTGATCCGGAAAAACATAAATGGGTTGTCCGATGTCGAGGTTGTTACGATCCGCGGTTCGTCGACGTTTTCGGGATATTCTGGAACTTGTGAGAGGGCGTTGTTTACTCGAATTAGGACCTCGTTGAGATCCACTCCGTAAGGGAACTCGAGTTCGATACGGGCTTGCCCGGTGCTCGCGTTCGAGATCATCCGGTCTAAATTGGGAATGGAGCGCAAATAATCTTCTTGTTCGATAATTATTTCTTTTTCGATGTCTTGCGGTGTCGCCCCCGGCCAGGTCGTGCGAACCGAGATAACGCGCGCATCGAGATCAGGAATCATCTGTTTGGGCAGGCGATTAACTGCGTTGATGCCAAAAACGCAAATAATGAGTATCGCAACCGTCAGTATGACTGGTTTATGAACTGCGAAATGGAACATGCTAGATCAGATATCTGTTGCCAATTCATCGGCCACAGTAACAACTTGACCGGGCCGAAGAATTTCATTGCCGCGCACAATGACTCGCGTTCCTGCTTGAAGATCGTCGCCTAGGATTTCGATGCTATTTCGATAAACCCTACCGGTACTCACCAGCACTGATATCGCTTTGGCAACGCCGTCCTCGATCGCTATCGTCCACACGGTTTGTTCTCCGTTTGGACGCCTGACGACTGCGTCTTGCGGAACGAGGAGCGAGGTTTGTTCGGAACCGTCTTCAATTTGCATTATTACCCGCGCAGACATTCCCGGGGCGAGGCGGCCTAGATCGTTCACTAGGTCTATTTGAACCGGAAAGGTCCGAGCGGGACCATCGCCCACAGGGATTTTTGTCGTGATCACAGTGTCGAAAACTTCGTTTGGAAGAGAATCGAATCGAATTTGCACTTTCGTGCCATTGCGGATTTGGCCGAAATAAAACTGCGGTACTGGAATGACCAAGCGTAACAATCTTGTTTCGACAAGCTCAATTAGCGGATCACTGGTATCGACCCATTGACCAATTTCTGCAAGTTTGAGGCTAACGACACCGTCGAATGGTGCCCGCACAATGTGTCGATTTAATAACGCTTGCGCGCGCCGTAATGTAGCGCGAGCTTGGGCGAGGGCCGCGCCCGCTATATGAATTTCTGAACGCGCAGTTTCAACATTTGTCTTTGGAACATGTTGCTGCTTTGCCAGTTCTGTTAATTCGGCGAGTCGACGACGCGCTTCGCTATCACGCGCCGTTGCCTCATCGACCTCCGCGCCCGCGAGCGATTTCGCAATCACCGCGAGTTCGTTATTGAGTTCGACTATGACTTGGTCTTGCGTTATCTGATCGCCTGAATCCACACTTAGGCGCTCGATCAAGCCTTCGACTTCGCTCGAGAGCTGGGATACGCGAACTGATCGGAGGTTACCGGTTAAATTAATCTCTTCAGCGATTACGGTGCGCGTTACTTTTGCTACGCTGACAGGCATTGCCCCTTGCCCAAAAACGGCGAGATTGATGCAGACCAAGCCAATGCACGATATGGTTAAGGTAACGCGTTTCATGAAATTAAATTCTGTACGCCATGAAGATACATTAGCCGATGTGATGCACCTATACTACCTAGCGCCCGAGAGGGCAATCGTCTTTGAACGGCGCGCGCTGCGCGATGAAATCGCACCGAAAAATCGCTGCCTACTCCCTGCCTAGTATCGCGCCCGGCTGGGTTGAATTAGACGCGAACACGTCGTCGGACCCTTTTCAATAGCAAACCACCAGAGATTTTGATGTGCAATCATAAAATGAAATCGAGCACTGCATACGGAGTTTTTGCCTTTGTATTGTCTGCCATTTGGGCTTCGAGTTTTAGCTACGCAGGCGAACTGCCCATTGTCGATATGCATGTCCATACGGCGGGGGTTGGCGCGGGAGCGAGCGGCTGTTTTATTGCACCTGGTTTGCGTAACAGTTATAAATTCGCATTCTACTTGCGAGCCTTCGGCGTCACTGAAGAAGAATTGACGACGTTGGGAGATTCGATCGTGATGCAACGTATCGCGGAGCGAGTTTACGCTTCAATCAATGTCGACAAAGCCGTGGTGCTTGCGATGGATGGGGTGATCGATGATAGCGGAGCGTTGGATGAATCACGCACTCAGATCTACGTTCCAAACGAGTTCGTCAGTCGCGAGACCGCTCGCCATAGCAATCTGTTATTCGGCGCGAGTATTAACCCGAATCGAAAAGATGCGCTCGCCCGATTAGAAGAAGTTAAACGTAGGGGTGCGGTTCTTGTAAAATGGATCCCTGCGACTATGGCTATTGATCCGGCCGACCCGCGACATACCGATTTTTATAGGAAGCTCGTCGAGCTAGACATGCCGCTTTTGATCCACGTCGGTCAAGAGCGCTCGTTCGGTGATGCTCAAGATGAACTTGGCGATCCGGTACGGCTGATATTACCGCTAGACATTGGGGTTACCGTCATTGCTGCACATATCGCTTCGACGGGTAAAAATGGCGGCGAAGGAAATTTTGAGCGCCTAGTTCCGTTGTTCGAGCAATATCCGAATTTGTACACTGACATTTCTAGTCTAACGCAAATTAATAAGTTGGGTTATCTCGGCAATGCGCTAGCGATTCCAAGGCTTGCCGAGCGCATGATTTACGGTAGTGATTGGCCGTTGCAGTTTTTCCCATTAGTTTCGCCCTGGTTTCAGCTCGGGCGCGCGAAGATAAGTGAGCTTGTCGAAGTAACTAAGCTCACGAACCAATGGGATCGTGACATCGCCTTGAAGCGCGCGATGGGCGTATCGGCCGAAGTTTTCTCGAGAACGGCCAGAGTCCTAAAAATACCCTGATCGGGCCGGGATAGAAAGTTGCGATGACGTAAGACCCCGCCGTTCGTGCAACGAATGAAGCAGCCCACTTTCAATCCAGCGTTTCGCGTAGGAAATTAATCAAGCTCGCCCACGAGCGACGCTCTGCGTTCTCGTTATAGACCGTACCCATAGCTGAATTACGCGCACTTGGATTTGAAAACGCATGCAGGGTATTTCCATACGTGTCGAGCTGGCACTCAGCGCCGGCGTCGCTAAGCTCTTTCTCAATCGCAAGCACATCTTCTCTCGCCACCATTGGATCGTCATTGCCATGGAGGATTAATAATTCTGTGCGTATTTTGTTGTCACTTGTGTTGCCAGGGGCCCCAAGCAAACCGTGCAGAGCGACAACGGATCTGACGCTTGTCCAGGACCGCGTTAAGTCGAAAACACACAAACCCCCTAAACAGCATCCGATGGCAGCGATTGTCCGCTGATCGACTTCGCATTGAGTACACAGCGCGTTGGGGGCGATATAGCGCACACGCGCGATCATCACGGCCGGGCGCGGCTCAGGATGGTCTTCTATAGGCGCTATAGTTGCGGTTAATGATGCGCCGTTGTGTAGGTAGGTAACGTATTTCTCGATTATCTAGTCGGTTCCTGTTCAAACAGATCTCAGTGTCGATCGTAGGATTGGTATTCTTTGAATTCGTTGTTTGACAGTGCATCAACTGCACCGACCAACGGTTTCGGGTCTTTGTCGTGCGACCCATCAATATTCGCGCTTACTGTAGGCGACACGTGCGTCGCACAGCCACAGTAATGCGTCCTTGGCGCGAATGATGCGGGTAGGCGTCTTGCTTCACGAATTTCGTCGTTGGGACCCACGTTATGCGCGAAATCGAAACGCTGCCTCACTGTGCTGGAACGAAGGTTTTCGTCCGCTAGGCGTACGCTCATGCTTGGGGCGTCGCAACAAACTGTCGCGAACTAGCGGCTTAAACGGCTAATAGCAAGTCCGCGTGGGTAACCCTGTCACAAAACCGGCCATGCGGCGGGACATTGTGATGTTCTGATCCCTATACTATCGCGCAAAGCAGCCGTTTTTTATTGGTCATAAAGGAAGAACGGCTTAACGAAATTTCCCGGGATTGAGTATTCAAAATTTACGCCTGAGCCGATTTAGATCTAATCATGTTAAATGTCACTCACATCCTAACAATGGAAGTCGTCGATCGGATCGATGCGGCATTCGAATGTATGTTCGGTAGTTCTGAAAGGATCTACGTTCAACATGCGAAAGACGCGGCCGCGGCCACACTAGCGCAGATCGCAACGAGCGACGCGCTGTATCACAACGTCGAACACACCGTACACGTTACAGTGGTCGGCATCGAGATTCTCAAAGCCAGACATCTTGAAGCGAAGAACGTAACGCGCAAAGATTGGTTGAACGTGATCATCGCGCTGTTATGCCACGACATCGGGTACGTGCGTGGCATATGTGCATCCGACGACGGTGAGCGACTGTCAAATGGGATTGGTAACCAGTCGACCCGGATCGCTATACGCCGCAGCGATGCTGCACTGATGCCAATCCACGTAAACCGCAGTAAATGCTATGTCGAAGAACAGTTTGGGCAACTTGCGCTAGCAGACATCCCTCTCGTTCAATCGTGCATCGAACGGACTCGGTTTCCTGTGCCCATTGATCCCAGTTATGCGTTAACCGGCGATTATCCCGGACTCGTGCGTGGCGCGGACCTCATCGGGCAATTAAGCGATTTACGGTATCTGAATAAATTATCTGCGATCTTCTATGAATTCGAAGAGGTCGGATTTAACGAAGGGATGGGGTATGGTTCACCGGGAGACTTATTGGAAGCCTATCCTTTGTTTTTCGAGCAAAGTGTACATCCCTACATTGTTGAGTCTGTGCGCTTGCTAGAGACCACCGTAGATGGACGCGAAATTGTTGTTCACTTGTACGCTAATCTTGATGACGCGCGCTAGCCAGATATGTTCAAGGCGGTTGTTCAAAAACGCTAGTGCCAAGCGTAAGGGGTGCGATTGCGAAAGCAGACCTTAGTTGTGATTCCGCGTTTGCCTCCCAGCAATGTGCATCGCACCTGCCAGTTCTTGCTATGCGTTTGCGTGTCGTCGGCATTCGCGTGTGAACCAAAATCGGACTTCCGACTAGACGAGGTTGCAGCAGGCGTTTTCGTACACCGTGGCCGGCACGTTGATGTTGCTGACATTGAACGTGGGGATAGCGCCAACATTGGTTTCATTGTCGGGACACAATGTGTCGCGGTGGTTGACACTGGCGGAGCGATTGCCACTGGGCGCGCGTTGTTGTCCGCGATTGAGATGCAAAGTACTCGCCCCGTTTGTTATGTTATCAATACACACGTGCACTTTGACCACGTGCTCGGGAATGCTGCTTTTTCGCATCTCAACGTCGAATTTGTGGGTCACCGCAATTCCGCCGACGCGATGGTAGCGAGCCGGTCCTACTTTGAAGAAGAATTTACGCGTGAGTTGGCATCCGATAAACCTAACGGCGTGATCGTCCCAACCTTAATGGTGCGCGACCGATTGCGGCTTGACCTTGGCGAGCGGACATTATTGCTAGCAGCACATAATCGTAGCCACTCCGACACGGACTTAACCGTGCTTGACGAGAAAACGAGCACACTTTTTACCGGGGATTTGGTATTCGTCGAGCGACTACCCATCATTGACGGGGAACTCAAAGGGTGGTTGCGCTGGCTCGATAGTTACACGGCAAAACGGTTCACGAGAATTGTCCCCGGACACGGCCCAACGAATGTGCCTTGGCCAGACGCCGCCCAACCAATCGCTCACTATTTACAGACTTTATTGGTGGACGGCCGTGCTGCGATTCGCAATGGAACTTTTCTAGAAGACGCGATTGACTCCATGAGCCTCGAAGCTGCAGAGCCATGGCAAGTCAATGCGCGTCATTCTCGCAACGTGAGTCGGGTCTTTCGCGAGCTTGAGTGGGAGTAGCGGACCTCCGGGTCCATTTTTAAGATGAAATAATACGCCGCCGACGTTATCAGAATTGCAGATCTTGGCTGTCGCACAAAAATCGCATTAACAAATGTGCGCTCGAAAACATTTCGAGTGAGTAGTCGACAATATCAGCGTCAAGAACAAGGCCGTGGTCGAAATTCGCGAGCGCAATGAAATCCTTTCTTTTTAAATATTCAATAAACTCGTGCTCGGGCGGAAATCCTTTGGGTGGGCGCTTTAGCGATTCGCCTCCCAACTCAAAATTACTGCGAAATTTTCGCGCCCGTAATAGCTTTTTCCATTCTTCTGGTCGCTCTACGATGCGATTGCGAATTCGCTGGAGTGGCGCAGAATCTGGTCGCCACATGCCCGCACCGAGAAAACATTCATCCACGCCAATGTGAAGATAGTAGCCCGGTGCATGCGCATTGCGCGCTTGTTCATGTCTGAAATGGATACCAATATTCGATTTGTAGGGTCGCTTATCGTGCGCGAAACGGACATCACGATAGATTCTAAATAGGGATCCACCGACCTTTTTGGGAATGCAGGTTATATGTTCCGATATTTTCGGCATCCGTTCGCCGACGGCGGCGATGAAATCTAAGGCCGGGATCACAAGGAAATTTTCGTAACGGTGTTTATTATTCGTGAACCACTCTCTGTTGTTGTTTCTAGCGAGATCAAAGAGAAAATCCAAAGTTTCTGGTGGGAAGCCCGGAAATGTCGGATTGACGGTGGGGACTTTTTTGTTCGCCATACGTGAACGGTTCCTCTAGCTAGGCTATCAATTCGTGAGATTATGAAAATCTTGGAGCTGTTTTTGTTGCTGTGATTTAGTGAGGCCTAATTCGCGTGTCAAAATCTCAAGAACTTGTGGTGCCGCCTTTAATGCGGCTGCTTCGTTTAGAAACAACGCACGTGTTCGGCGCGCTAAAACATCTTCAATCGTACGGGCCATTTCGCGACGAACGGCCCACACGCAATGGACTTTTCTATACGGTAAGGCGTCGCACAGCAAATCATCGAATGCGGGTTCCTTCAAAACCAGTTCTTCGAGTTCTTGAGCGTGATTACCATATTCGGAGAAGCGGTTATCTGAGGTGCCCAATGGTGGTGTCGCATGCAATCGCATTTGAGCCGTTTTTGAACGTTCCGCAGACCAATTATTGGACGATATGAGTGTGTCGACACACTGCTCGGCCATCAGGCGATAGGTAGTCCACTTGCCTCCGGAGACGCTGACCATTCCGGATTTTAAAACATCGATCCGATGTTCTCTAGAGACCTTCGACGTCTGGGATTGTGAGGGGGCCAACGCTAACGGGCGGATTCCTGCAAACGATGCAAGTACGTCGCTATGTTGCGGCACTCGGGTAAGATACTGCGCGGTGACATGTAGAATCATTTCGATTTCCGAAGCTAGGGGAATAGGATCCTTGGCAACGATGTCGACGGCGGTATCTGTCGTCCCAACCAGTACGTGATTTAACCAAGGGATCGCAAACATTATGCGTCCGTCCGGCGTATGCGGCATCAACAAAGCGCTGGTGCCGGGCAAAAAATCTCCCGGGAGTACGATGTGTGCTCCTTGACTGGGAAGAATTGTTTGGCAGTGGCCCGGCTCATCAAGTTTGAGGAGTGCGTCACTAAATGGACCGGTCGCGTTTACGATTCCAGAGGTTTCGATCTCATGGACCATGCCAGTCTCGCCGTCACGAAATGTAAGCGCGTTCAAACGACCGGTGGAATTTTTGTGTACTTCGATAACTTCTGCGTAGTTTATCGCCAACGCGCCGAGATCGGTGGCCGTTTCGAGGATCGCTAACAACAGCCTGGTGTCATCGAACTGGCCGTCGAAATAGCGCATCGCTCCGCAAAATATCGTCTCGTTCAAACCGGGCAGTTCACGTCGTAGATTCTCTCTTGATAGCCAATCGCACGAGTGGGGTCGTTGTTTGCCGGACAGGAAATCGTAGAGTTTTAGACCGATAAAATATTTCGCCCGTTCAAAATTATTCTCGGCTGGTATTACAAATGGCAGCGGCGCGACCAAGTGCGAGGCGTTGCTCAATAGGTAGGCGCGTTCGGCTAACGCTTCTCTCACCAGTCCAATTCGGCCTTGGGCGAGATAACGGACGCCACCATGAATAATCTTCGTGCTACGGCTTGATGTACCGGAGCCAAAATCGCCGCGCTCCAGCAACAGAACTCGTAGCCCTCTGCTAGCCGCGTCGAGCGCAACACCCGCGCCGGTGGCGCCACCACCGATTACGACAACATCGAATTTTGAATTTACTCCCCGTACAACGTCGAGGGCTGCATCTCTATTCATTGAATAGTATCCGCGGATAGTGTGGATTTAATTCGCTTCACTGCCTCTCTCCAAAGCGCGATGCGGCGTTCCAAGGTCGTATCATTGTGTGCCGGTGTAAAGCTCTCGCCGCTACGCCATAAGGCCGCGAGTTCGTCTCGATCTTTCCACACACCGATCGCTAGTCCCGCCAGCGAGGCCGCCCCAAGCGCCGTGCTTTCGTGACGTTCGGCACGGATTAATTTTGTTTGCAGCAAACTTGCTTGAATTTGCATGAGTAGGCGGTTCTCGCTCGCGCCACCGTCAACTTTGATACTGGCTATGGGTCTGTTGACGTCGTCTTTCATGGCCGTGAACACATCCGCAACTTGGAAGGCGATGCCTTCTAGGGCGGCCAAGGCGATGTGCGCTTTGGTTGTCCCGCGCGTTAGACCTAGTAACGCACCGCGGGCGTCAGGGTCCCAATGCGGTGGTCCCAGTCCGGCAAAAGCGGGCACGAACACGACGCCATCGCTGCTGTCTACTTGGCCCGCGAGTGTTTCTATATCGCTCGATTGTTCGATGAGGCCGAGGCTGTCTCGCAGCCACTGAATAAGCGCTCCACCGATAAACACGCTGCCTTCCAACGCAAACTCCGTTGTTCCGTTGATGGTCCATGCAACGGTTGTCAGTAGCCGGTTCTTCGAAATGATAGGTTGCTCGCCCGAATGGAGCAGCACGAAACATCCGGTACCGTAAGTGCATTTCGCTTGGCCTGGTTCGAAGCACGCCTGACCAAACAACGCCGCTTGCTGGTCGCCGGCTATCCCGGTGATTGGGATGTTGTTCAAACCAGTGGTGGTCGAACGGGCGAGATCGCCGCTCGATGCGACCACATTCGGCAACATCGAACGTGGAATGTCCCACAGCGCGAGCATTTCGTCGTCCCAGGTTTGCGTGTGCAGGTTTAACAATGAGGTGCGTGACGCATTGCTCATATCAGTGATATGGGTCGTGGCATTAGTAAGCTTCCAGACTAGCCACGAGTCTACGGTGCCGAACGCAAGATGACCGGCTAGCGCTAGGTCACGAGCGCCATCACAGTGATCCAAAATCCAACGGATCTTGCTCGCAGAGAAGTAAGGATCAAGGACTAATCCTGTTCGTGCCTGGACCTCCGGTTCATGCCCCGCTATTCGAAGTGACGCACAAAACTCCGCGGTACGTCGGTCTTGCCACACGATCGCGTTGTGTAACGGTTTTCCCGTGCGGCGATCCCATACGATGGTCGTTTCGCGTTGATTCGTGATGCCGATTGCGGAAATATCCGCCTCGCGGAGGCCCGCATCGGCGATTGCTTCAATCGCAACGTCGCGCTGAGATTGCCAAATCTCTTCGGGATCGTGTTCCACCCAACCAGGCTGCGGGAAGAATTGCTCGAAGGTGCGTTGCGCCGACCCTAAGATTCGTTGTTCGTCATCGAAAATAATTGCTCTCGAGCTGGTCGTTCCTTGGTCAAGGGCCACAATGCACGCCACTTAAGTTCTAACTCCATGCTGCAGTTGTTTTAGATAGTATGTGGCTCATTAAAAAAAGCAATCGCGCGCTCCGGATAATCCGTGAAAATCCCGTCAACTGATAAATCTGCACATCGTCGCATCTGCTCGGGAGTGTTGACGGTATAGACGAAAACTTTGAGATTTTGCACGTGAGCCGTGGCCACTAGAGACGATGATAGTTGCCGGACGGATAGGTTGATGGAGAAGAAATTTGAACGGTCCGCTTGTAGTACTATTCTCTCCGGATCTGATTCACTCAACGCGCCGAGCAGACAGCCGGCTGGGGTCGCCGTACTAAAATCATCCATCACCTCAGTTATAAATGACGAAATCATGAGCCGATTTCGCCACCGCGGTTGTGCTAATAAGTAGCGCTTAAGCAGGGCGCTCAAATGCTCGTTCAGACCGGTCTGTTTTATCTCGATATTAAGTCCTGCTCCAGCATCGATTAGATCCATCACTTCGCCGAGGAACGGCACCGACTGCCCTTGACCCGCGTCAAGAGCGCGTAGTTCACTGAGTGACCGTTGGTATACGGAGCCGGACCCGTTGGTCGTTCGCTCTAGCGTTTCGTCGTGCAAAACGATGAGTTCTTCATCGACTAAGCGGATATCAATTTCAACCCAATCGACACCGACAGTAAGTGCATGGCTTACCGCTAATAAGGTATTTTCTGGCCGCATTCCTGCAGCGCCGCGATGGCCAATGATCCACATATCATTGTTTTTCATACGGTGCGTTCGACGGCAAGCCTGCGGGCCGTGATGT
>JBLFWX010000033.1:0-50062 GCA_047611805.1 Gammaproteobacteria bacterium
CTAAGCGCTCTGGAAATAACGTCGATTGATGCCGGTTCTCACCTTCGATAAATCCACTCATCCGATGTGCTCTAGAACCGAAAGAAAGATCATATCTGTTTAGGAGTTTTTACACACCCTCGGCCAACAATGGACTGATCACCCCGCCCTGCGGTACCCCGCAGTTTGGATATGCAACCGTCCCATCGGCCAACTGCACAGCGCACTTCAGCCTGCGTTCAATGTAGAGTCGGATCCATTTCTCCGGCACGTGTTTTTCAACCGCACGCATCATCAATCCATGATCGATCGTGTCGAAGAATGCTTGGATATCCAGATCCACCACCCAGTCAAAAGACCAACAGTTTTGTCGCGCTCGCGCGACCGCCTGCTGGGCGTTCTTGCCCGGTCGGTAACCATACGACCACGGACAGAATAAAGCATCCATCCGCGCTTCAAGCACTTTCTTCACCGCCGTTTGAGCAACCCGGTCAGCGACCGTCGGGATCCCCAACGGACGACATTCTCCCTCCCCTTTAGGAATGAGAACTTGTCTGACAGGCTTCGGGTAATAACTCCCCGAGTTCATCCGATTCCACAACGTGTAAAGATTACCTTCCAACCGATCCTGGTACGCCTGGATGCTTTCCTTATCCACACCCGGCGCGCCCTTGTTGGCTGCCACGTGCTTCCAGGACGCCCAGATGAGCCGCTTGGGTATCTCGAAGGGTTTGGTCTGGGTCGACGGATCATCCCGTTTCACGGTTGTCACCTCGCCCTAAACCGAACAAGGTCATGCCTTTGCTCCACAGCCATTACAGCTCCTTCATCACTACTACGCATGACTCCGCCGCTGTGTTGCGCATGGGTACTCTGGCCCTTGCGGGGTCGCCGCTTGAGCTTCTTCCTTAACATCGCAACGACAGCTTCCCAAGTTCCGCACCCGCGCCTGAAATACCGTCACGCCACCTCTATGCCGGATGCCATCAGACCAAAACTCAGATCGCCGTCTGACTCGTCCCGGGGTATTGTCGAGACCCCGGTTTTGACATCGATTACAATTATCGACACTTCTTCGATGGTTCACTTGCGTTCGTCTCAGTATTCCTTACCTGACATGGGTTCCCATGCCGTTTCACCTGACGTTCACCACGAACGCTCTTTACGCACGCAGCTCAGGCTGGTTTGGTATCCCCGCCTGATCGGCGATACCGAGGGGCCTACCCTCATCACGGGTGCAACATGTCACAGCAACTTCCTGTTGCTATGACTTCTTGGCACACCGACAACTATCCTGACACAGGGGGGTACCGTCAGCGGGTCAGATAGTACAGCTCGAGCCCTAGATTCCATCAGGGTGCCGAGCACGATCTGAATGCGTGCGTTGCGACGCCGACGATATCCAAATAGTGTCCGAACGAAGCACCGCATTTTCAATTGGAATATCCGTTGTGCCATCGCCGGAAGATGCGACTGATGCGCCTATTGGGATGAATTCCAGTTGGTGCGGCTCTACCAATGCGTATCTCTGCCGTGAATAGCAGATTGGGTTTTAGACAAGAACCATAAAAAGCAGATCTATCTAGATCTACTTTAGTAGATGATTTTGCCCAGCAAAATTAGCCAGTTGTGAATTCATCGAAAAATCAAAGAATAATATTTTCCTTAGTTATCCGGCGGTTTAGGCCCGTTAACGAATTGCGCTGACTGTCAAATAAATATTTCGGCACGCCCGGCTAGATGCCGAAGCCGCAACCGTACCCATTAGATAAAATTCAGCGCCGCAAATGCTTGAACGCCGAGGTTTCCTCGCGAACCGGACCGATGCGCTGGTAGCGAGCGAGCAGTAGGCGACACTGTTACTTTAGGACATCACGCGTATAGCTCGCGAAATTACATTCCCTCCACACCGGCCTGCTTTGAATTACGGCAACCTGCCAATACCGTGACTAAAGAACGGGCGCAGCCTAATGACACCGTCATTCAGAATTCGTTCAGCACGGTGTCGTATAATCAAAATTCATTAATGGATACCAAAGGTTCTTAAATATGCAAAATCGAATTCAAATATCGATCTATACCCTGCTAGCAATGTTGACAATTAGCACTTCGATCCTGGCGCAAGACAATGCTGAAATGCCGGCCGCTGAGGAGAAAATGCACGAACAGCAAATGGCTGAGAAGAAAATGCATGAACAACAGATGACGGAACAAAAAATGACTCAGCAGAAAATGAAAGAGCAACAAATGACTGAGAAGAAAATGCATGAACAACAGACGACAGAACAGAAAATGATGCACGAGAAAATGACTCAGCAGAAGATGAAAGAACAGCAAATGGCTGAGAAGAAAATGCAGGAACAAAAGATAACAGAACAAAAAATGACTCAGCAGAAAATGAAAGAACAGCAAATGACTGAGAAGAAAATGCATGAGCAACAGATGACAGAACAAAAAATGATGCACGAGAAAATGACTGAAGAGAAAATGGGCGAGTAAAAAGTAAGGGGGCAATCAGATAGGGAGGATGAATCTGCTGAATACAATGCCCCTTCTAATTCCCTTTTGGTTACGCCAGGAGCTTGCCCGATCTGACGGGTCGGGTAAGAACCATGCTGGTGTTCAATACGCCCAGTGCGGCGTTGACATGCAGTTAACCCGGGTTACGGTGAAATTCGAAATTTTTATCTTCGATACTTGCTGATCGAACCTTCGAATAGAGGCCACCCCAATATTTCGAGGCTAGGCTTAACGGGGAATGTCTATCCCGGTCTTGTGATCTTTGATTACGCCTATAGCTAACATTGTCAGCGTAGTAGAAACCGCGATTGAAATGTTGGCCGCACGGATTCCGTTCATCCCCAGTCGTGCGTTCCCATCGTAGAATAAATCGATAATTGAACGCTCGGGAAATGGCCCACCCGCTGTATCCCGAAGGCGCACGATTCAACTATTTCGGCCAAATTCTACCAGCGCTTGATATGTTCGGATTACGGTTTATCGAATGTTAGGCCAGCCCGTCGTTCGGCGTTCCAAATAGTGAAACTACACCGGCGTTCAAACGGAATTGACCAAGTTGTCCAATTCGACAATATGGCCTAACTGCGTTGCCAGCCTGCTGCTGGCGTCGGAGAATCGGGGTGGATAAGTTCCTCGGCAGCCAGTTCTGTCCAGAGCGCATCGGGGATCTCGAAAAGCAAATTAGTTGCGTTCGCCGCTACCATTTCGGGATGAGTTGCGCCTGGGATCACAGCTGCCACGCAAGGGTGCGCCAGCGGGAACTGGAGTGCAGCGGCGGCGAGCGGGACACCGTGCGCTTCGCATCGGCTTTCGATCGCTCTGGCCTTTACGACGACTTCCTGGTCCGCGGAAACATAACCATAGGTCGCATTCCCGGACACACCAGATGCAAGCAGTCCTGACGCAAATGGCGCGCCAATCACGACACCAATTCCGCGTTGCGCGCATTGTGCCATACCGATTTTCAAAGCCGCTTGATCGAGCAGGGTGTACGGCATTGCGATAAGGAAAAAATCGAGATCCATATGATCGAGAAACCAGCCCATCATTTGTTGGTCGTTTATCCCAGCGCCGATCCCGGCGATGTCACCGTTTGCACGCAGCGCCTGCAGTTCGGCCCAACCACTCGATAGCAACTCAGCGCGATGAGCGGCGAGCGTCACGTCATCGTGGTAACTGCGATCTAGATCATGGATTACCAATAGATCGACCCGGGGCACGCCGAGGCGTTGCAGGCTATCTTCGTACGATCGCGACACCCCGGCTGCGCTGTAGTCGAAGTGCAGATCGAATCTTAGCCCGCCAACCCAGGGCCCTGACGGGACGAAGGACGCTTCGTTGCGAGGACGTGAATAGACGCGTCCAATTTTCGTCGACAAAACGTAGTCCGATGGAGTGCGGGTACGTAGCGGCCGCCCAATGCGATGTTCGCTTTGACCGTGGCCGTACCAAGGCGCAGTGTCGAAGAAATTGATACCTTGCTCTAATGCAGTTGCGACCACAGCATCGGCTTGCGCGTCGTTGACGATCTCGAAAAGCTCTCCTAGGGGGGCGCCGCCAAGCCCAATCGTAGTTACGCTGACACCCGTACGGCCGAGTTCCCGACGTGGCAGATTCATATCAGTTGATACCAGCAAACAGTAATGCCCCTAAAAAGATCTGCCGCTCGCGCGGACAGGGTTCAGCAGCCAGTGTATTGAAGGCGCCTTTTAACACGTGATAACGAATTAATAACTTACTCTGCGAGGAGATTTGGCCCGAACATCATTCGTTCAATGCCAAAAACCTCCAGCGTGTCGAGCACGAATGGTCTCAGGCTTTCGACGGGTCACGCATAGCAAAAACCGGAAAGCTTGACCATGACGTCAGGGCAGTCTGCTAGGCGCTTCAATCGGGCGCGCACGTTCCGGCCGCGTTCAGCCAGCATGCCAGCCTGATTCACGATTCCTAGGACTTTCGGGTTACCCGGCACGAGTTCCGTGACGCATGGCATCTGCGGATAACATCATTGAACATCGTACGACAGTCCGAACGTGACAAGGCCGGCGTAACCGGGTTCAAATTGGGGATATTGCAGCAGCTTCGTGGCGGTGTAGGTTGACTTGGGATCCGGATAGGATTTCAGGATCTGTCGAATACCACGCTCGTCGACGAAGGCCAGGTGAGCCGCGAGCGTCGCGTCCACGTCATCCATGTTCAGGTCGGCATACGTCACGATGCTCGGGGAAGCCCGCTGTTGAAGCGTCCGCGTCGGCAAGCGCCTGCAGCCAGAGCGTCTCCGCTACCGTATCGCCACGATCATCAGCCTTGACATGCACCGATTTGGTTGCATGCGCGTTCGCACGATCGCTAACGTGGTCGGGCAAAACATAATCGCCACGTAACGAATCGAAGTTCCTGGCAATCTGTATCGTTACCCGCTCCAGTAACCAGGGGTAACGCAACTCGTTCAGATCCCACAGGTGATGGTGGGTGTCGATGATCTCCACCTTCGCGCTATTCGGTATCGGTCAGCAGGCCTGCGCGCTCGATCATCTCGCGACCAAGCAGCTCTGCCTCGTTAACGGGGTGAGCTTCGGCAGCGTCGCGCAACGCGTGAAAATTCGGATAACCGGCGGCCTGCTCGTCTGCCCACTCCTGAGCAAACTTCCCCGACCGGATCTCCGCCAGCGCGGCCCGCAAGCGATCGCGCGCATCTTCCGAGAGCATTCGTTCACCGCGCGACATGGTGCCGTACTGACTGGTTTGCGAATGCAGGCGCATCTGGTTGACGATGCCGCGGCGCGCCATCTGCTTGAATATTTCCGATGCTTCGCCCGACCCCCACAATTCAAGTGTGACCATTTCTGGAGGGAAACCGGCTTCAACGAGCACTTCGAAAGACATGATCATGTCGCGCATGATAATTGGCCAGACGCCTTGCTCGGCGAACAGATCGAGTTCGGTTTCTAGAGCGAATGTAGTTTCGAGGACGCCGGCCCGGGTGGCCCCGATACCTTTGGCGAATGCAAGGGCGATGTCGCGCGCGTTACCGGATGCATCCTGTTCAACTGCGACGTAACACGGAGCTCCCTTGCCGCGCTCGAAGCTGGTTCGAACAGCAGCGCCGATCATACGCGGGGCTACCATCACGACATCGACGTCGCTCGGGGCTCTGATGTGTCCAAAATGGACATTGTATCCATGCGCGAAATCCAGCACGTGTCCGGCGCGCAGACGCGGAGCGATCGTTGAATCATAGACCGCGCGCTGCACTTCGTCTGGGATCAAAAGAGCCAGAACGTCAGCGTTATCGCACGCTGATTCTATCGATACACAGCTAAAACCGTCCGCCTCTGCGCGCTCCGCACCGGCGTCGCGCACCGATCCGATCTGCACATCGATGCCGCTGTCGCGCAGGTTGAGCGCCTGAGCGCGGCCCTGGTTACCGTAGCCGATAATTGCAACGGCACGCTCTTTCAGTGGTTCAAGCTCGACTTCGTGATCTTCGATCAGCCGCATTGTGGGTACCTCTGGGTCAATTCAAAATACATTTATACTTCCTGATGCGGGCGCCGCGCCGCAACGCAGCGCAATGGCATTCAAAATTCCATCGCACTGGTCGCGCGCCCCTATAACCGCCAGCTTCGGTGACGCGGGCCACTCGCAAGTCAGGATTCCGCTAGATCGCGAGCCCTGTTGCCGGCACCTCGGTATGTCAGCTTATACCCGAAACCTTCCTCGCTAATTTGAGCGCGTAGCGTAACCGCGTCGGGATTCCTGAAGAACGTTTAGCGAGAGACCGGTCGCCAGGTCCGACTCCTGGGTCGGACGATAATAACGTTCTTCCACCTCCGTCGGAAGCCTGTTGGTGGCGAGTTCGCAGTCACACCGCCAGCAGAGTCTGAAATACCCCGCGGCAATGATGTCGCCAAGTGTAGTGTAATGTTCAAACGTAGCAGACGCGCGAGTCGACAAACGAACGTAATGATCGGGAGTAGTAACGCCAAGCGCTCAACGAATCCGATGCACATTGTAATAATCTCGGTATGCCTCCAACTTTCGTGTCAGTGTGACTGTGTTCCAAAAGAACACGCGATCGAAATATTCGCGCCGTACTGTTCCGATCAATCGTTCGATGAAAGGCTGTAACACTGGAACAACCGGAATTGATTTGACCTCATCTATCTCATCGACTCGCAGGTTTGCGGGCCCGCGGTGAAACTGGAACAGCGGATCATGGTCGGTGCTGATATGCTTCGATAGCGGCTCGCCTATAGCAGCGGAATTGAACATCCGACAAACTATGACGCAGTCGTGGACTCTGGACACCTCTATGACTGGTTCCGAATGATCAATCACCGCCAGTATCGCCTCGAAGGTGTTCCAAGCCGACAGATGCGTCATTGAGGTTTCGGCTACTAAATTTCGCCAAATTTCTGTGTTTTGATTTAATTCACTTTACTAACAGGTAAATGATGCTCAACCGCACAAGTCGCGCAGTTGTTGGAGTAAATTTCCCATGCAACACGTTGGTCAAACTAACGTGCAATTCAACGCGCAGGAAGGCCATGACGGCCTATCGCGGTTCCTCTAACGTCGATTTCGCCAGCGGCACGCATTTTCTGGGCTACCTTAACCTTGGCGACAAGCAATCCAGCGATGTTTAGCGTTGACGAATTTACCTGCCTCGCTACGTTTCTGTTGCTGGCGACGACAAAATGACGACCGGGCCCAGAAACGTCCCGGAGCGACGTCGGGGCATCGATCTCCGTCGTCAGGCCGCCACCGCATTACCGTTGGTCGTCGTCTGGCTTTTAGGTACGATGATCCTACTAGCCGTTCTGAGTGGGGACGTTATTCCCGACGAACGATTCCTGCTCGACCCTGCCTTGATCGCGGGAATGCCGTGGCACACCGGCCTTATCTCTAATCTCGGAGTGCTAGCGTGGGCTACCAGCGCCGTCAGTGCGGGACTCGGTGCCTTCATTGCTAGGCTAGACTCCCGATCAGCAGCGTTTAACTTTCTTATGCATTCTGCGCTATTGAGTACATTGCTCGCTCTCGAAGATATGCTGCGATTGCATTCTGGTTTATTTCCAAAACTGCTGGGGATACCCGAAACGGCCGTATTGTTTTCCTACATGGTCCTGATTTCCATCTGGTTTGTCGTGCACCAACGTGAGATCCGCCGGACTCGATTCCTACTGTTGTACGGTGCAGTCGTGGCGTTCATCATCTCAGTCGTCGTCGATGTGCTGAACGTAGGCGGAGCAAATGCCGTCCTGGTAGAAGACGCGCCGAAGTTTCTGGGGGTACTCGCTTGGGCAACTTACTTCGTCCTGACCAGCACTGACATTGCACGTTCGGTTGTCACTTCCAACCGTACGATGCCGTAGTCATTCAAACGCTGAGCATTGAAGTGGAAATGTTCGTCCGGTCGGTTCGAGGCCGCAAGCAACCTTCGCCCGTGGAATTGTGATGCCGATATGCGCATCTCTGCGGCACTAGCACGGCTTGTAAAACTCTACCTGGTTGCCGGACAAGAGCCCGGAGCAGTTGCACATCAACGATCGCGAGGTCTGCGTCGTGACATGATTCAAAAATTCGCCCCATCATTCCGACAGACTAAATTTCTCGCTAAACTTTGAGCTGTAACTCCCTTTCAGTCCACAAATTCGTCTCCCTAATGCCGTCGGACCTTCCTCCACCACAACGCAAAGCTTACACTTATCGAATAGTCCGCCTGACTAGCTATTCTCCAACATTCTCATTGCGGACACCAAGCATCAAAGCTGCATACGTCACGACCGAAATCGTTACGACTTTGTCAAAATATAAATCGAACAAGGCAACATCGAACCCTTAATTATGAAAGGCATTATCTTAGCTGGCGGGTCTGGCACCCGCCTTTATCCATTGACTAAATCGATTAGTAAGCAGTTATTACCTGTTTATGACAAACCCATGATTTACTATCCATTATCAACACTGATGTTGGCCGGCATCAGAGAGATTCTTTTAATCTCCACGCCCGAGGATCTTCCGCTGTTTAAGCGGCTTCTCGGAGACGGGGCCCAACTGGGACTACGCCTAGAATATGCAGAACAGCCTGCGCCGGAAGGTCTAGCGCAAGCATTTATCATCGGGCGCGATTTTGTAGGCGATTCCAGCTGTTGTCTGATTTTGGGCGACAATATATTCTACGGCCAGGGACTCGGTACAGCCCTGGCCAATGCGGTTAACCGACCGACCGGGGCCAGCGTCTTTGCCTATCGAGTGCAAGACCCCGAGCGCTACGGCGTTGTTGAGTTTGGAGACGGCGGCCGGGCCATGTCGATTGAGGAAAAACCCGCGGTCCCGCGCTCCAACTATGCGGTGACGGGCCTGTATTTCTACGATAATCGCGTCATTGACCTTGCGGCCAACTTGAAACCAGGTGCACGTGGCGAGTTAGAAATCACGGACATTAATAGCCTTTACCTTGAGCAGGGCGATTTACATGTAGAGGTATTAGGCCGGGGCACCGCATGGCTCGACACCGGCACGCACGAATCCTTGCTACAGGCCTCGACGTTCGTTGAAACGGTTGAGCAGCGTCAAGGACTTAAAATCGCCTGCGTCGAAGAAATCGCCTACCACATGGGATATATCAGTAAAGCGGAACTGCTGGCCCTAGCGGCGCCTTTGAATAAAAGCAGCTATGGGCAGTACCTCATCGACATCGTGGAGGACGACCAATATCCCGGGTGAACGTCGCCCCCGACGTATTGCCTCGAGAATTCAATATCGAACCTAACGTTTTGATGGGGAACGCCGTTTCTCTGAAGAACCAATTGATTGAAGAAGGATCCTGATGAAAACGCTATTGGTTACCGGCGGCGCCGGCTTCATTGGCTCCAGCTTTATTCGCTACTGGTTGGACAAGCATCCTCTCGATCGTATCGTTAACCTGGATGCACTGACTTACGCGGGAAACCTGGAAAACCTTAAGGCAGTCGAAGGTAATTCGAACTATTCGTTTGTGCACGGAGACATCTGTGATCGGCCGCTGGTTGAGAAGCTCTTTGATAAGGAAAACATCGACACGGTGGCGAACTTTGCTGCGGAGTCACACGTCGATCGATCGATTCTCGGACCGCAAGCATTCATTCAAGCAAATATTCACGGTACTTTTACGTTGCTGGACGTCGCGAAGTCCCGTTGGGGAGATGCCCGCGAATGCCGCTTCCTCCATGTGTCGACAGACGAAGTATATGGAAGTCTCGGCGAGAAAGATCCGCGATTCACGGAGCGCACGGCGTACGCGCCGAACAGCCCGTATTCAGCCACGAAGGCAGCTTCGGATCACCTGGTTCGTGCATACTTTCACACCTACAACTTACCGGTCGTAACCACGAATTGTTCAAACAATTACGGCCCGTTTCAGTTTCCTGAAAAACTCATTCCGTTAGTCATACTCAACGCAATGGAGAACAAACCGCTTCCCGTCTACGGCGATGGCAAAAATATACGTGACTGGCTACACGTGATCGATCATTGCCGGGCAATAGATGCTGTACTCCACAACGGCAGCGTCGGCGAGACCTACAATGTTGGCGGTAACAACGAGATCAAAAATATCGACATCGTGAAAACCGTGTGTCGAATTCTCGATGAACGGTTGCCGACGGCGAGCCCACGTGAACAACTCATCACTTACGTGCAAGATCGAGCAGGGCACGACCGACGCTATGCTATCAACGCGGAAAAAATCAAAAGTGCTCTATCGTGGGAACCCGACTTCACTTTTGAGGAGGGGATCGTACAAACGATTGATTGGTACTTGGCTAGTGCGCAATGGTGCGATCGAGTGAGGGATGGACGGTACCGCGAATATTACCAAACTGTATACGGATCATGATATTCAGCCAGCACTTTTGATATTAAGCGCATCAGCTTTCCGCCCATGCTTGGTCGTACTCTTCAAGCACCCTACTTGAAAACAGTTTGAACTGCGCCGGTCCTCGAATATCGTGCGGACCTCTGCGCCTGGAGAGGTCAGTCCAGGTGTGCCCGCTCAGTCGAACTGTGTGCTGGTCGCCACCACCATCAAAATTATACCAGCACGACGTAGGCGAGAGACCGCTGACTTAGCGGTCTCTCGTTTCGGCAGACGACAGCAGCGTTTGCCTCGGCAAGTATCGCGTGATCATTTAACCTCACAACTTTGCCAAGGCTACGACCGCCGTTGGGACGTTAGTAGCTGGTTGACAACGATTTCGACCATTTATCGAAATAGTCGCGCGTCAACTGTGATACCGGCAACCCAATGGGCAAAAATGATTTTCCGTATTTTGCAAAAGAAAGATAGCTATTGATTTCTTCCAAGTCTCGCTCGTTGCTAAGCGACAACCCCTCGTTAACGAAGTGGATAATATTTCCTTTGGTAATTGCGGTCTCTAACAGACGGTTTCTCTCCGATTCCTCCTCCGGTAGCGCAAAGATACTGAACATAACCACGTTGGCGTTACGCGTTTCGATAACATTCCACAATGTCGGTAGATGCATCATATCCTCGAGATCAAAGACCTCATAATCCGCCACCATGTCGTTCTTCGCACAGTAGTCGTTCAGCATATATCGTTGAAGATGCACAGGGATCGCAAACGTTGAAGCCGTATTGTTAGCCACATAGAAGATGTTTGGCTTACCATTTGCAAACTGCGTCTTACGTAAAGGAAGGTTTGCTAATCGTTCTTCTTCTTGTTCCGTCTCGGGTATCAGATGCATGTAGCCCGCTGGTATCTTCCGTCCAAGTAAATCACCGTACATTCCTTCCGCCACTCGGAAATCCATACTGACCCGCGTTTTCCCGGTGTCGTTCGGTATACCTGAGCCGTGTATATGCTGTTGCGTGAACAGACAACAACTCCCGGGCCCTGCCTTGATGTGGAAACTATCCTTAGCGAATAACTCAGTCATCTCCTCCATGCTAAGCTTGTTCTCCATCGCATACTTCACAAGTTCCCGCGAACGCCTAATTGGAACGATCTGCATGGACCGCGTGCGATCCTCGTCCGCGGTTACATCGACGAACGGTAGCCAAATGCTACGTGAGGCGATGCCATGGCCGTAGAGTAAACCGGTGTGGTAGGCGAAGAATAGATCAGGCGTTGTTGGCAACATAATCCGAACGTTCATAAACCGCTGAACAGCGATTGGCGTTCGAAGTTTACCCTTTGGTACGATCACTTCCCGAACGAAGCGGTTCAGCATCCGACGAAATTCAGGGAGATTGGTGTCCGCGCATAGTTGTTTTGTTACTTTATAAACTTCAGGCTGCGGTACCGACTCGTGCAGATAGCTCAAGTCGTCGATCTTATACCCCATCCCACGAACACGGTTAAGAATCCATTCGTTAAAAGGAAACTCCTCGTTAGGATAGTCTATGACCTTCGCATCCCATTCGTTGGTCAAGCTTCGCTCGAGTCCGGAGTCCGGAGCCTCATCCGAGCCGGTTATAAGTGGTGTAACTGCTGACATTTCTTCTTGCTCCTTAGTAGTCGTTTTTTAGAATTAGGTTGCAAAGTTTGTGCCATTTGTAACCCATTGATTTTGTTGCGGCCGGATTTCGTTCCGAGTTCTGCCGTAGAGCCTTTGCGGCACATACGGAAAAAACTGTAAAATTTCTTGACAACTCCTGCTAAAACACCGGGTTTTTTCTGGTCGATTTGTAAAAATTCCTGACAACTCTTGCAAACTGCCGAGTACATCCAAACACCAGACTCGCGATATCACGATTAGGCACCGCGTGCCTAGCTTCGGCGCTGGAGGTCCAGTTCAACGTGCTATTCCGCACGGCACTACCTTCCCGTGCTTCTCGCAACAACCCGGGTCGCAATCATTGTGATTTACCGAGAACACTAGCTGAATAAAATGATTTACGTTTTTTCACAGAGTTGCGCGACTACGTGCGTTAACGCGGCTTCCAGATCAGGCACCCCCCCGGAGAACACGCGTTGGAATTTAGAGCAATCAAACGATGGGCCACTGGGACGTTTCGCCACAGCCGCATAATCGGCGCCCGCGATCCGATGTAGGACGGGTCGTGGGACCGCGAATTTCTCGGCGACATCGAAGATCAGTTCTGTAAAGTCGAACCAGGTTAGCGAGGGTTTCGAGCTGAAATGATACACACCCCACGGATCGACGAGTTTCTTCCCAAGTATCTTTAGAGCGATTAAAACGGTCGCTTCTGCAATATGGACCGACCAGGTGGGGCCGCAAGTCTGGTCTGCGACAACCGTTAATTCTCCCCGCTTAACGCCAGCGTTGAAAATCGTTCTAACAAAATTCGTTCCGACGGCATCGAAGACGCAAGAAGTCCGTAAAATCACGTGGTCGGAGCAAGTTCGCTGCAAACGCTGTTCGCCTTGCAACTTGCTCTGACCATAGACATTTTGCGGGTTCGTAGCGTCATCCTCCCGGTAGTCGCGACCTAAATCACCATCAAAAACGTAATCCGTGGAAAAATGGATAATCGGGATGCTGGAGTCATGCGCCGCCTGCGCTAAATTGCCTACACTCAAGTCGTTAACGGCGAATGCCAATTCAGCCTGCTCTTCGGCCAAATCGACCGCCGTAAACGCCGCGGCGTTGATAATTAAGTCGGGCCTCAAAGCGGTGACTGTCTTAATCACTGCCTCGCTCGAGGTGACATCCAGGGAGTGACGGTCATAGGCCTTGATGTGATAGGAATTTGGCCACTGCGCCGCACAGAGCGCACGACCTACCTGCCCGTCTTTGCCCGTTATTAGAACGGTAGTCATTCGACCGTTCCCATTCCGGTTTCAGTCGTCATGATCGCGCAAAGTCTGCCTGTCGGATGCACTGATGCCGTGCGCCCGACTCAATAGTTGCGATAATCGAGTGCCCATGTTCAGTGGACGAAGTGTATTCATAGGCGAAAGCATTGTCTCAAAGTCGGTAAATTCGAATCTTTAGTCGAAAGCGTCACATCGCCGCCCGCGATCGCCCAAGGTATTGCCAGATCCGGATCGTCCCAGCGAATGCCGCAATCGAATTCAGGGGCATAAGTGTCAGACGCTTTGTAGAGCACTTCTGAATTATCTGAAAGTGTACAAAAACCATGCGCAAAGCCTGCCGGTATCAACAACTGCTTTTTGTTCTCAGCTGAGAGTTCGATTGCGAAATGTTCTCCAAAGCTAGGCGAGCCCGCTCGAAGATCAACGGCAACATCTAGGATGGAACCTCTTACAACACGCACCAGTTTCGCTTGCTCTCTTGGTGACGACTGAAAATGCAGTCCGCGAATCGTTCCGCATTTTCGGGAAAATGAATGATTGTCCTGGACGAACTGCGTATCGATTCCTGCATCGCGCATGACTTCATGGTTGAAGGATTCGAAAAAAAATCCTCGATCGTCGTCGAAAACCCGGGGCTGAATCACCCGGATCCCATTTATCGGAGCAGTTTCCACATTCATCGTGCAATAGATCTTCCACTGGGAGTCGTTTTACATGAATACCGCGCCAGCATAATTTATATGAACCGCTCGTGAACGGTATTAAGTCCCATATTCGAGCAATCATCTCAACGGCGACCGGCACGGATCCCGTTCGGGTAGTGGCTGGTAACGAATTCTTAGAACACCGGAGGTCGTGAGCGCCCCGCCGCACACACGGACATCATCATTGGGTGCACATCGGTCCGTGTCAAATTACAATGTAAGAACTAGCGCAGATCGGCAACGGTCGTCCGTATCGCCCCTCAGCGGTCGGCTCTCTTTGTCGTCTTACGCGCAGGCCCGGCGCCACCGGATAGAGTAGTAAGTATACTGTGACTCGATATAACGTGCTTAAACAATTTTAACCGACACCAAACAGGACCCTAGTGACGAATAATTCGACTCCAAGCCATAACGACAGTGTGAAAATCCGAAGTTCTGCGATGACAACTACTCCGCTTCCCGGCATCAACTTCTACAGCCCAGTGGGTATCAATAGCGGCCTCGGAGCTGCTGGACGTGGCTACGTTTCAGCGTTTCGCGCGGCAGGGCTAGCCCATCAGATCATACCGGTCCACGAGCTTCACACTCATCAGCCGGCTATACCATTCGAGTTTCCGACGGGCCCGGCCCGGTATCCCATCGCCGTAGTGCATGTAAACGCGTATGCCGGCCAGCAATTTCTCCACTTTCATAAGCGCAGCTTTGAACGCGCAAAATATCGAATTGGGTTTTGGGTCTGGGAACTCGCCTCGGTGCGTAAATCCTGGATACCCGCGTTCGACCTGTTCGACGAAATCTGGGTACCTTCCGAGTTCTGCCGTAGAGCCTTTGCGGCACATACGGAAAAACCGGTAACCGTTATTCCTCATGTAGTTGAGGTAAAGCCCGAGCGCCGCTCAACCGAGGAGTCACGAGCTCGACTTGGTTGGGACCACAGCGACGTCACGTTCCTCTATGTATTCGATGCGTCCAGTTCCTTGCAACGAAAAAATCCGGATGCGTTGCTGGCAGCATTTTTGACTGAATTCCAGCATGAACCATCTGTACGACTGGTAATAAAGGTTACGAACTTGAACGTCGAGAAAGCATTTAAAACGCGGCTCTGCGCATTGGCCGCCAAGCACAGAAATGTTGAGATAATTTCAAAAAATATTACGATCGAAGAGTTAGACGATTTGTACAATGCGGCGAATTGCTATGTTTCGCCTCATCGCTCTGAAGGCTTCGGACTCACAATCGCCGAATCAATGGCTTGCGGTAAACCTGTTATCGCAACGAACTACGGTGGCTCGACCAATTTTGTGAATCCGTCCGTGGCCTATCCGCTTGACTTTTCATTAGTGGAAATTCAAGAGAATCACGGACCTTATACTAAAGGGTTCGTGTGGGCAGAGCCGTCTGTGCAACATCTCTGCAAATTGCTTCGGACGATCGTTGAGCACCCGGACGAAGCCAAGAAAATCGGTGAAGCTGCAAAAAGATATATTGCGGAACAGTTGTCTCCCTTGGCCGTGGGCACAATGGTGCGAAAGCGCGTATCGGAAATCGCTTCGGAATTATGAACGTGATTAAAACTCCTGGACGGCTTATTGCTTTGATTTCCGCATTCGGCTTCACCGTGGTCGCGCGAATCATCATCTCGAAAGTCATTGGCCTGCTCGTCCCTTCGAAAGCATTATCTAAAGACAGCCACCTTGTGCCGGAACAATGCACGTTGAGCGTGCTACTCCACGCAAATGAGTGGGAAGCCGAGCCACATGTTTTATCGCAAATAATTGATGGTCTTGGCAACTCTGCCGACGATGACTGGGAGCTCTGCATATGCGACATCGGGGAACGTCGATTCGATATGGGTCGTGATCTTCGCGGGCGCTTCGGTCACGACCCTCGAATAAAATGGAACCAAGTCCCGCATGACACGCCGTTGGAAATTGCCGTGTCTCGGACTATTGAACAGGCCACCGGGACCTATCTCGGCTTTATCGAGCGCGGACCCGGACAACAATCATTATCGGCCCGTATGCTCCTTGATGTTGCCGGAAAAATGCAGGCGCCCCCCGCGATTTGTACGATAAGTAGTGACAGTAACAACGTAATCGACGCAACCTGGCCGGTGGTCGTAAGCAAATCCCTGGTGTTGCCGTTGTTAATGAAACCAAACATTGCAATTGATTTTCGGCCTGACACGATCCGCGCGATCGCCGAGGAGCGTGGTTGGCCTGAACAATCCCACCGTATTGCCAATGCTTGATGCCGGATCAGCGATAACGCCGACGCGTTTACTAATCCGGAAACCATGCCTACATTTCAGTGTCGAAATGAATGACACGAGACTAAAGGAATAGCTACTTGGCTACGTCGATCATGAATTTTTTACTCCATGACTTTCATGACCGCCGCTAACGCAGCTTCGATTTCATCTAGGTCCCCAGACGGAACGGCCTTCGACAACCGCATCATTTTCGGCTTCAAAATGTTCATGTTCCCGCCTCTGGACGCGTACTCCCGAACTTTCGCATGTATCCCTTGGACCCTCGATTTCAAGGAGTCGACTGCAGGCGCATACGAATCCTCGAGGGCTATCTCCGTTAAACTCCCGCCCCTCAAAAATTTCCGATACGCTTTAATCGAATCGTCGCTTTCAGTCGAAATCCGAAACGGGTTGGGTCCCGGTATGCCCCAACCGAACAGGTTTACGAGCGCGGCGCCGTGGTTGAACATCCGCGCCAAATAACTCTCCATCGATTCGTCCGCTACTCGTGGCCGCCCATCGTGCATTACTACGTTCGCACCCTCAGCCAAGGCCCATCTTGGGTTATTCCGACGTTCAAGTTCCTGGTAAATCGATTCAATCACCTCTCTTTCGGGGTATACGCTAAATCCGGCTCGCCACTGGTACCCGAACGAGGCGCTTGGAGTGGCATATCCAACGTACTTTCTATAGGAGAGTGTCGCTTTATCACTTTCGCGCGGATGTTCTTCTTCGTATTGCTTTTGGGATTTGAAGGCAGTGTGCGAGTAGACTCTGTTTTCGGGAATACCTGCGTCTGCTATCCCCCCCGCCCAGATGCCTATCCACTCGTTTAGAGCAGCCTCCAGTTCTTCATCGCTGTTTTCAGGTGGGTTCGATTTACTGAATCCTCGGTTTGTAAGCGCACAAGAGCCGAGCCGGGAACGGGTTTTGTAGTCCTCCCCAATATTGGTCTCCCAACCCACTATGACGCCACCAAAAACTTCATTGATCTCTTCGGCATTCAGCCCACTCAGTTCCTCAGCCACCGCAGCACCTATGACCTTATTTGCGATTCGATACGCTTCCTCGGTTATTTCGCGGCTATTTACGCAAATTACCGGAGCGAGTTTCCACTTCTCACCCCAGTGAAGGTATTGCCCGGTATTCGGCGTACCGTTCCAATCGAGCCACTCTACGTTGGCGCTGTTCTTCCAGAGATCCTCTCGATTCATCCAGAATTTGGAGTCGTCAATATGGAACACTACCGCGACCCGTTGGCTTCGCGCGATCTCGAACGACTGGCGGATGAGCGTGCGCAATTGCTCGTCCGTATGGTCTAGAGCCAGCGGCCCGAGCGCGAATCCGAGTCGGTGATTTTTATCGCCGCGCTCCCCAATCCGACTAACTATATTGCTCACTGCCGATTCGAGAAAATACTTGTCGGGAATGCTCGTAATTGCGTGACGGTCGCCTGCCGTGCGAAATCCGGGACCGGCAGTAAAGATTTGGAATACCAGATAGTTTGGATCTGCATCAAGCACAGCTTGGGCCGGGTGTGACACCCATTGTCCGGCCGCGATTAAGAGTACAGAGACGTAGTTAAAAAATTGAATGCGCAAAATACAATACTCCTAGTGGCTATGTCGCAGAGCATTCTCTGCTGAGCGATACTGCTCATTGTAGAACATGCCCAACGGGGTGACCGCGCCGGTCAAACTTACGCGACCGACTTCCCGACGCCGTGTGCGACTGTGCCTTCCAGATTCAAAGCTACTCCAGAATAAAGCCAAAGTAGCAGAAGAACCGGATAGTGGTGAACTGGATCGAACAGCCCGCCGAAAGCAATGCCCGCATACATAATCAAGAGTCCGTTCGCGAAAAGTTTCGTTTCGGGTAGACGGGATTCTTGAGAAACTTTGTAGGTTTTTCTCACTACAGTGACAAAGAAGAGCACAAAGCAAGTTACACCCGGCACGCCAATTTCGGAGGCGAGGCTCAGGTAGATGTTGTGAGTCGGCTCCAAATGGTATTGAGTATCGGAGTCGTCCTTATTGTAGCTTTCTGTGACGTAATTTTCTTTCAAGCTCGTGCCGTTGTTCAAACCCACTCCGAGTACTGGGTTGGCCAGAATCATTTTTCCGGCCGCGGTGTATTGCTGAAGCCTCACTGTCACAGAGTCGGTACGAACAACCATAAATTGGCGGTAGAGCTTCGGGCTGACCACACCCAAGGCAACGATAAAAATCACGATCAACGACAACGATTCGATGCGGGTCAAATAACTGCTCTTTCGAAACAGAATGAAAGCGGTTACAACCTGTACGGCAGTTGTTAAATAGTAGGCTCGAGTGAACGTGAGCAGCAATCCGCTCATACCAAATAAGGCAATCGCAATAAATAACTGTCGCATACCGAAAAATGGGTTGGGCAGGCAGAGTATTAGCGCAAACGGGATTACCATCATCCCGAGCATCACCGTCACTCCAGGGGACTGCCCGGTTCCGAAGCCACGGACTGAAGAACCCTGATCTTCGCGATCCACCGACAAATATTCTTTTGCCCGATCTTCGTCAAGATAACTTTGACCAAATGACAATGGTTCAAGGTAACCCGTTTGATACCTTAGGATTGTTACGCTGGATTGGCACGTAAGAATAACAACAGCCATCAACGTAAGAATTTTCAACGCCCGAAGACTGTCAATATTATTCACAGCATAGAGATACAGGAGAAAAAATTTCAGCTGCTTGAAAAGTTCGACGGCGCTGAGGTAGGTCGACGGTGCCTTAAGAAATGAAAGGAGGCAGAACGCGAGATACCCGAGCGCCAACCACGTCACCGGCGGAATTCTGAGGCGCTTTCCGCGAAACATGATGTCGTTAAGCCAAAACAGCATGAGCATTCCGAACACAAGATCGGCCGCGTAAATCGCGAACGTAAAGTTTTCAAGTGTGTAATCGATTTGCAGGAGTTCAACCATCGCAACCCCGTCGTTTAGATTTTTGCTGATGTCGAATTGCAGGATGAATAGGTATATGCAGAGCCAGTAGGTGCGGAAATTATTGAGGACTAGGGTTGGCAGGAAAGCGACGATGGCAACGATTATTAGCGCCAGGTACAGGGGCTTTGTGGCGTATAGCGCAAGGCCGCTGAACGTCCCGATTGCGGCTCCTAACGCGCACAACAGAAGCACAGCGACGAAACGATTGTTAGTTAACTGCAACATTATTGCGCATCAAGTCGCGCTTCAGCCTAGAGTTATTGTGTTCCACGAAAGGTGAACCACCCGCAAACGCGTCATGGGGTCAGGTCCAAAGACGTGCCGGTAGTACGTCCGTCGCTGCGTAATATACTGGTTGCGGATTCGCCGAGGATGATAGCGCCTTCCGCAGCCAGAATCGGTCTAAGAACCTTGAGTGCGACATCAAGATAGCGCTCCGCGGTTGCCAGTCTTGTTTGTGGAATAAACACGACGTCTCCAGAGTCGAGTTCAATGTTATTCTCGACTGCACCGTCTCCTGTGATGGTAGACGCGTCAACTAAGTGCAACGTTGGCTGCGTGAGGCCGTCTTTGATAACCAACACCTGGCTTGCCTCGGCGTCGCGAGTGTAGCCTCCAGCCGCCGCGACAGCCTTGATAAGGCGTATCGACCCCTCCCAAGAGATCACACCGGGATTGTTGACCTGCCCGATGACGTAGAGCCGATTGTAACGCGTGCTCGCAACGAAGATTGTGTCGTGAGGTTCCAGCGTCAGATTCTGGGTAATGTCGCCGTACTTGAACAACCGCTCCATATTCACGGGAAGTACTTCGCCTTCGCGGAAAATGATCGATTTCGATAGATCGGCATCCACGCTCAATCCGCCGGCCTCCGACACCGCCGAGAGCACTGTTCCTCTCGTTCTCAATCGAACAATACCCGGAGTTTCGACTGCGCCGATGATTGCCACTCTACGGCTGTTATATTCCTGCACGATGATATTGACAATCGGGTTCGACAGCATCAGAGGTTGGCTGTTGTACTGTTCAACGACAACATTTACGTGAGGATCTTGCACCACGGTGGCGATTCGAGCTGCCACCAAACGGCGCACCTGTTCCAGAGTTTTGCCGTCAACCGAAATCGCGGGCCCGGACAAAACGGCAAGCGTTCCATCAGGACTGACCGACTGTTCGATGTCGAGACCGGCGTCCTCGTAAACCGTAATACTCACAACATCCTGTATCCCCAATCGATACGGCTCGCTTGATTTGATCTGCAACTTATCGATTATTTCCCGTCTCAACTGTTCAACAGTGCGTCCAGCGGCGACGATGTCGCCGGCTGGATAAAACGCGATTTTCCCGTCCGGCCTGATGGGCTGAACGGCGTCGAGGTCGACATTATTAACAATTGAAATCGCGATCACATCCGCAGGCCCGAGGACATACTCGAGCGACACTCCAGTGCCGACCGTCGCCGTTGCCAGTGCGGCACGCGGCTGGTGTTGAACAGTCGGCGGTACTTTTTGCTGCGCAATACGTTCGCGCAGCGCGTTTTCATTCAACGTATTAATATTAGTTCCGCAACTGGCGGCGCCAAGGGCGCCTACCAAAACGAGCAATCGTAGATAGCGCCGAGAAGTGTACCTTCGCAATTTTTTCACCGCATGTGTAAAACGTTAAGTCGTGCCGACATTACGATAATTTCGGCCTGCGGGAGTGTACCCTGCCATGGGGGACGATTTAAACGGCTAGGACTTCAATTGACTTGCCCCGCGGGCACGTGAGCATCTTGAAAAGCAACAACAGGTCGGAACACGAGTACGTACATCGCATCGAAGCGACAAATGGTTAATGCTGCGGCGTCGCCAGCGCGGGATCGCAAAACGGGAGACTTGGTTACAGGTTTCATGTCCCTGTGCATGCGTCGGCGGACTCCCCCAGGCTATTGCAAACTCAGACTGGCTGCTATATACATAGCGGCCACGCGGTGAGCACCGTCAAAGTGTGGCGCGGAGGCTGGCAGTCATAATCGACGTGACGGTCCTGTTGTTCCTCTCGGGAATTGTGTCACTACGTGAGCGATCGCGGAACGACGCATTTGTAGATAGTCTCGACCAAATTCGCGACGGCCACCCTTCCTGCTCGCGCAAACTCATATCCAACATCAAATCACCACGTATGAAAGACTTCAATAAAGCTGTCGAACGAGCCCGAAAACTCCGCGAGCCAGGTTCGCCCAACGAAGACTCGGATCTGGAGTTTGAAGGCGAGGAATTGGCTGCGGAAACACCGTCCCTCGTCGATCAAATTCACTACTCCCAAACAAGAACAATCGTTCCGGGGGCGGACGCGCTCGCCGCAAATTGTGTTGTTGCGAACTCGCTTAACGCCGGGGCTTCCGCTGCGTACGACATGCTACGCACGCAGGTGCTGCAAAAACTCGATGAAAACGGATGGAACTCAATAGCTGTCGTCAGCCCCTCGGCTGCGGAAGGCAAAACGCTGACCGGGGTAAATTTAGCCATTTCTATTGCTCGGAACGTTACGCATACGGTTTTGCTTGTCGATCTCGATCTACGTCACCCGAACGTTCACACCACTTTGGGCTGCAAGCCTGAGTATGGTATCGGCGACTACCTTATTAACGACATACCTTTACATAAAATACTGTTCACCACAGGAATCCCTCGTCTGGTCGTACTCCCGGGCCGCGAAGCATTAGAGAATTCAGCGGAACTACTATCTTCGCCGAAAATGGTTAGACTCACCGAAGAGTTGAAACAGCGATACGCTTCCCGGATCGTAATTTTTGATCTACCCCCGTTACTCGCGACAGACGACGCGATAGCATTTTCTCCGTACGTTGACGCGGTACTGATGGTAATCAAGGAAGGCGTTACTCGGATCGCGGACGTTCGCAGAGCCTCTGGCTATTTAAAGAAGACGCCGATTCTCGGAACGGCGCTCAATCACTCGATTCATAAACTCGAATAGTAAGGGTTTTCAACTAGGTTCATTGAGAAATGGCCGTTGATTACAATTTAACCAAAACGAGAGCGCATTACCCCCTCTGTAATGTACGAACAGCATTTTCAGCTTCAAGAGAAACCATTTTCGCTGTTACCCGATCCCTCGTATCTGTATCTCAGCGAGATTCATAGAACGGCGCTTGCCGTCCTCGAGTATGGCTTAAACGATCAGGCCGGTTTCACCGTCGTCTCTGGCGAAATTGGGTGCGGAAAAACCACTCTCGTAAGGCACCTGCTAGATCGAATTGACGCGGCAATAACAATAGGATTAATGACCAGCACTTACCAGAGTGTTGACGACATCCTCCAGTGGGTCCTGCTTGCATTCGATATCGAATCTCCGCGGCTAGAAAAAGCTGAGCGGGTGCGAATTTTTGAAAATTTCGTACGCAGCAAATACGCACAGAAACAAAGGACAGTGCTCATCGTTGACGAAGCGCAAAATCTCGGCACAAAAGCGCTGGAAGAGTTGCGGATGTTGTCAAATATCAACGTTGGCAAAGACCACATGTTCCAATTAATTCTTCTTGGACAACCGGAACTCGTTGCGACTTTACAGTTACCGGAGTTATGTCAGTTTGCGCAACGTGTCTCTGTCGACTACTTCATCGAAACACTTACGGAAAAAGAAACCACGGCGTATGTTCGCCACCGGATTTCGCAGGCCGGTGGGGCGCGATCCATTTTCAGAAATAATAGCTACCCCGCGATTTTTAACTATAGCCGAGGTGTCCCTCGGTTGATCAACCTCATCTGCGATACGGCCCTGGTGTACGCGTTCGGGAACCGCCGCAAGACAGTGACGGCGGATATCGTTGAGCGAGTGATTGCTGAGAAAATGGGAAAGCACCGTATATGGAGGACCGGAGAAAGCACGCCAGCCCCGACGGGAAGAAACTAATGGCAATTCTGGAGACGGGCACAGATTTGTTTTCTTAGACGCCTTTTCGGCACCAAAATATTCCCAGCACGCGCCTTTCAGTTGTTGAATCAATAAAATCGGTTTTAGGCAATTCCAATATTTTCGTGACAACAGGTACCGGCGCGCAAATATCGCGGCTGGGTGTAGAAGCAGCGTTGGCGGCGGGTTCAGCAGCATTGCTGAACATCGCAATTTCAAGGCTAGTCGGACCGACTCTACTGGGTGAATACTCGCTTGTTCTTGTGCGGATTTATCTTGCCTCCGGTCCGAGTCGCTTACGGCTTCCTGGAGTTAATACATCAGAAAATCGGAAGGCTTGCACCCGCCCTCCTTCCGTGGGAAGTGGCTCGCCAATCGAGCACAAATCGATTCCCAATTTTCGCGCGAATTATGTAGCGTCTACTTTCCCGTTTCCGCTGACCTCCTTACTTGGCGCTAGGATCATCGCGTTTACCGGTCAGTTGCTAACACCCTTGTTTGGCGGCAAATTCGAAGCCTCTGCGGTAATCCTTCGAGTGCTCCGGAAGAGAGCGCCGAGATCTCCGCTTACTCGGTCCATCTCATGACAAATGTTATTGTTAATATCGTGCTGATCCCGATAGAGAGTGGTGTCAGTGCTCCGGTTACCGATGCCTGCCCGTCTATTGTCAACATCAATGCGGTGTTCCAATCAGGATCGTTGGTGCTTGAGGGCGCGATTTCTAAGGCTACGTCTCGGGGGAAGTCTTGTCGGCGGCAACGGTCGCGGCAGTGAGCCTACTGTCGATGCATTGGCTTTTCGCGGCCGTAATCTTACGGAATACTCATGACCGCAACATTGTGGCTCGCATACGTAAGCAAGCACCCCCGCTAGGTAGGGTCACCCGACGTGCTCATAAAGAAACCCTGGCTTAGAAATTCGTCCATCGACTACGTACAGTTTTTGGTTTCATGGTGGGAATTGCCCCGAGTACAGCCAGTTCCAGTTCGACAGTAATATCATTGACAGTCCGAATTCGCGGGTCTAAATATTCTACAAACAGCGCCGCACCAATAGCAGTAACGAAGGCGAGAAGGAATCCGATGCCGGAATAAAGATATTTCAGAGGTTTAATCGGGTATTGAGGGGGAACGGCTTGTGAAACTATTCGAATTTCATTTACCTGACCGTGCTCTTTGATGCGAGCCTCTTCGAAATTCCTCTCGATCAATGTGTACCGTGCTTCTGCAGTGACAACTTCCAATTTCAAATCATTAATGACTTTTTCTTTCCCAGGGTGTTTTCCGAGTGAGGAGTACCGTGCTGACAATCCACGTTGAAGCCTATCTCTTTCCGCCTTTACCGAACGAACCTTAGGGTTCGAATCACTGAAAGTGCTGGTGAGCCCAGCAAGCTTCGTCTCCGTGAGTTCTAGAGTACTTTCCATTCCGGAAATAACGGTCAGTGATTCCGCATACTCGGAATCAAGTGAAAAGGTCTTATTTTCGCGCTTATAATTTTGTAATGCTGATCGCGCAGACTCGAGCTGGGCGCGGCTTTCGTCCATTCGACGTTCCAAGAAAAGTCTCATTCGCTTGGATTCGTTACGGTACGCCTGCCCGCTGTGCTCCAAGAATATTTCTGCCGCATTGTTAGAGACCGCCGCGGCCTCGTTAGGGTTGCCGGAACGGTAGCTTATTTTAAACGCGTAGGTGTTCTTCAATGTCTCAAGAGACAGTTTTTCTTGAATATCCTCGACCGCCAATTCAAACGCGCCGACCGAAATGAGGCGTCCGTATTTAAAGTAATGCCTAGTAGCACGTATAGTGTCCTTGACCCATGTTTTGAAGTTCTCTTTCAAATTACCGAACCAACCCTCGTCTTCCGCCGGCTTTTGCACGTGAAGCTGCAAGGCTTCTACAATTTTTTCGGCAACCGCCCTACTCTTTATCACCTCGATGTAAGTCTTGCCTGGCGCGTCGATAGGCGAAGCCTGGCTTACTGGAAAATCGAGGATCTGCTTCCCCGATGCGCGGCTTTGGCTGAGCGATAGTTCCTCGAGCGGCCTGACCAGCACGAGTGCAGAGGCCTCATAGACTTCGGGTAGGACGTAGGTCGTTGCCAGGGCGACTACCGTCGATACCAGTGTAATCACCAGGATGATGAACTTGTACGCAGTAAGTATGCGCCAAATGCGGTAGATTTCTAATCGCTGGTTTTCGTTTCGGTACTGATCCATGCTTTGGAAAGTTGCGTTGATGTCGACGCGGTGCAAAGTAGCACGCCAGCGAGATCTGAGCCACTGACTGGGCTTACTAATTTCCTACAACTTAAAATCGCGACAGACGCCCGCCCAAAGAACTTGACTCACTGCTAAAAATGACGGGATCATGACTTTCGTCGAGTGCGACGCAACCCAATCGACTACAATTTTAAATTATTTCGTGTATGTTTATCCGGCCCATGCAGACTGGATTCGAGATAATCATGAACTGAAGAGGGCCCTTGATTCCCAGTTAAGCAGGACCCGTCGCGTAATTAAAGAAATGCAAGTATCAGCCGCAAAAGAATCAAACAATCGACAGGAATTGGCGCTTACCGAGGACTTAACTATCCCGATACCCAGCATGGGAGATTACGATAGTTTAAAACAGTGCCTCGCATCGATTTTCGCGAATCAAGAATCTAGCATCCGCTATCGCAAGGTTCTCTTTGCGCGATGATCCGGTTTATGGACAAAAACTCGGATGTCACTATTGCGCTTTGCGAAGCGGGACTTCCCGATAGTAGCTATCAGAACTCCGTTGGGTTGATGTTCAACCTGTACAACGAACTGATCCGCGTCGTAACGCTCAACTCGTCGTGGGTGGACAGACCATCTGGCAACGATCGCGCGCTAAAGGAGCTCGATTGGCTAAATGCTGACGCGCTGTTTGTTCGCGATGAAGCAGTAGACGCCATCGGGGGCTTGGATGAGTACTCCTACACGTTCCTACTCGACGCCGATTACCGCCTGCGAATAAAACAAAATGGCTGGCGCATCGTTTACACCGAATGCGTAGAAATTTTGCCTGTCCGTGGCGAGCACGCGAACCTATTGCGCGCTCACGTCACCTGTTATAACTTTTTGCGGAAGCATTCCTGTCCAGCGACGATCATTGTGCGGAGGCTAGTGTCATTCCTTGCCTCGCGCTCACGCTGTGTGTTGCGCGAGCACTGTCGTGATGAGCAAACCGTGACGTGAGGAAGCTGCAATCGAAATTCGTACAAACCTAGAAATCGCGACGCTAGCATTTAAGCTGCAACGGGATGCAGTTCCACTAATATTTAAACGTTCCACTGAACTGGCGGAAACATGTCAATCACAATAGGCTTCGACGGCAAGTTCCTACCGGGCGATGCGGGCTCTGGAGCCTTGTCCGGCAACGGTGTGCACTCGCGCGAACTAATTCAGCACCTGCTTGAGATCGACCACGCAAATAACTATCGAGTTTATTTGCCTGGACTCCAGGATTCGGAAAGTTATCCGTCGAATTGCACCACTGTCCAACTGCCACGCTACGCGAGGAGTTCAACCTTACGCAACACATTTGCCTATGCATGGGAACTACACCGGCGACCGGTCGATGTGCTGTTATCCTTCTACCATGTACCAATGGGTGTGAAATGCCGAACCGTGCTGCTACTAGCCGATGTTTTCTGGCTAGCACATGCGGACTGGCTTCCAAAACGGATGGCCATCCCGCGTACAATCTCTGTCAAGAGATCTGTTGCTGCCGCGGACAGAATCATCACGACGACCCAGTTTTCGCGTAGCGAAATAGTGCGGCTCCTCGGCGTTCCGGAATCGAAAATCTCCGTGGTCCCACACGGCATACGCACGAATTTTCAAAAAAAGTCGACGCCTGAAATTATCGAAGCGGTGAAACAAAAACTGGGGACAGGCGACAACTACGTTCTATCGGTTAATGACATCCATCCACGGAAAAATTTAGTCGGGCTTATAGAGGCATTCGGCCTCGTCAAAGCGCGGACCGGCATTCCTCACAAACTCGTATTGGCTGGTAGGACGCTGTGGGACTATCCGGAATTTTTTGCGGCGGTGGCACAAAGCGCATGGAGCGATGACATCATTGTGACTGGATATATCGCGTCTGAAGACGTTGCTCCGCTTTATCATGGCGCGCAATTGTTCATGTATCCGTCATTTTACGAGGGATGGGGACTCCAGGTTCACGAAGCAATGAGTGCTGGTATCCCTATTGCGATCGCGAACAACACGACCATGCCCGAAATTTCGGGCGGCGCCGCCGCGGAATTCGACCCGCACAACGTAGAGGAAATGGCGGATTGCATGGAGAGGATCTTATCCGATGGTGAGTTACGATCTGAGATGACCAGGAAAGGACACGAGCAGGTGAAAAATTTCTCGTGGGAGTCGGCAGCTCGGAAAACTCTCGCAGCGTGCCTTGAGTAAAACTCCCGATAATTCTTGGCTTGGTAGTTCGGTTAACCGGCACGATAGCGCACCCCACTATCGGCTCACAGCAAGTACCAGACAATAGCAATCAGTCGGGGTTCACAAGCACAACTGCACTTATACCGTGCGCGGCACGATAATCACCCGTGTAAAACAATGTCACTAGTTCGTAATCATGCACGGATTACCATAATTTGCGGATCGATACCTAGTAGGATCGGGACGTCCAACGATACTTAAAGAGCCACGTGAACACTAAAACCCCCACTGATAAAGAAATTACTACAGAATCCCTGCCCTCGTATTTAGTCGAGCCGGATACGCAGGGATCTGTTGACGTTGCGCTCTCCATCATTATCCCCACGTATAATGGACGGGAAGTCACGCGGGCATGTCTCGATTCAATTTTCGCCAACCCGCCAACGAAGACTTTCGAAGTTTTTGTTATAGACGATGCGTCAAATGACAACACGGATGAACTCGTTCGCGACAGTTACCCGCAAGTCAATCTGCTGCGAAACGACATCAATGTGAATTATGGCCGCTCAAATAACAGAGCAATGGATGTAGCACGCGGCAAATACTTCTATTTGTTAAATAACGATACCTTGATGCTCCCAAATGCGCTCGACAACATGATCGATTTTCTAGACGAACACCCGGATGCGGGAGGCGTCGGAAGCAAATTATTTAACGAAGATGGTTCGATTCAATGGTCTGTGAAGAGCCTGCCCTGCGCGACTTCAGCATTGTTTGGCGCACGCTCCCCGATTACGCGCATGTTTCCTAATAACCGATATTCCCGCTCGCACTTGCTTCATTTGGACCATGACTCGGACGAGCCTTTTTTAGCTCCCTATGTGTCCAGTGCGTCTTACATGCTCCGGCGCGAAGTATTCGAGCGAGTCGGCGGGTTGGATGAACGGCTCACCTACCATGTGGACGCCGATTACTGCAAGCGGGTAAGCGATGCTGGATGGAATAATTATTACTTACCAACTGCGTTAGTGATTCACCTGGATCATCAGGGCGGAACGCTGGTAAATACACGACGTCGATTTAAGGCAGTTGTCGAGTTTCACCGAGGCAGTTATATCTTTTACCGCAAACATCAGATGCGCCATTTTTGGGAGCCCATGCATGCAGCCGTCATTATCGGCCTGACGTCCCGATTTATCGTTTCCTTACTTCGACGTGTTTCTCAAGAAGTTCGAATACAGCTACCTGCAAAATAAGCTTTCGATTCGTCGCAGCGCCGCTCAATCTTTACCTGTCTGTGGGTTAACGTCTCTACGATGCGGAATTCCCGTCTGGAACCGGTCATTCCCGACCGTAATTCCGGGGGTATCTTGTAATCAAGTAGTTTGCGAAATTTTCCATCGGACAGGGAACTGCCCATGAATCAAAATAATTCCGTGCATCGAAAACGACGGACCGCAGTATAATTGCGAACCTTGTTTTGGAACAATCACAATGTCGCGCGTCACTTGAAGCGTTTTGCGCGGCGTATGCAGTCGGCTATTCCACATTTACTAACTGGAATTCGCGTTTAGCTAACGGTCCACAGCCAGCGGATCAAACAGTGCACTTTGTCGAGTTGTCGCCGCCGGAGAACTCTACAGATAGGAGTTGGAATGCCGAATTAGCACTCCTCAACGATATTGTGTTGCGCATCACGCGTCACTGATGTTCTTGCTGCAGTCAAGGTTGCAGAGCTGGTTGTATTGCAACCCAGCAGGTGTGCGAAAATCCTACGGTGGTTTATCAGCATTGATACCGCATGTTCTTCTGCCTAAAACGTTAACCTTCGGAGAAACGCCGATGAAGGCGGGGCGCTCGCGTTAGGGCGAGACGGATTCCCATTTTGCCGCGGACCATGAGGCCTATCCACGCACAATGGTGGGCGCACATCCGTCGTCATTTCGACCGCATGCAACTGGACGAATCCTGGAGTACAACTGATGCATTGCGTTGCTTGGTGAGTTGTACGCGATCGAGAGAACGATCCGTGATGCAACCATGGACGCCGTCACACCCGAACTTGCCGACAGGAGCAGCCTTTGCCTGCGATAGACCGATTCTTCGCCAGGTTCGATGAGCAACGCCAGCGCATGGAACGATTGCCGAGCCAACCGTTTTCAAAAGCGTTAGCCTATGCAGCTGAGCGACGCCGAATTCGTAACTTGATATACCGAGCCAAAGCCACGGTTTGCGCTACTCTGCTGGATCCCGTCGGGTTGATGCTGAGATCGATGAGATGTGGCACACCCATTGTGGCGACCAAAGACGGCGAGTTTCGAGAAACCGTCCTTCCTAGCGAGGCGGGATTCCATGTCAAGCGAAATACGACAGCCGTTGCGCTAGGCACCGAACAGGCATTGGCGGACGAAGAGGTCTTGAAGAAGTGGAGCGACAACGGCAAGGAACTGATGAAGAACCCATTTAGCTTGCAAGCTTGCTCCGCTAATCTCGCAAAACAGATTCCGTCGCTCAGAGCTACTGGAACAATTGACTACTCTGTTTAGAATCCCGAGATCATGAAAAAAAAGAACCCATTCCAATTTCTGTTTTTAGTTGGCGAAGGGATCACATTTGCAGTTTCCGGCGCCGTGATCTTCATCCTAATTTCAAGGGTCTCAGGTCCAGATCTATTGGGCCAGTATTCGTTGGCCTTTGCATGGATAATGGTGTTTCAGGCTGTTGGCAACTTTGGCATCCCCGAATTCTTGATGCGAGAATTTGGCCGATTTGAAGACGAAGAAAATAAGTATTTTAACAATGGCCTAATTCTGGGCCTGTTGTCTTCGGTGGCAGCCATTCCACTGATGATCGGTGCGGTTTATATCTCCAATTATGATTCGGAGCTAAAAAGAGCACTCACATTCGGTGCTGCAGTTTTAGTCCCCTACATGGTGAATATGATTTGCCGGGGCGGGTTCATGGCCCACAAGAGATCCGAGTTAATTTTTCGGGTGGCATTCCTCGAAACCGCCCTGGTCGTTTCGGTGAACGCACTGTTGGTCTTAAAGGGGTATGGCATCGTGCCCCTAATTCAAACAATCGTGCTGGCAAAGATTGGCTCGAGTGTGATATCGCTGTATCTGTTCCATCGACACATCGTACCTTGGCGGTGGCAGCTGGATGTTTCGTTCTGCAGGACACTTTTGACGCCTATCTTCACGTTTGCGTTAAGCAACATACTGGGTTTAGTTTCAACTCGTGCCAACATCATCATGTTGTCCTGGTTGGGAGACCTTAGCATCGTGGGGATCTACGCGGCGGCTAGTAAACTAGTGGAGTTCACTCTCATCTGTCCCAGCATATTCGCCCAATTCATGCTGCCGCAGATCGCACGGACTTTTGCGAAGTCCCCCAATTTCGAGTTACGAGAATACCGAAAGCCCTTTTATTTTATGTTTGCTGCCTCTATCGCATTGGGGTTGGGACTGATCTATTTTGCCGGGCCGGTAATCCATCTGCTGTTTGGATCAGCGTTTGAAGGATCAGTGATAGTGTTTCGCGTCCTCTTGGTGTTTTTTATGGTGGAGTGTCTCGACACCATGTTGGGCGTGGTCTTGAAGGCTGCGAATCGACAAAAACAAGATGTGCGTCTCTACGTTGTCCACCCGGCCCTTAACATTCTGCTAAATGTAATTCTGATTCCCGCTTTCGGCGGTACGGGCGCCGCGGTAGCTCGCTTGGCGGGCGCGTTCAGCTCTTGTGCTCTGAGGTATGTTTACGTGGCTAGGCAGCTGACCCAATTTGGCTGGCTCGAATTAATGGTCAAACCATTAGTCATTTGTGCGGTACTATTAGGCAGCGTGTTCCTTCTTCGGGAACAAGTCCATTTCATTGCTCTTGGCATGATGTACCTGGCGTCCAGTGCCCTATTGCTTTATTGGGCCGGAAACGCCCTTGAGCGGGAACGCATAGGGTAATGAAGAAACCGTTTGCCATCCTCACTGATTTTGGCCGCCTGTTAGCCGTCCGATGTCTCGACAGCCGAATCTGTTGGAAGCTTTTGAAATAAGTAGAGATCCTGTTCGGGATTGCCCTTCGCACCCTGAGGGATGAAATCAACGATCTGAAATCCCCGAGACAAAGTGCTTTCAACATAGCTCTGCGGATGAAACGTGGTGCAGTAATTGGTGCCTGCCAGCTCTTGGTTCGCCACGACGATCTTCCCGGCTTTGTAACGAGCCAAATCCTCGGGCTTGACCCGGTCTTGGTAGTGATCCCCATGCGTCGAAAATAGCAGGTATCCGCCCGGCTTAAGAACTCGTGTCAGTTCCGCCATCCAGTCGAATTGCAGCTGTTCCGTCATGTGGGTGAATACGGAGAGTGCATATATGCAGTCGAATCGTTCGTTCTCGAAGTCCATTGGTGGAGCCAACTGGTTGCTTTTGAAAGTCGCAAAAGAAAGATTTTCGCGACACCAGTCGATCAGCTCAAGATTGTAATCCGTACCGACCACCTGAACTTTGTCCAAAGATTTCCAATGGCGAATTACCCGGCCACATCCGCATCCAAAATCTAAGATCGATTGAAAATCCCCGATGTCTAGCCCATTCTTACTGAGGGTGCTCTGAATACTGTCGGCGCCGAGCTGGCCCATCTCCAAGAATCCTGCGATATCCGTACCCCCGCTAACCATAAAGCGCAGCGGCGCATTGGGGATTGGCAGCCCGTCGGGACCAGAACGTAGCCGATAGCGCGCATTCTTCCAAAGAGTGTCCGGCTGCTGCAGGCTTTTGAGCACTGTATAGCCATGTACGGCTTTGCCCATGAGTCCCCATCGATTCAACCGTATCAAAAGCCTTTTGATACCTGACTTCACCATGCCTGATTTCATTTTGTTTTCCTGGATTCAAAATAAGCTGCGTATTTTTGTGACTGCGAACAGTAAATTCTGCGGAGCGAGAACGCCTTCCCTCTTCGTTTTTGCAGGCCAGTAAGTTTAACGTCAAGTGTTCGTGCTCGGTCAACCTTTGTGGTCTTCTTACGTAAGGACCCGCTATTGGCAGGCACGAAATATAACTGCCCTTTTTGGCGGGGTCGACCGTTGCTGTTGTTGAATGCGAACCCACTCATCAGGAGCGATCGCGGTGGATAGTCTTGTTTACCTCGAAACTCCACGGTGCGACGGCGAACACGCCTCGCAGAGGGCATTTCCTACGACGAAATATCGACCGTTTCTTTTTTAAGGGGCGCGCTCATGGCGGCGGCAGTTCTCGGCGTAACGAAGGCCTGCACCCCTTCGTTACATACACGCCGTCGCAGGATAAAACGTGAGAGTAGATATTGACGTTGAAGGCACTGTCGAAGCAATGAATCAACGTCTCCGCAACAGTCCGCCCCGTTGTGTGGTGATAGCCGGCGGCTTTAATCAGACGACTCGCAATCGCTCGATAGGCGATGCCCAGCATCTGCCGCATCACAGCAGGATTAGTTGCGCAAGTGGAACGATCCCCTGCATATCAGTTTCTTCAATAACCGTTCGTGCTTTTCTCTTCAGGCGCAGTCGTACACCAACGAAGGCACAGAAGCGTGGAAATTGCCGAATAATCGGCCTGAAGTGCGAAATTTCAGCCGACTCGAGCAGCAATTCAAGCGAGCACTACGTCGACGCGCAGCTTGGACGATTTTATGAACTGACAATACTCGGCGGAATTGCGGGAAAGGACGTTTGTTCGTATCATGCTCGGGTCGAGAAAGCCCAACCGCGGCAATCTTTGGAAATTACAATCCTCCCCTAGTGGACACTGGCGACAGCCCGAACAACTCAGCTATTCTTTATTTCGTTCACCCAAGCCTGTCTGTCCAAGGTGCATTAGGGCCTTCATCAACAAGCTAGCGCAGTGCCGCTAACCGGAGGCTTGTTTCGTGGCGAACGTGACGCAGGACAAAATGATGCACGAAGATCTTGTCATCCTCATTGCCAACCTTGGCAGCTATGAAAACCTTCGCCCATGCCTTGACTCAGTTTTCTCATCTGCGGACCACGAGTCGACCTTTCGCGTGGTGGTCGGATTCAATTTTCCGGGCGAAAGCGACACGCCGACCAAGTTGGCGAACGATTTTCCCCAAGTAGAGCAGTTCAGGGCGCCAATGAAACTCGGGTACTGCCGCGCCTACAACCAGTTAATGGCACGAAATACCGGAAGATACGCGCTGCTGTTGGACGATGACACGGTCCTTCCGCCCGGGACAATTGACGGAATCGTCCGGTTCATGGAGGCGCATCCGCGAGTGGGTATTGCTGGGTGTAAGACACGTAATCTTGACGGAAGCTACCAAAAGACGACCGCGCGCATGTACGATCTGCGCTCCGAGCTTCTCAATGTCGTGCGCCCCGCGGCGTTCTGGGAAGACGGCACTGACGAGACTGATACAATCTGGAAGCATGCGGGGTGGCTAAACGGCCATTTCCTGGTGGTGCGCAGCGAGGTGATAAACGAGGTTGGCATGCTCGACGAGCATTACTACACGTTCCAATGCGAAGCGGACTGGTGCCTGCGCATACGGCGCGCGAACTGGAAAGTGGCTTACGTGCCAGATGTCGAGGTTATGCACATCGGCGGCGCACACAGCGTGACCTCGAGGTTGAAGAGTTACGAGAACCTGATGCGAGCCCATTTGAACCGCTATTACTTCATTCGAAAGCACTACGGAAATCCGTCGCTGCACGTGTTCAGGATGATCATGAGCGCCGGGGTTTTACTGCGCCTCCTTAACTATGTGCTCAAATGGGTGTTTACTCCCGGACGACGACTTGAGTCGGGACGTAAAATCGCGGCCTACCTTCGAATATTCTTGCTCGGCTTCGCCCCGCGGCCGGAAATGTTGCCGCCGATGCTTCAACAGCAAAACGACGACGCCGAGAAGTGGCCATGACATTTGATCACGGTGGCGCAATTCCCGAAGCGCTGCAATCTGTGGCGACGACGAAGACCGTCGACTAGGAAATCAGCCTGAACGGTTGGAGCTCGAATAAGGAGCGAAACGCCTCAGAGTCGAAAACGGGAGTCGGCTGAAGAGGATTGGCAACGGCTACGCTTGCTTGTCCCTTATCGAAGACAGGATCTTCAACGACACATTCATGGCGAACGTCAACGCTTGATAGTCCTAAACGTTCGTTTTTGGTTTTGCCGATAACTCAAGGGATCTTCAAATTACAGCTGAGTGCTAGGATTCGCGGTTCACCATGGTGCTTGACTCAGGATTACTCGAATCGCGCGGTGCTTTACTTGCGAGACGGATTCTGAACCCTTTGCGATTCATAGCGCGAATCCTTCCGAGCATGGGACTAGTCCGTCACAGTGAGGTCCTCTGCGAGACGGATCACGGTCTAAACTATCGCCAATCCCACGCTAGCAGTTCTCGGTAGAGCACCCGCGGGCGTGTGCAGCTCTCAGTCAATCCTCGTCGTCCTAGGCAGCCGCAAATGGTCTGAAGACAACCCGCGGATGTACGAAGCCAAGGCGGCCGGAGGCACTCTATTGAGCGCTCAAAAAGCTCCCCTTTTTGCAATTACATACCAGATGGTCTTTACCAAAATTTGCAAGTCCAACCAGATCGTTCTGCGTTCAATGTATTCGAGATCGTAATCAATAGTTTCCTTGATACCGAGCATGCCACGGCCGCTTATTTGTGCCAGACCGGTTATCCCCGGTTTTACCGAGAACTTGAAGATTGCATCCTCGGGGTAGGAAGGTAAGAAGGCTGGCAGATCGGGCCTCGGTCCAACGAGGCGAATGTCGCCGATCAGCACGCTCCAGAAGTTAGGCAATTCGTCGATTGAGAGTTTCCTCAGCCACTGGCCTAAAGGAGTTACTCGCGGGTCCTCGGGATCTGTATAACTGTTTTCGAGAAATTCCGATTCTGAATAAGTGTAGGTATATCGTTCCGGAAACCTTTCTTTCGCGTCAACGTACATGCTTCTGAATTTAATAAAACGGAATAACTGTGGGTAGTAGTAGTATTTATTGGGGTCGAAATTTTCCTCGGAACTGGGCGGTTTCAGGTACGGTACCGTGAGCAGTTCCGAGCCTAGGCACGGTTTTGAGGTGCCAATGCGCGCCATGGCAAACAATATCGGCCCGGGCGACTCAATCCGGAGAAGTATTGCTTCTACCAACATTATGGGAATGCTCAGAATCAGCGCGATCAGAGCGAAGCTCCGCTCAAAACACGTATATAAAAACTCGGCAATAGAAAATTTTGCTAGCTGGCTTCCATCCGCCGGTATCGCGTATATCGACCTGATTTCGGATTCTTCGTCGCAGCCAGTGTCTTTCCCGTTTCTTTGCGCCGACGCCAGCGCCTTTTGCTCCAGTAACATCTGGTACATGTGCACATCACTGTCAAACAGTCGGAACAGGGGAATACTCTTCCCGATCGGGTGTTCGATTTTTTCTTGAGTGTTGAATGTTTCCACTTTGTTCACAACGCTTTTTCAATCCTTATAGACACAATTGCTTTTAGGCCAGATCGAGTGTGATGAGAATTCGGTTGTTGTTCGGTATCGCACGTCCCAATTTCACGATTTTTTACATTACACCGTTACACGCGATGAGGGGCCATCCGCGAGCCGGGGACTATATCATTGACGGCGTATGACACGGGGACGGTAATAAATGGCGCTTCATTAAGCGTGCTGGGCACGATATAGACTTCGATATGGGATCTCATTCATTTCGTGTCGCGTTAGAGCCATCGATTGAACGTAATTGGGCCCTCGTTTGCGTGCTCTAGGGCCGCGTCTGCCAAGTCGATTGGCCGTCGCGCTGTCAGCAGTTTAATTCATCAATTTTCGCCGTAGCGGGCATGTTCTAGACGATCCAGTTTGGACTGATTCAAACGCCTAGATGTAGCCCTTAAAACTGAGCCGCCGCAGGGGTACTTTTCGCGGTCGCAAGGCCTAGTTCATCAAACATCGAATACCGCGGAGGGCAATGAAGGTCGCGACGATTTCTTTACGCACGGCTTCCGAGGAACCTCGGTCGGCGCCGGAAACCTTGGCTAGAAACTCCAAAACGCGTTCTCTTTACTGAACAATCGGTATCGGCTCGAGAGACCCGCATCTATTGATTCGAAACATTGCGCCGGGATGAATCGGCGAAAACGCTCCCTCGAGTCGAAGAGCATTTTTCCTTTAGTTGTACGCAGTCGTCGGCCAAGTATTGCCCTTCGAACGTGGAGATCGACACAACGTTGAGAAATCGCATCCGGGGGCATAGTTAGGGGGCATATAGCATCCTCAACAGTCCCATTTTCGATCCGAACGGGCTCTCGTCCATTTTTGTTAATTTGCCTAATCTAGCACCCTTGGGGACGGCAATAAAACGACGTAGCGGGACATCGCGTTTTCATTCGGAACTTCGATTCGAATCTCGCTGAGAAGCTCCAAGGCTGTGTCCAATCTACCGTTGGACATTTCGCCTCGAGATCTGCTCCTTGCCGCATGGCGAAATAGTCGTTTGTCCGGGCCACAAGAAGGTCCCCCACAGCCCACCAAGGCACGCAACATCGCCGGGATAGTTACCCAGTGCAGTCTGTTGTAAATTGAAGCCTGACAGCGGGCTCAAGATGAAGCCGCAGCGAATAGTGTCAACATTCTTTACACGTCGACAAACACCATTGACACCTCTCAACCGCATGAATTCGCAAGCTATTTTTCTAATCTCGCACCCGAATTCCTAGACCAAGGCGGGCCCCCTACACTATGGTGACCATATTCTTTACAGCACCAATTTACCTAATTGGTGAGAGTTAACCGCATGAATTAATGAGAGAAATTTACTTTGAGCTGAGCCTCAACAAGTGGCCTCGGCGAGAGACCGTCGGCAAAGGTGTCAATATTTTTTACATTTTTCGTGATGCAATGCACACATTTATCGTAACCGATTGAATAAATAGACAATATTTTTTCGGCACGGAATTTGCTATCCACTAATTAAGGTCCGACGCTTCGGACTATATAATGGAACAATCACACTAGAGGTGGAAATTCAATGATCATACGTAAAGCTTTCCCGATTCTGGCGACGACAGTAGTTCTCGGCAGCGTCCTACTCGCCGGCCCCGCTTCCGCCGTGGTCATCGATTTTGACGGCTTCGCCCCGGGCGCTTTCACCACCGGCGTCGAAGATGGATTTCAGATCGATTCACCGGCCAATGCCTCGATCTTCGCGACAGGCGATTGCGGCGTAAACTGTGCTGGTGCAACTGGCTTCAGCTTGGATGACCCATTCTTTCTCTTTAAGAGAACTGACGGCGGAACATTCACATTCGACAGCTTAGACCTCGCATCAATTGGCATGGGGCCAGGACACGGCGTAGTGGGTTTCTTGAGCGGCGTTCAGGTAGCCCTTGACCAATTCGCGACCTCCGGGGGATTCCCATTAACCACATTCTCGGCAGCTAACCTTGCCGGCGTGGTAATCGATTCATTGGGCATAAATTTAGCCCCAGGGGTTGGTGAGGACGCGTCACCTCAAGCGCTAGACAATGTCACGCTCACCCTAGTCTCGGCCGCGGTCCCCGAACCGGCCACGATTGCGCTATTCGGTGCAGGCCTGCTCGGAATGGCTTACAAAAAACGGAAAGCACCGACGTCATAAGAGACTTCGGTTGTGCGCTATGCTCCTCACTTAAGAGGAGGAGCATAGCCGCAGCCCACTGCCCCCGCGTATCAGAAGATCCTCCCCGCCCTAGACTTTTAACGGCCTTGGGCGTTCTAATTCGAAACGAATAGCACCCGAATTTCTCAATGCGATTCGTTTAATCGTCTCGGCGTATGAGCTGGGGAGACGGTGCCGGCCACCACTAGTAGTGTCGTGATAATTTAAAAGGCGAACTTGAAACTCTTCGAAGGCGCCGTGTTGTATTCAACAGCCGTTCGTGAGGCCTCCCTGCCGATATCAAATTGTAGGCGAGCAATAGATCCGAGAGTCCTTGATAATCTACCTCAACCGCCTTGCCCCGCAGCGTGATGGAATTGTTCTCCATCGAGGTCTTAATATCGCTACAACCAAGCTCAATCTCGCAATGCTCCTGATACAAATTTGCGGCCTGTTGGGCGGCACCATGCCGCAGGCACTAAGGTAAATACGGATATTCCGGACCTGCGACTTCGTAGATCAGAAATCGGGCAAACCAACCCCTAGGTAACAATGGATTACGCTTCCTCGCGTGCTGCGAGACCGTTATTCACCATGCGACCGCCGAGGCCATATCCGTCGCGGACCACGTAAACCGCGTCGCTTTTTGCTGGTAGTGGCCTATGGTAGCGCTATCCCTTGTCACTGATCGCAAGCAGCAAGCTCGCGCTCAAAACGCCTGTTTATGGGAGCTGACGGAGCGAAGCATGATATTACTAAGAAATTCCCCAGCGACCGCCATTCCTCGTTTCCGATAGGGATTAATCTCAGAGTCGGCAGTGCGACGGACACGGTCGCTCGCTAACGCCACCAGCCCCAATTTGGAAACGGCGTTTGATGCTCACATCAGCAGAGTCAAAATGCACCCGCAATTGAAACAACGCATGGATGCTAAATACGGCGCGGTCAATAGCAAAGACCTGCAGGCAATTCGAATCGTCTTACGGGTAACACCATCCTAAGCCTGCGCGCACTGCTTTGGTTCTTCGCCCACACGTCGTTGTCCTTGGGATAGAGAACTATGTGCGAGTAATTCCGCTGCCGCTAATCCGCCCGCACAAATATTCAAGCGTCTGGCGACTTCACTAATTGGTTCGTAGCGCTAAACAAGGCCATGCACAAAACGAACCACATCACCTTAGTCTTCCAATAAGCGAGGGCCGACGATTGCCGGGCATGACGATAACAAGAAATATTTTTCGCCCCACTCAGTCACTAGATGCTCCCTCATGACGTCGAATGACGTCATGAAATCATCTGAACCGTCGTGCGTTTCGCCAATGGCTTGGGAAAGAGACATAAAGAGAGCCAGAATCAAAGTTAATTGATACCGGATTCTGTTCCTGCTTTCGCCCTTCATCAACGCTTGAGTGAACAGCGTGGCGCGGTTGTGCGAAGGCCGAGGCGTTTACGACCCACGACGAACTTCTAAACTCGACAGCCTGATCACGCCGGCACGATCCGCTTCGTCAGAAGGACACTCGCAGAATCGCACGCGGAACTCGGCTCAGTGACAGACATCAACTCGTCCGTTGCCCGGAGGTCGCGTTTAATTTTCAAGGTGGATAACCCGCGCTAGTCAATGAAGGTGCTCTGCATTGGCATCACAATTCACTCGACACGCGCGCAATTTTGTCCTATTTTCGTGTGCGCGGGCCTTCACCCATGAGCTCGACCGATGCCAGTAATGAGGCGCGGATGGACCGACAATTAAGCATCCAATCGAACGCGCCGCTGTTGTAATATCAGTGTGATGTCGTCATACAACAGATTGTTGGGTCTTGTGCAGGCAAGGACGCAGAATAAGGACGACTAACCAGGTGTCAAGGCCCATGGCGAGCGCCACTACACGATGAAACCCGAAAGCTTCACCACCGGCAACGCGATAAAAGAGCAGAAGCGCGGATGGTTTGTCGGTCAATTTGTTGCCGTCGAAGAAGGTCTTCGGCGACAGAGCGACGTTGAACTCAAGTGGGGCGTACATAGGTGCGACGATCAGCGCCATGCCGGTTGGGCGCACAATAGAATTGCGACAACGATTTCGATTTTGATCGACGGAATTTTCGTGGTCCAACTTCGCGGAGAGGGCTGGCAAGAGGACATCAGGCTAGCGCAGCGTGGAGATTATGTAATCATAAATGCTGGTGTCGACCACTATTGGTACGCGGAGAGCGACTGCACCATTGTGACAATCCGAACCCCATCGATCGCCGATGATCAAGTCCATCTTCCGTGACATTTCTTTCGATAGTCGCGTGTTAATTTCAAAGTCATTTTCAATTACAAAAAATAGTAGGCCTCGCAACGGTGCACAACCACAGCTTGCTCGTGGCGGACCGCCCCAAGGCAGCAGTCTAACCGTACGTTGGTTTCGCACGGTGGTGAACATCGCGGCAGACGCGAAACCCGTAAGGATTGGTGGCTACCGGTTCTCCAGCTTACCGTCCCTCCTGTAAACGCGATCGCATTGAACGTGTGAGGTAATTCCGAACCTGGACGATATGCTGCTGATTTCCAGGATTTGTTACGACGATCGAGAGATTCGCGATCTCTTCATGCTTTTCATACACCTTCTCGTTACAAATACCCGATTGTTGGGAGCGGGCGGCACGCGTTTCCTCATCACTGAAGCCCTAAAGGTACAAAAGTCCTCTTGCCAACGTTTAGGATCGCGTGATAGCTCGGCTATCTTTGCAACCTTGCCTTAGAAATTAACGCTCGTTCGAAGCAACTCTTCCGCCAGGTGTGATTGCGCGAGCTTCGTCATCGGGCGGATCTGACCTGCTCCCAAAACCTCAAAGATCACTGTCGACTAGATTGCAAGTTGTGACCGAAATACAGATCAAACGGGAGATCGCAATTCTGGGTCGTGATCTTGCGCCGTGATTGACTCAATGCTCCACGGACGAAATTACCCTAGTTGATGATATTAGCCGCTTGCAGCAGCGCGAAGTTCATCGACAGAATCGTCAAATTGATCCGCGTGATCCCCAAGCGCAGCGCGATAACTTTGTTTTAATATTTCTCGTTCCGTTGGTGATGTGCGATCACAGTGCATGTTGATCACACGTAAAAGTTCGGTCGATCTAACGGGTTTAACTAAGAAATCACTACAACCGTTATCTAAGGCACCCTGTCGGTCGCTGCGGAGACTTGATGCAGTTAACATCACAATCGGTTTCGCGTAGCCTTCGCTGCGCAACACTTTGCTCAATGCGCAACCGTCCATTTCCGGCATGTTGAGATCCAACAACACGACGTCTGGTGTTCGTTGGCGACAATAGTCGAGAGCGATCGACGGTCGCTTTGCCCGTTGAATGTTGTAGCCCGATTTTTTGAAGAATACGGACGAGATATCAAAGGTATCGTGGTCGTCTTCAACGACAAGTATCTCCCTGTCAACGGCCATGGATTCGAAGTCGACAGTGGTTGCAGCGCCCTCCGCTACCGGCGCCGGGATCGAGACTTGCACAGCCGTGCCGAGACTGTTGAGGGTGTAAAAAGGAGTGTGCAACTGGTTATCGTAAAATCATCAAACGAGGATGACGAGATGACCAGAGAAAAGACGAAAGAAGATTTATTGATTGATGAATTACTGAAAGATTATTCAGATCCAAAGCAGATCTTGGGAGAGACAGGTCTGCTCAAGCAGCTGCAAAAGAAATTGGTAGAACATGCGTTTAAGGCAGAGCTCAATGAGCATCTGGGTTACGAAATGCACGAGCAAGCGCAAGGCACGAACCATCACAATGGTCTTGGGCGCAAGACGGTGCAGAGCGACGCGGGTCAATTCGAGATAGAAGTGCCGCGCGATCGAGACGGCAGTTTTGAGCCGCGAATTGTGAAGCAGCGGCAGCGTCGTCTTGAGGGCTTCGATGAGCAGGTATTGTCGCTGTACGGCGGTGGTTTAAGTACCCGCGAGATTCAGAGTCAGCTTGAAGATTTGTATGGTTTTGAAGTTTCGCCGACGCTGATCTCCAACGTCACCGACGCGGTCCTTGATGAGGTTAAGGCCTGGCGTTCGAGGCCACTGGATGCGGTTTACCCGATCGTCTATGTCGATGCCTTGATGGTGAAATCACGTCAGGACGGCTCGGTGAAGAACCGGGCGGTGTACCTCGCATTAGGTATCAACATGGAAGGCGAAAAGGTGCTGCTAGGGCTGTGGATGTCAGAGAACGAGGGCGCAAAGTTTTCGGCAATTGCTCCTGCATTGCTCTATCTCCTGCGTCCTGCAGTCGTGGTTGTCAGTGTTCAATGAACTGAAAAACCGAGGCATGGAAGATTGCTTTGTTGCGTGTGTCGACGGGCTGAAAGGATTGCTTGAAGCGATCGAAGCCGTCTACCCGCACACCCAGGTTCAGCTGTGCATCGTTCACACGGTGCGCAACGCGTTGAAGTACGTACCCTGGAAAAGCCGCAAAGCGGTTGCTGCCGACCTGCGGGCTATCTACGCCGCGCCGACATTGGAGGCGGCCGAACAGGCGCTGGAGAATTTAGCTGAGCGCTGGGACGACGACCGCCATGGATGGCGGAAGTTTGGGCAATGCAGGAGCAATTGCCCATCAAGTACCCAGCGATCAGTCCAGCCTGGCGCGCTGATTGGCAACGGCTGACGGTTTTGTTCGATTATCCGCCTGACATTCGGCGGGTGATCGACACCACCAACGCCATCGAGTCATTGAATTATTCGATGCGTAAGGTGCTCAAGAACCGAGGGGCGTTCCCGACCGACGGATCGATTTTTAAAGTACTTTATCTTGGACTGAACCGAGTCGAGTCGCTAGAAAGTGGACGCTACCTATCCGAAATTGGAAGGCGGCGCTCAACCAGTTCGTCATTATGTTCGGCGACGGAGTTCCCATGTGAAGGGCAGTTACACACTTAACTTGACACCCTCGTACACTGCTCAGTTGCTCATTGTTGCAATTGAGCACGATCGTATCCGCCACTCCCTTTCATCGTCAGCCGTTTCGCTGACATCCTCAAAAGTAGCCGACACTGATGAATCGCTTGCTCATGCCCCGTGAGCAGTTAGCAATGGAGCAACTCACTAGCGTCGCTGCAGACAGCGAGGCGCGCCACGTCCTTTCCAAACCCCGCGCAAGGCGCCCCCAATAAATAGAATTTGTCGACGGCGGCGTTCAATAATATCACGGCGCCCCAACCTCCTGCCTATTATACGTGGTAGTAATCCATTCGAAATGCAGTCGTGTGCGTCACGGCATCATTGCCTCCTCGTTGGCGCGGTCTAGAGTTTCGGGGACAGTATATTTAATTCGCATTCGCAGCCGTCGTAAATTAATAGCCTGTCCCTATGATTTCTACCTGTAGAATAAATCGCGTTCACATCGCGATGAAGGATCGCCGGTAGCGGCTTCATTTTCAAGGCTTGAGCGGTTCAGGCGAGTTCGTCGATCAGTTTTGCTTATTTGTCCATCCAACGTAACACCGTGTCTTTATCCACAGTTGGGCAACGAGGTGTTGCCCGATAAACCGTACCGAGATCAGCGATGTGGCCGAGCGTATCGCGCGGTCTTTTGATTATCACAAATTGAGACCGGTGCCGACGCCGGGTAGCGCCCTACGTAGTGCAAATTCATGTGCAGGTCCCAAATACGTAGCCCTATTTGGTCGCCGTGCATTGGACCCAACGGAATCTAGCACCCGCGTATTCCGCGTTCTTTTGCGGCCCCACTCACGGGCAAGCGTCCCAAGCACTATGGGTGGATGGGGTTTTTGGAATGGTTTTGGGTATGACCAAACACGCGCTAAGTCTACGAATTCTACGCGCTTCAAATCACCGCCTGTACACCAAAAACAAGACTTGAAAGAAGTAATGTCGCAACTTCGCGACGTTCCATGGAGAGATATCAACTCTCGCGGATCAAGGTTTCGATTCTTGCCTGTCGTACACATTGAGTCTGGTTTCGCCGCACACGCGACTCGTGCAATTCGATCTCGATGCGCGTCTCACACCATGTGCGCGAACTCGGGCCTGAGTGACGGCATCACTTCGCTTGCGAAACGTTCCATATTGCCTCGGCATTTCGCGTTCGGCATATCGCCGAAATGCGTCAGGGCGAGGAACAACCCAAAACCTAAACCACGCGAATATGCGGCGATGCGTTCGCGCACTGTATTGACGCTACCAACAATGCAATAGCCTTTGTCGTTTAGCTGTTTGAAACTGAAATTTGGGAAGTCGAGCTCGCCCGCGTTCTCAACAATTCTGCGCATCGCTTCGGGTGTCGCATAACCGGGTGGGGAAAATTGTTCCCATTTGTGACGCAAACCTTTGTGGTAAAGCCAGAGCACATGTTGTGCAGCTTCCGCCTCTGCTTGCTCGTCTATCTCGGCAACATAGACCGGCACCAAGTGGCCCATCTGATATGGCGATGCGGTATAGCTGTAATGATCGGCGCGTTCGCGATAATAATCGAAGAACATTTTTACTAAATGGTCCGGCATAAATGCCGCAAGGTAGGCGTACATGCGATCCGGGTGCGCACACCGGTCGACCGTCTCACGACTGCCAAAGCCTGGGATCAAAATCGGTGGGTGAGGTTTCTGGATCGGTCGCGGCCAGACATTGACGTAGCGAACCTCGTAATGCTTGCCGTAATGCTCGAACGGCCCGTCTTCGGTCCAGGCCCTGATGATGAGATCGTGGGCTTCGCGAAAACGTTCCAGCGAATACGTGGGGTTCACCCCATGGATGGATGTATATTCATCGCCAATGCCGCGCACGAATCCCGAGATAATGCGCCCACCCGTCACAACGTCGAGCATTGCCACCTCTTCTGCAACGCGCAGCGGATGGTCACGTAACGGCAGACCGTTGCCGACGATGCAAATCTTTATGTGTTTAGTGCGTCGCGCGAGCATCGCTGCGACAAGATTCGGTGAACGCATCGTGCCATAACCATTTTGATGATGTTCGTTAACACAAACCCCTTCGAACCCAAGTTCCTCCGCGCATTCCAATTGATCGAGATATTCGTTGTAGAGAACGTGACCCTTTTGCGGATCGTAGTTACTGTTCGATAGCGTCACCCACGCGGACGGATGCGTATCAATGTCGTCGAAGTCGGCAGGCAGATCAGGCCACGGCATCAAGTGAAAATTATAGAAACGCACAAGCGTCTCCTTATCGGATTAGGTTTGCCTGCAAGCTATTTAGCAGATAGAAACTGAGTCACAATTTCGGCACTTTCAGCTGCTCGTTCGAAGGGCAAGGCGTGCCCCGCACCTGGTACTTCTGCAAATTGCGCATTCGCTATGCCCGCCTCGTATAAGCGGCAATGCGACTCGGGAACGAGTCGATCTGAACCTGCTGCAAGGACGAGACTCGGTACGCTGATGCGATACAAGCGGCCTTGGAGTTTGCGGTTGTGCAAATAAGGATTCCAATCAAGACGCGCGGTTGCTTCGCGCCCTCTAAGGTAGTGTTCGTAAGCTTCTGGACCTGGATTGTCCGAGATAGCGAATCGCGCGAGTTCTGATTCCGATTCACTGAAGACGATCGCGTGTGTTTCACTCGGTGACGCGGAAAAAAATCTTGAACCGGCGGGCGGACGCCGACCGGCGCGATTAAAACTAACGCGCCAATGCGGTCGCTATAGCGTGTCGCGAACTCCGCGGCGGTCCATCCGCCGAGAGATAATCCAACTAAGGCTGGCTGCACAATGCCAAGTAGATCGATGAGATCCGTGTAATGCAATACGAGATCTTCCATTGAGTCGATCTCATCGAGCCCATCTGAGTAGACGAAGCCTGGATGCGCTGGTACGAATACTTCGAAGTGCTGGCTCAAGAGGTCGAACAATGGCAGCCACGCCACCTCGCCTCCGGCACTGTGCAAATAAAGCAGCGGTGGACCTGAGCCACCCACCAGCACCTGAGCGTTTTTGCCTCGAACATCGATACGTTCATCGCGATGGTCCAATTACTCTCCCCCATGCTTGGCTAGAACCCGCATAGGCGCACCCTGGGTCGAAAAATGGAATGGGTGTTGTCCGAGCCAAAATAAAGCCCTATCGATTCTCCGCCGACCGATGTGAATCGACCAACTCGAACGTCTGTACGAACCGCGATCGTGTGGTTGGAATTTCACATAACGCAGCCCATTTTCCCAATACTTAATGGGGGCGGACTGAAAGCGCTCCGAGGATCCGCGCCGCGACGCTATCTTTCTGCTCACGCTAGCGAATATTGCCGATGCCAAGGCGACTCCGGATCACACCGTCCAATCGCCCCTGCTTTGATGCGCAACGCGCTCAGTTTGCTGGAGCGATACTGTTTGTCGCTAATTTGATCGATGATTGGTCAACACATCGCGCGCCGTGTGCTTCTCGACGATCCTCGAAAACCCGCTAAATTAATCTATCCCCTTTGCGGAAACGAACCACTACTTGCCTCTTGAAAAAAGCAATCCTGACTGGCTTGTTCCGCAATGCGTTCATTAACTACTTTTCGCTAGCGTGAAGGGGCCACAAATAAATCCGTCCTCTTTGCGTACTTTAGCTGGCCTCATTGTGAGAGCATGGCAAGCTTGCGCGAAGCACTTCGACTTGTGGTTTTATTTCGGCCGGCATAAATTCGCTTCTGGATTCAATCTCAGACAAGACTTCACAACTGCTCTCGGGCCGAGTTGATTGTCCGCGTATATGGGCGCGCTGGAGCATGCCTTCCCACCACATTTCCCGGCGCGGATCCGTGCGATCGGTTATTGCGCGCCACGCACTATCTGCCTCAAACGGTCGATCCGTTTTCGCTGCGGCCAATGCAAACAAACGGTAGCCGTCTGCCAGCGCCGGGTAGGCTTCGCGAAACAATCGGGCTTTCTCGTAGGCATTCGGGAATTGTTCAAGCTCAAGCAAAGCTTCGATCACAATCATCTTGAATCGCTGCTCCATGCGAACGTCAGCCATCGTGCCACGCAGTAACACTTGCGTCGCCGCTAAGCGCTCGTTGGAATCGACCACGGAATTGATCGACGAATAGATTTGCTCGAGCTGCCAAGCCTCAAGCTCCGTGCCCGTGAAACGCGTCAGAAAATCAACTAAGGCCGCTCGATCCGCTAACCTTTCAACGCATCTAAGCTGCGCCCAAAGCATTGCTTGACGCACAGGCGACGCTAAAACTGCCAGGTTCTGAAACTCATCGATTGCCGTTATTACCGCCTTCGGCTCCGGATCGATGAGCGCTCGCATCTGCAACACAAGCGCAAGATTCTCGGTGATCTCTCGTTGCTTTTTCGGTAACTGCTCGTAGGCAGACAACCCCTTAGGCGCGTGCGCTGTTGCTCTCGTTACATCGTTTCTGCGGATCGCGTCGCTAAAATCTCTGGCGATAATGAAAAATCGCGTTTGCTCCAGCGATCCCTTTAACTTTCGAGGCGATTTAACAGCATTCATCATCGCGTGCGCTTTCTTCGAATTCGTCGTCGTCTGAGCGACGGTTAAGCGCACCCCATCAGCGTCGCGATCATCCGGATAATCACGAAGCAACCGCTCTGCAGATCTTGTGAGCGCTGCTCGCGAAGCAGCCGTCGGAGTCGCATCACGCGAAAGGCGAGCAACGTAGGCGAGCTTAGTCGCGGCCCTTTTAATCAGCGGTTCGAGATTTTGGTTTTTTAGTAGCTTGTCGGCAGCAACAGCCGCAACCTCATAAGCTTGAGTATTAAGCGACGCCAATGCGTAATTAAAGTGATATTGGTTCAAGTTGAGATCTTTGCGGTTTGCCATGCTCTCAAAAAACATTTCGTACAGTCCTGCCGCACTCGAGTCCAGTCCGAACTCGAATGCGTGTTCGGCGCGCACCAACGCGGTTAACTGCCCGATTTCACCGCGCTTAATCGTTGCGTGATAATGCGACACCAGCTCTAGCAATCCGTTATCGATGTAACCAGCATCGACAATTCGTCGCAATCGCAGAACGGCTTCTTTCGGGTCCTGTTTGTACTTCTGCGCGTATTCGAGAAGCGCAATCGCTTCGGCGCGCAAAACCTGCGCTTCGGTGTCGTCGATTTCGCGATCAGGTGCGGAATCAATTACGCTGCCGGCTCTCGCCCGCAACATTCGAAGTTCTAGCGACACCACATCATGCAATGGGTGACCCGTGTCGCCCGCCACTTCCGCTTCTAAGCTTTCAAAGATCTTAACTGCGCGATCATCCTCGCCTTCCGCGAGCGCAACGTAGCCGAGACCCAGCCAGCCGCCGTACAGCAGGCTCGGACGAAACACTTGTACCGCCGTGCCTCGAAAGCCTTTTTTCGCTTCCCAGATCCATTGTTTCTTGGCCGCGGCACCGTCCGCTCGGTGATGCATCTCGAGATCCAGCCACGCTCGCCAGTAGGGAAACGCAGCCAAAGCGAAGCTAATATCGTCCCACGCAGCGGAACGGTAGAGCGCCTCCAGCGCCGCCTCATTCCTACCAGCGCGAGCCTCGAGCGCTTTCAGGTGAGTGTCCGTGCGGTTGCTTAGCTCCTCGGTGACGGCGCGCATCGTCGTCAGCTGATTGGTTGTCGGGCTACCTTGTCGCAGCGCATCAACCAGTTGCCCGAATTCACGTCCGACGGCTGCGAATCGACTCGTCGGCGCTTCGTTGCTTAAGCTCGAGAGCAACTGTCGCGCTTGCGCTATTGCGCTATCGGGAGTTGGCGTAGCTGTGTTTTTAGCAAGCAACTCGCTCACGCTGCTCACGGTTAACAACAGAAAAACGAGCGCGCTCCAAACACTGCTTCGAGGATGCACTAGATGACCTCGAATAGCGCGCGCATTTCTTTCGCGAATTGATCGCCCATTATCAAGGTGAGCAGGCGTTTCGTAATATTGACATCGCCTGACAGGGTCCCTGAATCACCATTGCCGGCATCAGAGATGATCAGAAATTGGCGGCTTGGTTTTCCGCGGTAATGTCTGCGATCAACCGGCGCGCCTTCGCGCATCTCAATCAGCTCAGGGTTCGCGTCCGGACTCACATCTAGTGTCGACACCGTGCCACCGATAGCGGTGAAACTGCGGATCGATCTCAGCAGGTGCTTAAAATCTTCATCTCGCGGCGGCGCATCGCCAACGATGATCATGATCTTTCGTGCGCCGACACGCCAACCACTTTGCTCGATGCCCGCGTCGACCCCAGCACCGATATCCTCCGGTACATCGCCCCCGCCGTCCGCTTCGAGCGGGTCGAGGAAGTCGCTGAGATTCGCCGTACTAAAGGTCAGCGGTCTGACGCGAACAACAAACTCTGGGTCACCTTGGTCGCGATACGCTACAAACCCGAAGCGTGCCGTCGGCACCAAGGTTCGCACCGCGCGCACAATGTCGTTAATACGTTCCTTAATTTGGTCGAGTGCCCATCCCATCGAACTCGTCGCATCGAGGATAAAAACGACATCTAAGCCGTCGTTACGCAGACCCGCAACGTAGGCCGCGAAACGATTCGACGAATTACCGAGCGCGTTGCCGATCCCTGGCCCGAAACCTGCCGTGCCAAAACCTTCGCCGAGCGACATCGCAGAGCTGGGGTTCGATAGCTTAAAACCAGGCTTACCGCCGGAATCAGCGCGCAACGAGAGCGGCACATCGGGCGGTGGTGGCGACACGGCCTGCGGCGCAATAAGGGTCTTCGGCGGCTCGATCTCGAATGGATCCACAAACTCCAGGGGTTCATCTGGCGGCGGCCGTTCAATAGTTTTGGGTTTTTCTGGTTCAACCAAGGCTATTTTAATCTCGACGATCTCACCGGGCTCTCTCCGGGCATTGATGTCCCCACCTAAGCGCCAGGAGATAACTG
>JBLFWX010000034.1:0-46542 GCA_047611805.1 Gammaproteobacteria bacterium
TCGACTTCCCAAACGAATGCATCAAGCCGCTCAACTAAATCTCGATAGCGCGCTTCGAGGGAGTCGCGTGTCGCGTTCGGGTCGTCTGCGAGAGTCACGAGAAGTCTGCTCGCCACCGACTCGTCGCTAGTGAATAGGGGGGTTAGCGTCGCGTTTGCCGACCTGCACCGGTCAGACCCTAGCTCTTGGAAGCTAACGACAACATCCTGCTGGCCAGCTCCACAGCACAACGCCGCGCGCGCTACGCCGCTAAATTCTTCTGTAGAGAACAGATCACCGACGGCTCGTCCACACAACGACTCACTGTGGCGCCCGAGGTGGTCTCGAAATGCATCATTCGCGAACAATACCCTTAGATCGCGCGATAGCAATAGTTGCTTACTTGATAAACTTGCGAGCAAGGCTTGTGTTTGCGAATCAAGTACCGATTCGGACCCGCAATGCGCACAGGCTTTGGTATCTGTCCCATGTCCCATCTATCTCTCCTACCCAGCTCACTGCTACCGAAACGATGCTTAGCCACATCGCTTCTAGCGGCTGCTCGGGCGCTTTCCTTAATCTTCATCAGGCGATGGAACCTGGCTTCGGGAACAGGAGCAAACCGATACCGTGGCGTCTGACATTCGATTGGGCTGATCCCTCAGGCGCCAAACCCGGATTGCAATATATAAGCCACACTATTTAACGAACGAATCTTCGTTCAGGACGTTGTTGTTGTTAGGCAACAATCAGACGCCCGCGCCTTGTGCTTGGAATTTCGCGGGGCTGGGGATCCGAGATACGTATACGATATTGCAGCCCGAGATAAATACGGCTCAGCTGCGTGATGTTCGCTCGGCTGAAAAGTTTTGGGGTGCCGAGATGGGGTGCCTAGACGATTGTTCAAAGCAAAGCGAACATTGCCCTCGGAATCCAATTTCGGATGGGGTTAATCGTCCGCGCGAATTGTCCCCGTGCGCGGCAGTCTGACTGCTCTCATATCTGGGCCTAAATGGTGAGCACCTACATTCACGTGAGCGTTTTCGATGCGCACCGTCAAATCTAACGACTTTTGCTTAATCCCATGAGCGTGTTGACCCAGATAATTTCTTAATTTCAGAGACCTTAACCACTTTCTTCGTCAGTCGCATTAACTTACTATGCCACGTTCATGGAGACGAGGAGCCTGACACAAGGCTCGCAGGGGGGGACGTGGGGCGGACAGGGTTATTCATATTCTTAATTATAAGTTGCGGATCTGCACTGGCACAGTCGCCACCGGCATTAGTATTTAATGTAGAGCGATTCGAAGTCCAAGGGGACAACCCGCTGGATGCCGACGCGACTGCGGCGGCGCTTGAGCCATTTGTCGGGGAATACGACGGGATCGACGGATTACTTGGCGCGAGCGATGCATTGGAGTCAGCATTTGTCGCGGCGGGACATAATTTCCATCGCGTGTCCTTGCCGCCACAAGAACTGGACCGCGGTATCGTCATTCTAAATATTTCCACGTTCGCCGTCGGTGAAGTAAAAATTTCCGGCAACCAGCACTTCTCGACCGACAATATCCGAGCCAGCCTACCGAAAGTCATCAATGGCCAAGCGCCTCAGCTACGCGAAGTATCGCGTTCACTGGCAGTCGCCAATCAACACCCTCACAAGCAACTCAAAGTCAGTTTCCGCGACAGCGACGAGCAAGCGGACTCGCTCGACGCAGTGGTCAATGTCCAAGACAAACGTCAGTGGAACGTATTTGGAAATCTCAACAATATAGGTACCGAAGATACCGGCGCCACACGGATGCAATTGGGCGGTCTGTATAGCAATCTCACCGGCCACGACGACATCCTCACGACCGCGATCACGATTTCCCCTGACAACGTCGACGACGTCTTCCAATTCGGCGCGTTTTATCAGATCCCGGTTTACGCCTTGTCTGGTTGGTTATCAGGCTTCTATGTCAGATCCGATGTTGACGTGGGTGGCGTCCAGAACTTTTTCGATGTAAGTGGCTCTGGTGAATTCATCGGCCTGAATTTTAAGCGCTCGCTAATTCCGGTTGGTCGCTATAAGCACAGTCTGTCGGTAGGGTTGCAGGACCGTTCGTTTGATACGGCGATTTCGAACGCTATCACTGGCGCACAAATCCGTGGAATCAGCACCACCGTGCGCAGCCGGCCAATCAACTTGCGTTACGACGGTAGCTACAATTGGACAGCCACGAGTTTTGATTTCTTTATCGATGCCGTAAAAAACCTGAGTTTCGGCGGCCACAATCGAGACGAGGACTACGCCGCAGTACGCGCAGTCGCTAAATCGCAATGGAAAGCGATCCGCTTCGGCGCACTCGTCACACAACGGTTGCCACGGGATTTCGTTGGCGTTTTTCGCCTCAATGGTCAATATAGCCGCAACCCCCTGATCCCCGGCGAACAGCTCGGATTCGGCGGCGAACGTACAATTCGAGGCTTCGCCGAACGGTCGATCGCTGGTGATATCGGCCTGATCGCGAACCTTGAACTATGGAGTCCGCCGGTTGCACAACTGTATGGCGTGCGTTTCCTGACATTTCTGGACGCCGGGCACAAGCAGCTCAACGATCCGCTGGGACGGCAACGCGCTTCAGACTCTCTTTCCAGCTATGGCGTCGGTATGCGCTGGAATTGGCAAGAAATGTTGGCCCTTTCAGTCGACTATGGACAACCGCTCGCCCACGCCGATGGCGAACGATCGGATGGAGGCACGTCAAAATGGCACGTCAATCTTCAAGTACGCTACTAAGCGCACTATTCAGCCTACTGGTACTTGCGTCAGCGACATTACCGGCCTCGGCCGCTAATCAGGCAGGCGAAGTCGTGCTTGCACGCGGCATCGCAACCAGTCAGGCCGTCGGTTCTCGGACCCGGATCCTCGGCATTGGCTCGCCGTTATTTGTCGGTGATGTGATATCGACAGGCCCGCGCAGTATTGCCCTACTTAGGCTCGGTGACGGCAGCCGCCTAACTTTACGTCCGCAGACGAAATTTCAAGTCGAAGAATTCAACATCGAAGAAGGCGATGAAAGAGCGGTATATAGACTGTTTCAGGGCGGGCTTCGGGCGGTAACAGGTTTCCTGAGCAAACGAAATAAGAATGCCGTACGGCTGCGTACATCCGTCGCCACAATCGGCATTCGCGGTACGGAATTCGACGCGCGGATCTGCGGCGCCGATTGCACCCTCGACGCCAAAGCGCGCGCCGTGCCTTCGGGACGCGCCGGATTTGTTAAAGGAAGCGTCGCAGCACAATCTGGTAGCGGTGGTCGGGCACGCGCGCTTCGAGCCGGTGCGCCGATTTACAGCGGCGAGACGGTAACCACCAGCACTGGGTCATTCGCCGTCCTGACGTTCAAGGACAAGAGTCGTGTGACCTTGATGCCGAAAACCGAATTTCGGATCGAACAACTAGTATTTGATGAAGCCAAACCGGAAGCGGGCCGCGGAATTTTCGCGCTCGTGCGGGGCGGCTTACGTGCAGTGAGCGGCTCCATTGGCAAATACGGCAACCGTCGCGCCTATCAAATGCGCACAGCCGTGGCGACCATCGGCATCCGCGGTACGGAATACGAAATGTTCCTGGAAGAAATGGACCTCTATATGAACGTTGTCGATGGCGGTGTTTTCGCCGACAACGGGCCTCTAATCACACCCGCCGAAGGTATATTGATGTTCGGCGCGCCTGGCATCGAACCTGTTTCAATGGCGAGTTTCCCGGTCCCCATGCAGATACCGCCAGAAGCGAACATCCCAGTGCTTGATATTCCCCCAGTACCGACTTCTGTTAATCCGCCCCAAGGCCTAATTGTGGCGTGCTACGTGGGCAATTGTTCAATGACGACCGATCAAAACACGGTAGAACTCGAACAAGGTGAGGCCGGATTTGTCGGCACCAATGGCGGGCCTGCAGAACAATTACCGGAAATTCCCCCGTTTATGCCTGAAGATACGGCACTCGGAATAATTGAAAGTGGTTCTTCGACAAATTTCCTTGACGACACACTCGACGCAGGAGGCTCCGAATGCTTCGTTCAATAACGCCAACAATGACATTTCTAAATCGCTCTATCGCCTTCGCTTTAGGGCTGATTGTGAGCAGTCCGCTCAGCGCCAATCCGCAAGGGCTCGACGTTGTGAGTGGCACAGTTGGGGTAACCACACCCAACGGGCAGACACTAGAAATTACTAACTCCCCAGGCGCGATCCTCAATTGGCAAGGATTCGATATTGGCGTCGGTGAAATCACTCGATTTATCCAACAAAGCGCCTCTTCGTTGGTGCTAAATCGAGTCGTAACGCAAAATTCGTCAGAAATTTTTGGACAACTGTCGTCCAATGGTGGTGTCTTTCTGATCAACCCGGCCGGCATTTTGATTGGCCGCGACGCGCAAATCGACACAGCAAGCCTCGTGATGTCCACTTTAGACATCAAGGATGGCGATTTCACCGCAGGTCGCTATAAGTTCGAAGGCGACTCCACGAGTGGCACGATCACCAACCACGGCTATATCAAGAGCGCGCCGAACGGCGAGATTATCTTGATCGCACCGTCAATTATTAACGCACCGCAAGAAGGCAATGAACAGAGCGGTTTGATCGAAAGTGAAGGCGGCGACCTCATACTGGCGGCTGGATTTGGAATCACGATCTCGAGTCTGGACGATCCCAACGTGAGCTTTGAAGTACAAGCGCCAGAAAACGAAGTGATCAACCTCGGCCGCTTGCTGGCTCGTGGTGGAACAGCGAGCGTGCTGGCTGGAACCATTAAACATTCCGGAGAGATTAACGCCGATTCGCTCAGCGTGGATGAACTAGGACGGGTCGTGCTGATCGCATCGTCGCGTATTGAAACGTCCGCCGACAGTGTCATTTCTGCGCGTGGTGAAACGTTAACGAATGACGAAATCGACCTCGCGGCCGTAGCACCCGATGCAGACGTGCTGATACGGATTAATCCGCTCGGTGCCGATGGTGGTGAAGTGATTATCCGCGCCGCGGCGACACCGAATACTGATGAACAAGCGATAATCACTATCAGTGACACGCAGATCGAACTAGCCGGGCGCATCGACGTGACCGGCTATACGGGTGGTAACACATCAATCGAAGCTGATGCAGTGGCGCTCAGCAGCATCATTGATGCATCGGGCAACAATACCGGTGGCACGGTACATGTCCTAGGCGACGATGTTAGCCTCACCGCGGCCACCATTACGGCGAATTCCGGTATCGGGGCCGGCGGCCAGATCCGCATCGGCGGCGACTATCAAGGTGCTGAGGCGCTACGCGCGGCAGCTACAACGACGGTTGACGCCACAAGCCAGGTTCAAGCGAATGCCGGGGAAGATGGCTTGGGCGGTACGGTTATTATTTGGTCGGACGAGGAAACCATTTTCAGTGGGCAAGCTGCGGCACGCGGCGGCGCGAATAGCGGTGACGGCGGGCTAGTTGAAGTTTCAGGTAAAGAAACCTTGAGATTCTCAGGCGCGGTCGACGTCGGCGCACCGGCCGGTCAAGGCGGGACCTTACTTCTCGATCCGCAGAGAATATTTATTATCCCAGGTGGCGTTTCAGTATCCGCCGACAACCCGAGCCCGTTTGCTGGTGACGGTTTCGGCTCGTCTTTCCAGGTACTGACCAACGGTAATATCCTGGTTCAAAACCAAAACGCCGATATCAGTGGCGCGATGGATGCTGGACAAATCACGGTCCTGGATAGTTTTGGCACCGTTCTCGGAACGCTGAATGGCACGACGGCGGACCAGCGGCTTGGTGCATTCGGCTTCCTCAATCTTGCTGGCAATCTACTCATTCGAGATCGCAACGCATCGAATGGTGCGGCCGCGATGGCTGGAGCCCTGATCTTGCTCGATCCGACGACCGGACAAGAAATCGGCCGGACCTTGGGTGGTAGTGCCGGCGAACAATTCGGCGCCAACTTGCTCGCATTTTCTGGCGATAACGCATTATTCAGAAGCACTAGCGCAGACATATCAGGTATCGGCGCTGACGTTGGCCTAGTCAGCCTCATCAGTGGCACCACCGGCCTCGAGTTGGGGCGCATTACGGGCCAAAGCGCGAATGAAAATTTCGGCACGCTTTTCACGAGCCTCGGGACGACTTTTGTCGTTAGAAGTCCGACAGCAGATGTCGCTGGCAATATTGATGCTGGCGCGGTCGTGCTAGGTAACTTGACGACCGGAAACGAAGTCGGTCGCGTCAACGGCGGTGCTGCCGGGGACATGCTCGGCCAGACCGTTGATTTCTTCGGTACCCCGAGTGGTTCCTACCTGATCCGCGCAAGCCTCGCAGACACGGGGGGCTTAACTGACAACGGTACTGCCATTTTGGTCAGCCGCACGACCGGTATGGAATTAGGCCGGGCTAGCGGTTTAGCAGACGATGATCATCTGGGTAGCTTCGCGGCGATTTCTACGGGTCCGAATTACTTCCTTAGAGTGCCAGAGGCAGATTTCGGCATCATGACTGATGCAGGTTCGCTAGTCCTGGTGAACGGTGCGACGGGCGCGCGAATTGGTGCCGCGGACGGCGGCGCCAACAACGATTTCTTTAGCCAAAACGGCATCGAATCTTTAGGCGCGAATATCGCTGTCGTGATCAACGAATTGGCAGATACTGCCGGCGGCATCGATTCCGGATCCGTCGTGGCGGTCAATCTTTCCACGGGCGCAATCGCTGGTCGAGTCGACGGGACTTCGGCGAATGAAATGCTAGGCTCCGACGGGATCGTCACACGTAGCAACGGCAATTACTTTATTCCGAGCCCGCTTGCGGATACCGGTGGCGGCAGTAACGTTGACGGCGGAAGCGTGATTCTGGCAGATGGCAACACAGGTAATGCACTGGCTCAATTCGACGGCGACACGGTCGGTGAACAATTCGGTGCCAATCGCCTCGATTTCTCGCTCGCCAATGATGACATCATCGTTTTCGATCCAGACCATGGTAGTGGTGCCGGCATCGTCACTCAGCTAGCGTCGAGTGAACTTAGCCCTGGGGTGATTGAACGCGGAAGCGTCATGGGTGGTGGCACGGGTGATGGTGTTGGGAGTACAGCACCGATTTTTCTGGCTGGCGGCAATTACGTCGTCGCCTCGCCCAATATGAATGCAGCCGCGGGATCCGTATCGGTCATCGATGATGCAACAGCGGCACCCGTATTTGCTTCCATCGACGGATTAAATTCCGGTGAACAAGTCGGTGCACTGTTAGATTTTGCGACGTTCGGTTTCGGCGACAAATTCGCGATCCGGGCGCCGAACTATAATCCCGGCAATGGTGAAGGTGCGATCTTCTTTGTTAATGGCGCCGACGGCGGAGGAATTGTTCGGCAACTCATGGGTGGTCTCAGCGATTCGATTGGTGCAGAAGCACTGATTGCAGCGCCTAACGGGAACATCATCGTCGGTAACCCTAACTCGAATGGCGCTATGGGAAGCGTGCTGCTACTCGACGCGTCAGCTAGTTACGCAACGATTGCTACGATCAATGGGATATCTAGTGGTGAACGGCTCGGCGATTCTACGATCGGCTCAATCGACGTGTTCAGCCGCAGCGCGTTTGGCGATTTTATTATCAACAGCCCGGACCGCGACGCGGGAGGCTTCGCCGCTGCAGGCGGGGTAATACTTGCTAGCACGACCGATCTCGGCGGTGGTGTGATTCTCAGAGGCGTGATTTCAGGCGCAGAGACGCAAGACCGGCTCGGTGAAGACAATACCATTCAGAATCTATCTAACGACGACTTTATCATTTTCAACGCCAACGCCGATGATGTTGGCGGCTCCGGCGGGTTCGACGATCAAGGTGCGATAATTCTTGCTAGCGCAGCGGGTACAGAGCTCGGACGTTTCTACGGCCAGAATTTTGGAGAACAGTTAGGCCTAAATGGACAAGTACGTGAAACGAATAGTGGCAATGGTAATTATTATGCCGTCTCAGATTTAGCGTCCCCAGGGGGCGTAACGGACGCCGGCTCGGTCTATTTGTTGGATGGCACGAATGGGTTGCTGATCGGCCAAGCTGACGGCGACACAGCCAATGAGAACTTCGGTAGTAGTTTCTTCGATCAATTTGGTCTGATCTCCTCTGGCAGTAACGACGTTCGCGTATTCAGCTCTGCTGGACACAGCGGCGGTGGCACCGTTGTGCAGCTCGCCGACGTAGACCTTGGCGGAGGCAACATAATTCGCGGCCGCGTAGACGGTACGGTGGGTCTCGGCAATCTCGAAAACCTGGGCGCGTTCGGTTCGCAAATTACGCCCGATGGGATGCATTACCTGCTGCGTAGCCAGAACGCCGATGCTGGCGGCCTCGTTGATGCTGGAACAGTGTATTTCGTCAATATCTCGACTGGTGCGCTGACGAATCAGGTCGATGGGATCTCAGCGAACGAGAATTTCGGTAGCTTCGGTAATACATCGCTTAGCACGTTTGGTGGAAACATTTTCGCGACCTCCGAGTCTGCCGACGTCGGTCCAACCATGAACGCCGGACATGTCATGCTACTCGATTCTTCTGGCGCGCTGATTGGTGATTTCTTCGGCAACAATACCAACGAATTTCTCGGTTCGAATTTCCAATTTGTGGGTGCCGATATCTGGACGATTGCCCCACAACATAACAACGGTGGCCAGATCGCAGCGGGTGGTATTTTCGCAATTGCGAATCAAGATTTGGGTGGCGCTAACATCGTTCGCAATAGCTTGCTTGGGTCAAGAGCGGGAGACAACCTAGGATCACTAGGTGCGAGCTTCAACTTTACAACGGGCAATTACACGATCCGCGTGCCGTTAGCCGACGTTGCTGGGAATGTGGATGCGGGTACCGCGATCATGGTCGATTCGTCGCTCAAAGAAATCGGCCGCACGAATGGCACAAGCGCGAACGAGCTATTTAGTAATATCTTTTTTACAACTTTAGCAAACGGCAACCTGCTCTATCGTAGTCCCGATGCAGACATGAATGGCCTAATTGACGCGGGCACGCTAAAGCTTGTTAGCAGCACGACGGGCACGTTGATTGGCGAAACGGCGGGCACGAGCGCGATGGAACGATTTGGCGCGAACTTCCCAGTGTTTTTAGTCAACGACGGTCTGGCAATTGTGAGTTCGGACGCGGATTCTGGCGGCCTCGTCGACGCCGGAGCAATTGTCCAAATCGATCCAAACACGGGCCTCGAGCTACAACGTGTTGTCGGAATTAGCGCGGGTGAACGACTCGGGAGTTCTGGGCGCACGAATTTATCCGCAGGACGGATTGCTTTCGGTAGCCCACTGGCAGATGTCGACGGGGTGCTGGGGGCGGGACGGATCTTAATTTTTGATCCGGCCGGTGGAACGCAAGGTGGCGAAGCAATGGATCTGCTCTTCTCCGATTCCCCGGGCGGAGACTTTATCTTGACCACAGGCGCGATCGAAGCGGCATTGAACAACGGCACGAATCTCATTTTGCAAGCTAACAGCGATATCATTATTCAAAAAGGTACCGTGCTAAACGCCACAGGCGGCTTCCTTACCTTACAGGCAGGTCGGTCCATTCTCGTTAGTGGCTTGTTAAACTTGCCAGGCACGGGACTCAAATTAATTGCCAACGAATCCGAGGAAAACGGCGTTAACCTAATGTATCGCGGAGATGGTTCTGGCGATTTTGTTCTAGTTGACCCCCAGATTGTCGGTAAAACGATCGAGCTCTCGGCAGAAGTTGTTCAATTGTTCGGTGACAACGATCCGACATCGATCAATACCTTGCAGGTCAGTAGCGAGTTATTCGAAAACTTCCTAGCCGACGGGACCCTAGATGGCCCGGCAAGCTTCGTGCTCGCGCTAGAAAGCCTAATTGTTAATGCTAACGAAATTCAGTTGATCGGTGGTGACAGTCCGGGCGCATTCGCCGCCTTAGCATCGTTCGGCGAATTCACCGTCAATGCGGACAATATCTTGTTGCAACCTGGAACAGCTCCTGGCTCCCATGCACTGTTACTCGGCCTAGGCGGCCTCGGAGAGTTCAACTTCAATAGCTGCACAGGCTGCGGCGACTCCTTACTCTTTTCTGATCCCTTCCTCGAGGATGGCCCGATCAGCGGCCTGTTTATAGCCGGTCTACTCCAAGAACCAACGATCGATGCGATTTTGGCAATGCTTGGGCAAGGCGACGACGAAAACGAAGACGACGACGACGAAGAAGTGAACGAATGTAGCATCTAGTTTCGTGCACGTTGCGCGAAGCTTTCTGTCTTCCCGGAATCGCGTGATGAGGCTCGACTAGGGACATCAGAGCACCGCACACCACCGTTTCGCATCCGGTGGCTCCGCGGACCTAGCCGATAGCCGAGTGCATCATCCGAAGACGGGCACCTCTCCCACGCCATTTGTAAGTCGCCGACCGATTCTCAATAACCCTGCCTCATATTGCAGCATACTAGCCGGGTTGGCGACGATAAGCGTTTGCGCTGCATCACCCCATGTGCCGAATCGCCTGGCGGCTCTAGTTCATCTTGATCCCGTTTCTCGGTTACCGGTGAAACCAGCTATTGCGCGGCTGCAAAAAGAGTCGAAGCTGAGATGCCGTGCGCCCTAGTTGCATCGACGAATCTATTAGCTGTTGAAATAAGGGATCCCAATGTTCCCGCTGCCAACAACCTCGGTGCCCTTCGCCAATGAGGTCCGTCGGGTCATCGGTATGATTTCGCCAGCTTGGCGAATTTCGCCGACCTTCTTGATCATAACACTCACGGTTTTCGCATGAGGGCGTTCGCTTAGCTTGTCGAACCAAGCTTTGACTGCCGGAAATTTCGCCCATTCGTCCGCCGGGATCACATGCCCAGCATAGTGCGAGACAAATTCGTGAAAACCTTGCAAATCGGCGAAGCTGATCTCGTTGCCGCAGACATATGGCGTTTTGCTTAGCCAGCCTTCTAAGACTTCCATCGACTCCTGTAATACGTGTCTACCTTTCTCGATTTCCTTGGAGTAATCCTGCGGGCCCCAAATGCATTCAGCGAAATTCGAGTAAAAGAACGCGCCCGCGCCGCGACGTAAGGTGGTGGAATGCCAATGAAGGTATTGTTGAATCGTCGCTCGTTGTTGCACGGAGTCGCCGAACCAATTGTCGGGTACATTGAATTTTTCGTTTAAATAAAATGCGATTGCCGCGCTCTCCCACACTGTGAATTCCCCATCAACCAATATCGGTACCTGACCCGTAGGATTGTATTGGTCCTTAAATTCTTTTTGTTCGTTGATCCCAGACATAATGTCGATTATTTCTTCCTTAAATGGGATTTCGGCCTCGAGCAAGAACTGATGAACTGCGCGGCAAGGTTGCGAGGCGGGATGATGGAGATAACGGACGGTTGGACTCATAGTGGCTTCCCCTTCTTTAAAATACGCGGCGAACAATTCAAGTGGCCATTGCAGACCCGACTGACCTGGGGCCGCAACCCGCCTGTCGGGTTAAAGCCTAACGCCGCTCCCGGACGCGGTCTACAAGCGATTCTCTGGCTTCCACCGGCAACCTTGATTTACGGCTTTTTCGCTGCAATGCTAGCTGCGCTGCACCAGGTAGCGCATCAACACGGCGAGCTAATCTTATGGACTATGACCCGAACAAAGCAGCCCACCTGCATGAGGAGATACATTCGCATGTCCCCTCCGAGCCCGCTTTGCGAGTACGCGCACTGGAAACCCTGTTAGTCGCAAAGGGCCTGCTCGACAGTGCCGCTGTCGACGCTTGGGTTGAGGTTTATCAAAACGAGATCGGGCCCATGATCGGCGCTCGAATTGTTGCGCATGCCTGGTCTGATAAAACATTTCGAGCGCGACTTCTCGCTAACGGTACTGGAGCAATCGCTGAACTCGGCGCTGGTGGGCGAGCCGTAGACCATCTTAAAGTGGTAGAAAATACGCGCACCGTGCACAACCTTGTCGTGTGTACCTTATGCTCCTGCTATCCCTTCGGCATCCTCGGGATCCAACCTGCTTGGTACAAACTCGCGGCGTACCGATCGCGGGCGGTGCGCGAACCGCGCAGCGTGATTGCGGAGTTCGGCGAAGTAATCCCACCCGACGTGCGGGTCGACGTTTGGGATAGCACGGCAGATTTACGCTACCTCGTGTTGCCGCAAAGACCGCCGGGCACTGAACATCTCGATGAGACGGCACTTGCGGGCATTGTCACGCGAAATTCCATGATCGGCACCCAAAGAACACTACCGATCGCACGCCCGGAAACTTGATCATGGACGGAATTCACGATCTCGGCGGCAAACTAGGCTTCGGACATATTGTTGTCAGCGGAGACGAAGAACCGCCATTCCACGCCCCGTGGGAAGAGCGGATGTGGGGGATCTCCCTCGCCTACTCACGGCCCACAAACTGGAACTCGCCGAAGTTTCGCTACACACGTGAACTAGAAACGCCCGTTCGGTATTTGGAGCGGCCGTATCTCGATCAATGGTACAAAGCGCATGCTTGTATGTTGCTTGGATCGGAATTGCTCACACTAGACGAACTTGCAGCAAGTGAATCAGATGGTAAGCCCGTACTGAATTTACGCACACCAATGTCGGTGCAAGACGTGCAGCGTATAAAACACAAAACATCGACTAAGATCCACCATGACGTTAGCGCACCGCGATATCTGGTCGGTGACTCCGTGCGAACGAGTCTCGCCAGCAAACCCGATCATACGCGTCTCCCCGCATACGCGCGTGGCCATTGTGGCGTCATTTCCGCCTACCATGGCGGGCATCCACTCGACGACGCTGCCGCGCGCGGCGAATCTAGCATTGAACCGCTGTACACGGTGATGTTCGAAGCGGGCGAACTGTTTCCGGAACAAATTAATTCGCCCGATCGAGTCCATCTGGAGTTGTGGGAAAGTTATCTTCGTGATGTCGGATAACGTGAACGGAGCGCCAAATCCGCCGCCTGGTTTCGACGAACCGTGGCAGGCACAAGCGCATGCCATGGTGCAAGTGTTGCTAGACAGCGGGAAACTGGAAGCCAATGCCTGGTCGCAATCGCTTGGTGCGGCAATTCGTGAACGATTGGCAAGTGGCTCGCCAGATACTACGCAGACATACTACGGGGCGTTAACAGATGCTCTCACGTCGATCCTAAGCGTAGACGCCGCAGAACTAGGTGATGTAATCGAGGCGTGGCGTGCAGCGTTCGAAACGACACCTCACGGCAAGCCCGTGCACCTCGAGGCAAAATAACGACCGTCAGATCAACACATATAGAGCGCAACCGAAAAGCACGCATCGATTCCGAGCGTGTCTAGCTAAGGCAACGATCGCCTATCCGATCGTTGTTGCCGCTGGCCAAGTATATGATCCTCCGATATCGAGTATCCTCCGCTACGACAATAAACCGGGGAACGAACCATGGCCGACATCTACCGAACACCCGACGATCGATTTTCAAATCTGCCGGATTTCCCTTACTACCCCAACTATGTCGACGATCTACCGGGCTATGAAGACCTGCGCATGCATTATCTCGACGAAGGTCCTGCTAATGGGTCGCGGGTTTTCCTATGTCTGCACGGGGAACCGACGTGGAGTTATTTGTACCGCCGAATGGTGCCTATTTTTGTGTGCTCTGGCGGCCGTGTAATCGCTCCGGACTTATTTGGATTCGGTCGCTCCGACAAACCTGAGGAGCACGTTTATAGTTTCGATTTTCATCGCCAAAGCCTCTTGCGTCTGATCGAACGCCTCGATCTAAAAAACATCACCATCGTCTGTCAAGATTGGGGCGGCTTACTGGGTCTCACCTTACCACTCGATATCGCCTCCAGAGTGGGCGGTGTGATCGCAATGAATACTATTCTCGTCACGGGAGAAATCCCGCTTCCGGACGCCTTCGCCGCATGGAAACAATGGGCCGCCGACCATCCAGACATGGATCCTGGTGAAGCGATGCAGGTAATCGACGACACCTTACCGTCGGATGTCCTAGATGCGTATCGGTCACCGTTCCCGAACGAACGCAGCAAAGCCGGACCTCGTTCGTTTCCAAAGCTCGTGCCAGTCGACAAAAGTATGGGGGGCGCCGACATCGCGAGTCGCGCCGTTGCGTGGTGGCAAAATGAATGGCGCGGTGATGCCTTAGTTGCGTGCGGCCTACACGACGAAATGCTGAGTTTGCCTGTCATGCAACTTCTAGCAAGCCAGATCAAAGGCTGCCCACCCGTGTTAGAAGTCCCTGAGGCTGGTCATTTTTGTCAGGAACACGGCGCAGTCGTAGCGGAGAAATACATCGAGCTCTACGGCGACTCACCACTACCAAAGTGATCTGATCTTGTGGAAGAAGCGCTTGCGGCATAGGGGCCGTTCGCCTCAGCTATAAACAGCTTCGCATTCGTGAACATTACGGATGTGTTTGAACAGCGCGCATCGCAACAAAGTTTCGGTTCTATTTTTCAGACGAGTTGGTGCCCGAACGAAGCGCTGAACTCGATAATTCGTCTAACACTACATGAGGAAAATTGAAGCCGTTAATAGAACTCCGGTGAGTGATGCATAACATTCAATTACGATGAACAACGGCATTCGCGCATCAGCGTGTTGGACTAAAATGTCGCGGTAGCCCACAGCGCGTTAGCATGACGAAAGTTAGGATCTTATTGATCCCGACCTATTTCATGTCACAAGAACCACAATGACACCGCGCGATCAAACACCGTCGCCGAGTAAACTCTACGCGATTCACGAACCCTTCTTGGTAAACATACGTGCAAAAAATGTGTTTATGGGACTGGCAGTAGGTGAAAATTTCGTCAAGAATATTGGACGAATGAATATTTCATTAGGGATTGAGTTAACATTTTAGCTGAAAATATTGCCTTAGTAGCTGCCGATACTCAGTGCGACAGCGTTGACCGACGAGATCCCGTCCACGCGAACAACTGGAACGACAACTAGTGAGCAAACTACCCGTCATACCCCGTATCTCGAGTGTCGAGGAAATGGATCAGGCGATCCGTGATCTCCTCAATGAACGCGGCTGCACGCTCGTATCGCCGCGACATCTCGCGAGCGAGGCGTTGGCGTTTCGCGAAGAATCGATCGCCTTCGATCTTGAAACAGATTCGATGCAAAGCGAGCCGTTCTTTCATTACCTTGTAATGGAAGGGGTCGCCATTTTCTTATTCGACGGCGATCCGTTCTTAATCTATGCGTTTCAATGCTATCCGCACGAATTGATAACTTATGTCGATGCAGACTTTAAACACACGGATGTCGAAGCATGTAAGTATTACGTCGGATCCGTACTTGGCAAGCGCGCGGATATTGCCGTCAGCGCGGAGCTTGCTTATCGTTGGATGGCAGGATGAAACGAGGACGAGGCGGCCACATCGCTCGTTTCCCACCGTAACAATGTCGGCCGATTACAGACAATGCCCGCAAGTTATTGAGCGCCACGGGGCGCGCTAGTTCGTTAATTCAAACACGTAGATTTGGTTCCCCCCGTTCGGTTGGTAAATTTCCGGGCTCTGACCAACGGTCAATAATTTAAATACGCCCATGCCGGACTGAACGGCGATGAACTGCCGACCATCCACGGCATACGACACTGGATATCCATGGAGTCCGGCGCCTAATCGCGTTTGCCACAACAATTTTCCGTCGTCGACATTAAATGCCTTGAAGTAGCGATCAACGTCACCCACGAAAACCAAACCACCAGCCGTCGTTAAGGCCGCAGTTAAGAACATGGCGCGCTGTTTATGACTCCAACGCTCCGTCATGGTATCAATATCCCAGGCGGCGAGCCTACCCAGCATGCCGTTCGATCCTGGCATCTCATAGACTCGTGATTCGCCGCCGTAACCGCCGTTTCCTTCGGTCATTTCCACTTCGCGACCCACCATGTCCACACACAACTGAAACAACGGGACGATCAAAGTATGCATTGCTGGGTTATACGCGGCAGACTGCCAGTTGTGCCCGCCGTAAATGCTCGGGCATACCGAGACAGGATCGCCAATTTTCGCGTCGATAATGTCTTGCCTATAACGTAACCGCCCAGTGGTTCGATCAAGCGGCAGGAACAAGTTTTGGTACATCGTCTCGGTGAAATCGACGAACTTGCCCGTCGCACGTTCGAGCTTCCATAAAATACCGTCCTTACCGACCGTGACCATGAGCTGTCGATCATCGAGGTCGACCAGCACTCGTTCAAAGCCGGTTTCCATATCGAGCGTCTCACCTGGGACATGCTGGTAGTGCCATACGATGCGGCCCGTTTTCGGTTCAATCGCTAGGGTCGAATTGGTATACAACGCCGCGTCCAACGCTGACATGCCACGACTCGCCGCGACCCACGGTTTCGCTTGCGAAGTGCCGATAAAAAACAATTTCAGTGCGGGATCGTAAGTACCCGGCATCCACGTATCGCCACCGCCGCGTAAACCGAACGGGATCTCCCCCCAGGTCTTGTTATTCGGATCGTCGGGCAGCGCAATTGTTGAGGTCCGCCATAGCTCCTTGCCAGTATCCGGATCGTGTCCGGTGATGAAGCAGCCGCCCTTCTTATATCGCTCGCAACCGTTAATGCCGCTCACAACGACGCCATCAGCGATCACTGGGCCGGCGGTATGGGTATAACCTTCTTTGTAATCTGCTTTCACCGTTCGCCAGAGTTGCTTGCCAGTGCGGGCATCAAGCGCGAGCAACGCGGCATCGTAGGTTGAGACGAAAACTTTATCGTCATAGATCGCGATGTTTTTTGTCGGCCCGCCAAGCGTTTGAGATTCTGGCGGATAGTCGTAGGCATATTCCCAGATCAATTCACCGCTCGCCGCCTCGATCGCTTGGATCACGTTTTGCGGATGGGTCAGGAACATCACTCCGTCGTGTATCAATGGCGTGCCTTGATTGCTGCCTTCACGCATCGTAGTCGACCAGGCTAGTCTGAGATTTTTCACAGTTTTGCGATTGATCTGATCGAGCTTGCTAAAACCGTGCCCGTCTTGGGTGCGCCGCCAGCTTAACCAATCACCGTCTGGAGGCGCTGCCAGCATTGCGTCCGTGATCGGTACGTAGTCCTTTATTTCACGGTTCACGAAACCACGCGATTGCTTCGCTTCGCCGGCGATCGTCCCGGCGTCGGACCAACTTTGAAAGGCCGTCGGTTTAATGTTCTTCGCGGCCTCGCGCGCTGCTTGGGGATCCCATGAGTCGCCCTTAACTGCTGCCCCGATCGCTTTCGCGTTCGCCCTCTTCAATTCTTCGGGCCCGGATGCCGCACCGTTGACCCGGAGAATATGCGCCGTGATCGCGGTATAAATCGGCGCCTTGAGTGAATTCGGAGCGCCGGCTGGCATCTGCTCGCGACTCACGGTTTCGAGTGTTTCGATTGATTGCACACCCCACTTCGCAAGGAAACCGGGTCCCACGAGTTCCGATCCGTGTCCTGTGCCACGTAGGGTTAAGTGGTGGCACTCGGCGCAGAACTTGTCGTAGTTCTGCTTACCTATTGCCGCTTGGCCTTCAGTATAAATACCGTCCAGCGCGGATACCTGGGTGGTAGACAACAAAAACACTAGAAGCAGTGGAGCACTGCGGAATTGATGCGACATAATCGAACCTAGGCTGCTTGAGTAGTGGTCGAGTTTACTTAAATTCGCTGAATGACGCAGAAAGTTAACCAAGCCAGGTTTCAGCTAACGAGACATAGGATCAGCGGACAAGACCTTTGCGTAGCGAGCACGAGAGGATTCGCCGCATTGCTGCGGCGATAGACGATTTTAAGGAAAGTCAAATTAAGTTGGATTGCGCAGAGCACGGACTCGCTGGCAAGGCCGTGGTTTCAATCAATCAGTTTCAGTTGCTCATTCGCTCAGTGCATTTCCTCGTGCGCGAATGACAAAGGACACAGTCCGCCCACACTTTGCAGTCCAGTCGCCCAAACAAGTCGACCGTAGCCAACGAATATCGCCATACGCCAGCCAAGTGCCATAATTTGAGGTTCCGTGTAGTACTGCGCGAGATCGTCGATGCGTTGTTTATCTATCGCATGAAAATCCCCTGCCATAGCATCCGCAAATCGAAACGCCGCTTTTTCTGGCGGCGTAAATAAAGTGCTGTTCTCGAAATCAGGTAGTGCGGCAATCATTTCGTCAGTCAAACCTTGATGCCTCGCCGAGGCATACACTGCGGTCATTCAGAGATGGCACTGATTGATTAGGGCGATTTTATGGCGCACCAATTCTGTTAGCTTGACGCTGATACCGTCGGCGTCAGCCATGATGTGATCGTAATAAAACTTTACAAAAGCTTTGTAGAGCTCGGGCGTTTGGGAGAACACTTGGATCCATTCTGATCCGCCCAATGCCGCGTCGCTTTGTTGCATCGTTGACTGCAAATATTTGTCTAACTGATCGAACGGTACTTTGCTTATGTGAGTCATAACGCTGGTCCCTTCGGTAAGGTTGAGGTCTATATATAGCCTAGATTGGTGGTCATTGTTACAAATGTGTCGGCAAACAATTGGCTGATCCGTCAATGCCTGTTAGTCGATTAATGTTTGATAAACGATCGCGCGTAATTCGCGCCGAATGGGGTATGTGGACGAAGGGACGAGCTGCGCGAAGAAAATCACGAACAAATCTTCGACCGGGTCTAGCCAGAAAAAAGTACTCGCCGCCCCGCCCCAATGGTGTTCCCCAACCGAGGTAATGATGTGCGCTTTAACTGGGTCGATCACAACGGCAAACCCAAGTCCAAAGCCGATACCTTCGTAATTTGTTTCGCTCCACATCGGTTGCCCCATGGCTGCCATATCGCGATTGTCCGGGAGCTGATTTAGGCGCATAAACTCAACGGTCTTGCGTGACAATAATTGCTCGCCGTTGAGTTCCCCGCCGTTGAGTAGCATTTGACAAAAGCGCGCGTAATCTTCAATCGTTGAGGTCAATCCGCCACCGCCCGAATAGAGCGTCGTCGGTTCTAGATAGCTACTTAGCGACCCGGACTCTTGCAACAACAAGCCGGCCTCGCGCTGCTCATTCGCTGCGGATGAGCGACCCACGTTGCTCATGTCCGCCCCGGACGGGGGCGCATACATCGCCGCGAAGCGCTGATGATTCCCGCCGCGTACATGAAAACCCGTGTCGTCCATCGCGAGTGGTTTAAAAATTTTCTCGTCGAAAAATTCAAGCAATGATTGTCCCGACCAAATCTCGACCAACCGGCCCAGCACATCAGTTGAGACACTATAGTTCCACTCGCTGCCCGGTTGGCACATCAGTGGGATTGTCGCGAGGCGATTCACCCATTCCTCAAGGGTCTGAATCTCAGAAGGCACAACAATTTGTTGCTTACGGTAGGCGCGGTCGATCACGTTGGCGCGCATAAAACTGTACGTTAAGCCGGACGTGTGTGTCATGAGTTGGCGCACCGTCATCGGTGAATTGACGGGCTCAGTCGCCTCGATAGCGTTGTCCCCGCCGCGCCAAACGGTTGTGTGGGCGAACGCAGGTATGTAATGACAAACGGGGTCATCCAGTTGAAAGCTGCTTTGCTCGTAGAGCATCATGGCAGCGACTGTCGTGACGGGCTTGGTCATGGAATAGATTCTGACGATGGTGTCTTTCGAAAACGGTTTGGAACTCTCTAGCTCCGCTTGACCCACCGCATCGAAATAAGCGACTTTTCCGCGCCGCGACACCATGACACTGGCGCCGGCAAGTCGCTCGCTGCTCACTTGGCGATGCAACCAGTCGCTTAGACGCCGCAAACGTGGCGACGAGATCCCTACCGACTCTGGATTTATTTTTTCCATACGTGTTCGTTACCTTTATAAAATCTTGGATGCGCTTAGAAGTTGCTCTTACCGCCCACTTTGTCCGTGTCCCCGGCAAACGTCGCCAACCGAGTCCTAGTGAATAGGATCGTGGGCACGTTCATAATCTAACAACTACAATTTCTTCCACTCGATATTGTCGCTGGCCCCACGCACCGCATGCGCTTCGAGCGACAAGACCGAACCGCGATGCAGGTTCGCTACGATGCGGCAGCCAAGCGCTGCCGGGCGAGTCGTCGCGAACCAGCTTGGGCCATCACCATAATCACTGTTCATGGTCGCATCCCGAGCTGTGAAATAGCGCCGCACGATCACATCATTAAGCGTTGCGTCGATGCGGCTCAATATTGATTCCAATTCTTGAGTACAGCCGTTTCTTTGGCTCGCCCAATCATCAGGCGCCTGGACGGCTCCGGTCGCGTCAAGAAATTCAATGTTACTCAAATAAATTTGATCATCGACAGATAGCGCTGCAGAAAAACCGCGATAGTGGAGGTGGGGAGTCAAACGTGAACCTCGGTGCGCGCCAACAATGGCTTCAGCCTCCATCAGCATGTGTGCATTGGAGTCTGCCAACGGCGGGATCGTGAGTAAGGTCAAGACAGGTTCGACCTTGCCCAAGCAACACTTCAACTGATTGAGAACGTCGTCCTCGGGCGCACCTTCAGTGATATAAACCCGCAGGCAAACGAGATCGTTAAACGCTCCGCCCGCGCTACCTATCAGTTCGCGGATCGAGGCCATGCAGTTTTCCGCTTGCTCCAATACTGACGCCCCCGTGGCGCTCCCGGCGCTCGGCAGGATCCGTCGACCGATCCTGATTCCAGCACGTAGCTCGGGAACCCGCCAGCGCTCACTCGCCGAAACCAGCACGGTCCGTTCGCCGACTTCCGGATCAAGTGCTTCGAGCTCAATTTCTACGAGTTGCGCAGGTCGGGCTAACTGACTAACCGGAATGACCGACAGCGCCAAACTGACATCGCGAAGCGCGCTCGAAAATTCGTCACTTGCCGCAAGCAGGTTATCCGTGCCGACGACATACAATCTGGCCCGCGTGATGTCGCTGAACGCCCCACCGGCGGCAGCCATACTTGCACGAGCGATATCGAGTACAGCGCGGACTTGTGTGCGAATATCCTGGCCTATGACGTTGCCATCGCGATCAATCGCCGTCGTACCAGATTGCAGGACGAGTTCATTTACGCGAAGGGCCCGCGAGTAATGGGCGCGGCCCTCTAGGGGCCGACCGGAATCGATGTTAATACGTTTTTGCATGGACGCTGCCGATCCTTAAACATAGTTCAGCTTTCGATACTTCTGCTCCGATTATCCCCATATCGCAGGGCAGCGGACAACCGGGTCACGTGTTGAAGGCCCCGGACAGGCGGGCCACTGTGAACAACGAGCTTTACGGTTCATCGAAGACTCAGATCGCCGTCGTGATCTTTGCGGCGGATTCAATATTGATAATGATTCGTATTTACGTTAACGTTCTTATTCGCGAAAACCTGTTGTGGAATCTCGAGCGCACGATTAATGGGAAAAAGAGATTTTACTAGCTACGTCCGCGATTCCTTTGCGGCGCTAATTCACAGAGCTGAAACCGTCTTGCTTGCATTACTCAGTGTTATGTCCGCTACCGTTTTTGCGCAGGCGAGCGGCGTTTATCAGGAACCCAGCGAATTCCTGATGGAGTCGCTTGATAACCCAATGCCCGAAGGCCGACGGCCGTGGATCACAAAACCAATGCTAGCTGAAATTCGCACAAGGCTTGCACATGAGCTTGGCCAAGGCAGGATCCAACACTGGCAAAAAGCTGAGGGGACCGCGCGGATTCTCGAAGCAATGGGTAACGAACGGCCCTTCACGACCGGCCTCGTTGCCGACCCCGGCCAGCTCGGTATCTTGCGCATGCCTATTTATCGCAAAAGTCGCCGTTTGGAAGTCCGCCGTCGCGCGTCCATTGATCAATTTAACGGAACAAGCCGGGCGGTTCCGTTCCTACTCGATCGCCACACCGATGCCGTTTCCGACGCAACGATGTCACTCCGCGCTCTGACTCATCAAGCGCAACTCGCAATGCAATTACAGCGCCATGCCCACACCTGAAACAACTCCCATGCCTAGTGCGCATCGGCTAGGGTTGCCCGCTCGCGCAAAAACTACCGTTCAAAATATGTTGAAATCTTGGCACCGCACGATCGGCTTATTCGCCGCCGTGTTCTTATTGTTACTCTCGTGTACAGGTTTGCTGCTTATGCAAACGGACGGCTTAGGACTCGATAGCCGTTACGTGGATAACGACGGCCTACTCAATTGGTACGGCATCCGGCCGGCGCCACCGGCTGCAAGTTTCGCCGTCGGCCAGCATTGGATCAGTCAGGTCGGCAACCAACTTTATTTCGACACTTCAAGCTTACAAAATATCGACGGGCAGCTGGTCGGAGCGGCGACGACTGGCGATGAAATCGTCGTGGCGACGACCGCCATGCTCGTGCTGCTAACGAACGACGGTGCGATCGCGGAGAAGCTTGGCGCCGAATCCAACATCCCGCAAAATATCGAGTTTCTTGGCAGCGCACCGCGCGGCGAGATCTTGTTGAAAACGGCTGGCGAACTATTCCTGTTTAATACGCAAACGGCCGAACTCGTGCGCGGCAATGCGCAACATCGGGCGAGTTGGGTCACGCCAGCAACGCCGCCGCCGGAGATGCTGGAGGAGCTCAACCGTCGGTTTCGAGGGACGGGATTGTCGTTGGAGCGAATTCTTCTTGACGTCCACACAGGGCGGTTTTTTGGTCCGCTCGGCGTTGCATTGATTAATCTCGCCTCGCTCGCGCTGTTGATCTTGATCGTCTCCGGCGTTGTTTTATGGCGACTTAGGGCTCGCGAAGCCCAAAACAAAGACTAATATCTCGTTATTGCCAGATTTGTCGCACGGCGAACAAACGTTATTCGGCACGGGAACCGAATGCTCCAGCACGGGGTCCTAACTTCCAAACCACCGGCTAAAGCGGCACAATCTAGCGATGTCATCGACGAACTATTTGAAAATTTCTTGCGCAGCGCTAATGTTGCTTGGCAACATTAGCGTGAACGCCAATCAAATAAGTGGGCGCGAACTTCTCGCCGCCTGCGACGACTCGAAAGGTCCGGAGGCGAAACAATATTGCGTCGGGTACATCACAGCCGCGATCGAGACGCATGCGACTTGGGCGCTCTGGCGCCAGCTTCAGCGCGTGTTCTGTTTTCCGGAAGGAGATAAGTTTGAACACGCATTTGGTGGGGTCGTTGAGTATTTGCGCGGGCACCCCGAGCACCTCGATTTGGAAGCAAGCTCTCTGGTGCTGACTGCAATAAACGAGCGATTCGCCTGCGAGTAGTGCGGCGAGGCACGTACCAAACCGCAATGCCGATCAAGTAAATTCGGCGTACCCCATCATTGTTCCGCTTATGCTCGTGCGCTCGATCCCCCATCAATAGCCAACACCGAGCCATTACAGTACGACGCCTCGTCTGACGCCAAATATAGACAACCGTAAGCGACTTCTTCGGTCGTGGCGGGGCGTTTCATTGGCGAGGTGGCCTGAGCGTGTTCATCTGAGAACAGGTAGTCGAGAACTACCTCCACCATTTGGGTTTTCACGAATCCCGGTGCCACCACATTCGAGCGTATGCCATCATCAATATATGCCACTGACATTGAACGCGTTAAGTTAATTATGGCGCCTTTTGTTGCGGTATAAGTGTGCGCGTCTGCTGCACCGCCCATACCGAAAATACTGGCAACGTTGACGATCGATCCTTTTTGCTGCTTCTTCATTTGCGGAATGGCGATCCTGCACACGTAGAAAAGGCTATCCAAATTAATCGCCATCACTTCCTTCCACTTATCGATCGGAGTCGTATCGAGCGGGTTCATCGATCCGATACTCGTGTCCTTGAGACTGTAACCGACGCCAGCGGCGTTAAGCAGAATATCAATTCGGCCATGCTTTTCTATTGCGCTGTTCACTGCCGCCTCAGCTTGCAGAGGATCCGACAAGTCGGCGCTGTAAACATCCGCGGTGCCGCCGGCCGCAAGCACCAAATCGCGCGTCTCATCGAGGTTTGCTTGCGTTCGGGCTATCCCGAAAACAGTCGCACCTTCGCGCGCAAACATGAGCATGCATTCACGACCAATGCCAGAACTAGCGCCCGTAATGACTGCAATTTTCCCTTCTAACCGTCCCACAGATTACAACCCCATCAAAAAAATAATATTTGCCACAGCGATCCAACTATTCCTCCCGATCCCGACCCAACAAGCGCAATAAGTCTTCGTGCATTTCAAACCAGACGGTGTGATAACTTTCGATTCGCGCATCGCTAACCCACTCTAAAGCGCCGTCTTCGGCGCGCTCCAAGGCATTGCCCAATTTATCTGCATAGCACCGTAGTCGAGGCGCGCTGCTTGTCATCGCAGTCAGGATCGGCTCGAAACGTTCGTGAAGGTCGCCGAGTCGCCCAATCAGCTTATCGTCGTATTCTGCATTCGAATGATCATTGGGCACACGTTTGCCGGCGATTTCCACTGTTTGCCATTCGGTTATCACTTGCTTGAGATCGGTGTTGATAATTTCGAACCGATCATAAGCGCCTGTAAAGCGATTATCGGCACGCAGATCTGCATAGAAACGTGAATACTCTCCGAGCAGTATCATTTGCCCCGCCGGCGAGAGCATATATTTTCCATCCGCGAGCACGACTCGCCCACCCGTATTCGCCCGCTCTAATTCGCTTTCAACTAGATCTGTCGGTAAGCCAATCAGGACTGAGATGTCCGCGGCCGTGCAGTGCTTCTTAATCGCGACCCCATGCATTACTAGATGTAGATTACTTGCCACTTAATATCTCCTGCGAATTTCTGTTCCTAGACCACCACCATGCTCAACTAATCGCCGCTGCGTAACTTTTCGATATCGGCTCGACGCAGTCCCGCGCCTTTATCTTTGAGCAATCGAGAGTGTTTCTGTTCTAGTTTAAAAAGTTCATCGGCCAGCGGCGCATCGTAGTGATATTTGACCCAATCGGCACACAAAAATCGATAGCGATCTTGGCAAGTACTCGGCACAAACTCGCGGCTGCGTCGATTGTATTCGGCGAGACTCAAAACCCCTTCCGAGGTCCGGTATCTATCAGTTTTGGGCGGTAAATTGCTTGATCCCGATCGCATTGGTCCGACGGATTCTGTGTAATCACCGTCATCCAAAATTGAATACGGGAAATAGCTCAGCGCACGCGCGGGCTGCCCCGTATGTTGCATCATCGTGTAATCATGCATGCGTTGGCTTGGGGTCGTGATGTATCCGACCAGCTCGCCGAGAAATAAATTCCCGTACTCGTCGTTCAATAGCGGTCGAAAGCGCTCCGCTCGTTCGTCGATCATCATCCAGTCGTCAACTTCGTACACCCCAGCGATGTGAGCTAACTCTTTAACCACCGCGAAATACGTTAACGCACCCGCATCGAGCTGTTGGTCTCGGCTCCATCCGGACATTTCTTTCCATAATTTACTAGTCGCGTCTTTAACCCGTACCGTAAGGTCGTTGAACGTATTCGTCAGTTCTTCCTTGCTACCCATTCCCACAGGCAGGTGCCCATCGGATAGGTTATCGGCAGTGTATAAGCCAACCGCCACCATATGCTCCCCTCGCATCTCCGGTTCGGATTCGAAAGAACCCCAATCGTCAAGCAAGTTAATGTGGCAGTCTTCAAGGACCATCGTGACGGTCAAGTTGTTATAGGGAATGTTCTGCCCTACGCCGTCCAACCAAGGCACATCGTATTCTGACAATTCCCTAAAATCGCGGACCAGCATTTCACGATTATCGGCAATTTTATACGGCCCATGATTGTGCATCGTAAGCCGGCTTTCACACGACACGAGAAATCCGTACTGGGCGGTAGTGGCCATGAAAGACTGCGCAGCCTTGTGCAGCGGATCCCCTTCGCGACATTCGAATGCGTCCGCGTGAAAAACTTGCAAACGTTGTTCCGGCATAATCTGCGCACTGTGGCCGGCTTGCCGATTCGTGATGTTGCCGTTGTTACGGTGCCAGGACAGTTGAAATCTTTTCCAGAAATCGAGAACGTAGGCCACATCGACGACCGCATCTGTCGGTTTTATGACGCCCCAATTAATTAGCATTTCACGCCCGAGCAAATAAAAACAAGGCAACGTCCAGGCAATAATTTTAACGCCTTGATTGCGCGCTCTGTCGCCAACTTCTTCAGCCGACATCTGCGCTTCTATCTTGCGCAACAAGGTCGGATAACGATAGAAACAGTTGAGATACGAAAATAGGATGTAAGCCGAAACGGGAAAAATCTTAGATTCCTGCACGGTTCGCGTTGCGCAAAGCCAGTAGGTTTCATCGGCGTTCTGCTGGATAAGATTATTCGTCTCGAGCAGTTGTGCGTAAGTTATGTTGATATCTGTCATGTGTAGAATTCCTGCGTAAACGGCCAACCGCTATTAAGTGTTTATCCGCCAAACCTTACCCGAAACGTCCAAATCGTTCGCGTAATCGTCCGCCGATTTTGCTTTTGCGACCGCCTCTACTACGAGCTTGTCGCCATCACTAACGCCACTTAACCGTGCATTCATGAAGCACGGGATACCGTATTCGCGGGTTAGTATCGCGAGGTGTGAGCGGGTTGTGCCGCCAGCGCAAATGACGGCCTTGAATTTTTCTAATATCGGCGCCGTTAATGTGCCACCAGAATCATCGACAATGGCTATGGTATCCGCCGGCACGCCGTCGGTGAGATATTGCAAAACTTTGTCGCTCGTTCGAACGTAGCGCGCGATACCCGACACATTTTCGTTGCGCGTGACGACGTTGTCGCCTGCACCGCGCAGCTCACGTCCGTCGGCATCGACTGGCGCCGTTGGTGCATTTTCGTGCTCGAAGCAGAAATCGGCGTCGTGCAGTCCGGAATCTTTGTACGCTTCTGGGCGCTCGATCGCCGACGACATGGCCGAGGGTTCGAAGCGATACCCGTAAGCGAGGAGCCGCTCTTCGATACTCGCGATATCGGCTTTCGTAATATCGTCATAGGCCGAATCGGCAACGAAATCATTCCATTGCCTGCCCGATTCGGCGAATCGTCTGCGTACCAAGTCCTTCACCGCACTGTTGTACGCCTCGACAATCGGAAAATCCGACTGGTAACCGTATTTGTCAGTGTCCTCGAAAAGTTTGGCCATAGCGCCCTCTCAGTTTTTGCTTCTAATGAAGCTATTATCGTTGAAAACTACAATCCGCGACCACTACGCCGTATAGCGATCACGAAGTTCGTGCAGTTCAGCGGGTCCGATACCGTAGTGATGCTTAAGGAAGCCCAGGCCGTCGCCAAAATGCTTATCGATAAAATCGAATGCACACCGTAAGTAAGATTCATGGGTTTCGAGTAGGGGCATGATTAGCTCCTGCGCGGCAAGGCCTTCGCCAACGTCGTATTTCTTAAGTACTCTCGGGATCTCATTTTGGACTGGAAAATACTTCTTCGACAACATGAAATCATAGTAGATCGTGGCGCGCGGCACACCCAACGCGGTTAAGATAAGTGCGCTCGCGACGCCGGTCCGTTCTTTGCCAGCCGAACAATTGATCAAGATATTCTCATCCGCGCGTTCGAGCAGCACGTCGAACAATCGTTGGTAACGCAATGCCGACTCATTCACCATTGATACCACAATTTCATGGACCGCTTTGACGACGTCTTCTGGCCCCCTCGCCTGCTGAAATACGCGATGTAAGAAAAAGCGGTCTTTTATCCCGGGCGGGATCTCAAGAATATTCATACTCGGGTTATTCGGCAGTTCTGTCGCCTCGCTCGCGCGCTCCTCGCTGATGCGAAAGTCGCACACCGCTTTAATGTCGAGCGTGGCGAAATACTTGCGCGCGCCTGGGGTGAGATTCGCCATATGTCCCGAGCGAAACAGGCGTCCCCATTTAACCCGGCGGCCATCCTCGGTTAGATAGCCACCGAGATCACGGAAATTCACGCTGCCGGCAAGCGGCACATTGCGCTGTGCCACTGTGACCGGCGCCTGAGCCTGGGGGCACAGTTTAAAATAATGCCTAATATTCGGCTCCAACCCAGCTAATGTTGTCGAGCCGGTCGCTTCGGCGGCCCGCCGAATGCCCATATCGATCCTATCGGGGGACGGTCCCGAATAAATATCAATAGCCGCCGTGGTAAATCCTGATGTCCACCTTAGTTCGTGAGTTCCGTTCTCGTGCTGCTCTACCTGAATTGTCTTCGCTAATTGCATGGTTTTATCAAATCTATTTGTTCACGCCGGGTTGCATGTCACCGCTATTCCAAGTGTGTAAGTTATACCTTATCCAACAAAGCAAAGGACTAGCGCTAGCCCCAGATGACCCATCACGGATACACTGTCGCCGCGATGATCAGCCTGCCTACAGAGAAAGACGAATTATTCCAGGATCAGATCCTGCAAGGGGTTTCGCGAACCTTCGCGCTGACCATCCCAAACTTGCCTGCACAACTCAGCCGCGCGGTTGCCAACGCCTACCTATTATGCCGAATCGCCGACACGATAGAAGATGACGCTGAACTCGTTTTGGAGGATAAACGACGCTTTTCACAAACATTCATCGACGTCATTCGTGGCACCGAAGACGGCGATTCGTTCGGCGCAGAACTGGCACCGCTACTGGCCGACCACACCCTAGCCGCGGAACGGGAATTAGTCGCTAAAACAGCCGCCGTCATCCGCATAACCCATTCGCTTAATTCAACCCAACGAGTCGCGATAGAGAAATGTGTCCGAACGATGGCCGATGGCATGGTGTATTACCAGGGTCAGGAAACCCTGAACGGCCTCGCCGACCAGGCCGCCATGGATCGTTATTGTTACTACGTAGCAGGTGTTGTTGGTGAATTACTGACAGAACTGTTTTGCGACTACTGCCCGGAACTGCAGACACACAAACCGGAGATGATGCGTCTTGCCGTGTCGTTCGGTCAGGGTTTGCAAATGACCAACATCCTGAAGGATATTTGGGACGATCGCCGCCGCGGCGCCTGTTGGCTGCCCGCCGATGTTTTCGCGCTACGTGGTGTCGAACTCGGCACGCTTGAGCCTGATGATGTAGGAATGGACTTTGAGGACGGCTTAGGGCAACTGATTGCGATCGCCCATGGCCATCTACGTAACGCGCTCCGCTACACCGTGATGTTACCTCGCTCGGAAGCGGGTGTTAGGAAATTTTGTTTGTTGGCACTCGGCATGGCCGTCCTCACGTTGCGAAAGTTAGATAAAAGACGCAATTTTTCGAATTCGCAGGACGTGAAGATTTCGCGACGTAGTGTGACAGCGACGATCCTATCGACCAACATTGCGATGCGCTCGAACTTGGCGCTAAAGGCTTTGTTCGCGCTGGCCTCCACCGGTCTCCCGCAACGTGAAGTGACTGCGTGCGTCCCGGACTTTATCGATCAGTCCGAATCTCGGGTCATCTAGATTGCGCTATGCGCATTGGCTTTGTAGCTGCTCTGAACGATGAGGCTCGCACACTAGATGTTGCGGGGCGCAATCACACGAGTAGCGCGGCACGGATCGTTAAAACATCCGGTCCAGGCCCCCTAAATGCGACCAACGCTGCCGAATTCCTTATCGATGAAAACGTTGGGGCACTGGTGTCATGGGGTACTTGTGGCGCGCTCGATGTCGGACTGCAACCGGGCGCTGTGATTATCTACGAATCTATAGTCCGTGAGGACGGAACTCGCTATACCTGCGACGCACCGTGGAACGACCGTCTGCGCCGCGAACTCGCGAGTTTGAAGCCTTATTGCTTAAGGGGCTATTGTGCCCCTACTGCGATCGCAACAAAGAGTGAAAAAAAACACATCGCCGAGCAAACTGATTGCTCCGTAGTCGATATGGAATCGGCGGCCGTGGCGGCGTGCGCGAATGCCGCACAGCTGCCGTTTGTGACACTGCGCGTTGTTGTCGACCCCGCAATGTTTGACATCCCGAGAGCCGCGCTAAGCGCCCTGTCCGACGGCGGACAGCCACGAACGATGCCGGTAATTAAAAGCCTGTTGCGGCGTCCACAAGAATTACCCGCCCTGCTAAAGCTGGCGCGTTGGTATAAGGGCTCTCTGGATATGCTGCGCCTGTGTGCGCTCGCCCTTGAACCCAGATTCGGTACTGAATGATTCTCCCAGTCGCCCTAGCGCTCCGCTCCACTCCAGCACGGATTGACCTTCAGCATGTTTAATCAGCTTCGCACTGCTGCCGAGACCATCATTGGTCGACTGATCGATTTCGCACAAGCCAAGGCTTGGCTAGTCATCGCGGCCTCGCTCCTGGCGGCAACGGGCACCGCCTATTACACGGCAACTCACATCGGCATAAATACCGACACCACACAAATGCTCTCCGAGCACTTGCCTTGGCGGATTGCGCGCGCCGCTTACAAAGAACAATTTCCCTATTTTTCCGATACGATCGTCATCGTTATCGATGGAGCGACACCGGACGTAGCGCGCGACAGCGCTACCGAATTAGTGGGTGCGCTGCGCAACGACAATACGTTTATCAGCGATGTGTATTTTCCGAGCGACGACGAATTCCTACGTCAAAATCAATTGCTCTACCTCGATACCGACGAACTAAAAGCGCTCGGGGACCAATTGAGCGCGGCGCAACCCTTTCTTGCCCGGCTAACGCAAGAGCGCTCGGTTGTGGCGCTTTTCGAGCTTTTGGACCAAGCACTGGAATCCGGTGTCGACGGCGCGACGAGTACCCTAGGTCCGGCGTTGCGGCGGATTGGTGAGGCGCTCGACCAATTAAATAACGGCAATGAAATTCCAATGTCTTGGCAAGCGCTGCTCACCGGCGAGTCGCCAGAACCAAGCCGCACTGCCATCGGCTTTCGCCAGATTATTCTCGTCACACCGGTGCTCGATTTCTCAGCACTACTGCCAGCAGAACCGGCCATCGAGGCGATCAGAAATACAGTATCTGAACTCGAATTGGACACTCATCATGGCGCCACCGTCCGCCTAACAGGTGATGCAGCGTTGTCCTACGACGAGCTTCGTAGCGTAATTACTGGCTCACAAAACGCGGGAACCGCCGCGTTAATGATGGTGCTCGTGTGCTTGTTAGTCGGCCTGCGCTCGTTGTCCTTAGTGGCCGCGACCCTAGTCTCCTTAATCGTCGGACTGATTTTTACGGCTGGATTTGCCACCGTTTGCGTCGGCACGCTCAACATGATCTCGATCGCATTTGCCGTGCTGTACGTTGGACTTGGCGTCGATTTCGCGATTCATATTTGCTTGCGCTACCGCGAAATGTTGACGGAACTAGATCCCGACAAAGCAGTTCGTGAATCCAGTCGCGACGTCGGCCTATCGCTAATTTTATGCTCAACAACGACCGCGATCGGTTTCTTCGCCTTCATACCGACAGCTTATCGCGGTGTTGCGGAACTGGGCTTAATTGCCGGAGTTGGCATGTTCGTTAGTTTGGCAGTCAGTATTGTTCTACTCCCAGCGCTGCTGCACGTATTGCCAAAACCCGATTTACCGCGACGAATGGCGCTGTTGCCAGACCGCATTGCATCGTTTCCGCGTAAGAACTCGCGCGGCGTTCTGGGCGTTGCGACCGTTGTTTGGATTTTAGCGGCACTGAGCATTCCAGGAGCGGAATTTGACATCGATCCGGTCAACCTAAACGATCCAAGCGCACAATCAGTCGTCACGTTTCGGGAATTGCTCAATGACCCCGAACAGTCGCCATTAGCCATTGCAACGACTGCCAATTCGCGGCTGCTCGCTGAAGAATTAGTCGCCAAACTAAAAGCTATCTCCGCGGTTAGCTCAGTACGCTTCATCGACAGCTTCGTGCCCGAGAATCAAGCAGATAAACTCGCTTTAGTTGACGACTTAGCACTCACGTTGGGTTTCGACTTTGGACTCGCCGAACCGCCACGTGTAGATGTGCAGCGAACGTCCGCGGCTACCGACAAACTCCGCGCCGGCATTAGCAAAATCGTTCAGCAACCCGAGCACGAATTACGTGACCACGTGCTGGTTCTTGAACAAGCACTTAGCCGATTTCAAGAATCACTGAGTGCGCTTAGCCAGACGGAACGTCTCGAACGTATCGGGCAACTTGATCAGAAATTGCTTGCGAGTTTCGCACCCCGAGTCGCGCTGCTCCAAGACGGTCTGAATCCACAGGAAGTCAGTATTGAGAGTCTCCCGACGAATATCCGTCAACGTTGGCTAAGCTCCTCTGGCCACTACCGCATAGAAGCGTACCCGAAAACCGATCTGTCGAAACCCGGCGAGATGAGGCGTTTTGCGGTGGCTGCACAAGCCGTGCTTGGAGATACCGCGACCGGCGCGCCGATCATCTACCTTGGGGGAAGTGATGCCGTGAAGAGCGCTTTTATTCAGGCATTTTCATACGCTTTTGTAGTTATCACTGCTTTGCTGTGGATTATCCTGCGATCAATTAAGGAAACCAGCATCGTGCTTGCCCCGCTTATTTTAGCGGGACTTCTAACAGCGGCAATGTCGACGGTCTTTTCCTTGCCATTTAACTTTGCCAATATAATCGCCTTACCCTTGTTGCTTGGGATCGGCGTTGACAGTGCATTGCATATGCTGCACCGATATAAAACCGCCCTACCCGAACACGGTAACTTACTTCAAACGAGTACTGCCCGAGCGGTATTTTTTAGTGCGCTAACAACGATTGTGAGTTTTGGAAATCTGGCCACATCGACCCACGCAGGTACTGCCAGTATGGGTGTGATGCTTAGCATTGGCGTCGTCTCGACTTTAACGTGCATGTTGCTTGTGCTGCCCGCCATGTTGAAGCAGTTCATGCCGCACGCCCCTCATGACGAATAAACCCTGGGATGCCCGACTTAGTGCGTGGTTAGTGCGCCCCCTAGTGAACACCCCCGTACACCCTAACGTGCTGACGACTTTAAGGCTTGGTGTCGGTCTTTGGGGCGCGGTACTTTTTGCTTCGGGCACGGCGTTCAATTTGGGCGCCTTATTTATCGTCTTATCGAATTTTCTCGATCATAGCGACGGGGAGTTGGCGCGGATGAGCGGCAAGACGAGTCGCTTTGGCCATCACTACGACCTCCTGAGCGACGCGGTCGTCACCGTCGGATTATTTGTTGGTCTTGGATTTGGACTGCGAGACACCGTCGGCAGCCAGACGCTCTTATATGGCGCGATTGCGGGTCTTGCTGTCGCCGGTATATTTCAGCTGCGTCATTCCATCGAGCAACGTCACGGTAAGCTGGCCGTCAAGCAAGCGAGTGCCGTGGGTTTTGAAACCGAGGATATCTTGTATTTATTACCGCTTGTCACATTGACCGATCAGCAATCGGCATTATTGCACGCAGCCGCGATCGGTGCGCCGATCGCATTGTTGATCGTCGTGGTGCAATATTTAAAACAAGCAGACGTCACCAACCGTCCCTCATGACCGTTTTAGTGACAGGTGCAAGCGGCTTCGTTGGAAGCGCAATCACTCGCGCGCTTATCGAGCGCGGCGCGGACGTTGCGGTACTCGTTCGAGAATCGAGTAACCAGGAGAACTTCGAATCCTTAAATGTCCAGATCCGAACCGGCGATCTGCGCGATAAAGCCTCGCTAGCGCGCGCCTGCAAAGGTTGCAATACCTTGTTCCATGTGGCCGCAGACTACCGATTGTGGACTCGAGACAGCCGCGAACTTTATGCCAGTAACGTCGACGGCACGCGGAACTTAATGGAAATCGCGCTAGAGGCTGGGATCGCTCGAATCGTCTATACAAGCAGCGTCGCTACTTTAAGGTGCAATACCGACGGGACCTCTAGCGACGAGACGAGCGCGGTGACGATTAACGATATGATCGGCCACTACAAACGCTCAAAATTTCTCGCCGAGAGAGTCGTTGACGAGCTCGTGGAAACACACAATTTACCTGCCGTGATTGTCAATCCATCGACACCGGTCGGACCCCGCGACGTCAAGCCAACACCGACTGGACGCCTTGTCCGCGATGCGGCAGCCGGGAAGATGCCTGCCTACGTCGACACCGGATTAAATATCGCTCACGTCGACGATGTGGCGGTCGGTCATATTCTGGCATTGGAGCGGGGCACCATTGGCAGACGCTATATTCTCGGCGGCGAAAACCTCACTTTGCGTGAGATTCTGAATATTATTGCCAGCGTTTGTGGCCGCTCGCCGCCTAAGATCAGGCTACCGCGCCGACTCGTTTACCCTATCGCCTACGCGTCCCAAGCGTGGGCTTGGCTTAGCAATGGCCAAGAACCGCAGGCAACAGTCGACGGCTTGAGAATGGCAAAAAAGAAAATGTTTTTCGATTCGTCTCGCGCCATCGAAGAGTTGGGTTATCAGTCGCGTCCCGCCGAAGAGGCATTAGCGGACGCTATTGCATGGTTCGCGACGCACGAGCTACCAAAATCAGGGCGATAATCACGTGTGAGACGGCGATCACGATAGAGCGAACAACCGGGCCGAGAAACCAAGGGATCGATAGCAAAACCGAATTGTCGATCTGCGTTAAAGGGTTTTAACCATCCGAGGTGGACGCAATCCGGGTCGCCATATTCGGGCCGACTCGATAGCCTAGTGCTAACAACAGGCTCGCACCGGTCCAAATCAGCTCGCGAAAGCGACGCACCAACGCCGCCGACACGCCAACCGTCGGCGACCCCGTAATAACGCTACAGGTGAGCATCAGCGCACCTTCTTGAGCCCCAATACCAGCCGGAATAAAAAATGCCACAGTACGGATCATTTGTACTGCGGCCTCAATTAGCCATGCCTCGGACCAACTCACAGGGTGACCGATCAAGGTAAGTATTACGTAGAGTTCCACCACCCCTAAGAGCCAGTTCAGCATGGCGAACAACATCGACAGTCCCAGGCGGTGCCGTTGGTGCCGATAGAAATATGCGAATTGGTCATCCATCTCTTGCATCCCGGATAGGAGCCGACCGAGACGCCGACCAAGTCGTGTCTTGCCGAGCTTCGTGGCGGTAAACGTGGATAGTCTGAGGTGTTGCATCAGAAAGAACACGACGACGTTAAACACCAGCCATCCGAGACCGGCGGCGATGATAATTTTATGCACAGAAGTGAGATTCTCATGCACAAAAGCGAGCAGAAAACCGATAGTGGCAAAGATCACCAGAGAAAACATGCTCGCGGTTTTAGCCAGCACCAGCGAGGTACCTGAATCGCGTAGCGCGATATCGTAATTCGTCTTCAACAGCCAAGCTTTAATCGGTTCCCCACCCATTGAAGCTAGCGGCGTCACGTTGTTGTAGGCCTCACCAATCATCCGCACAACAAACAGTCGACCGGCCCAGCGGGCATTCATTTCGATGGTGTCCAAGGTAACCTGCCAACTGACCACGTCGGCACCGAAATAAGCGGCGTAGATAATAAAGACCGCAACAATGCCCAGCGCGCTAATGCTCTGAACTTGTTGCCATATTTCCGGCAAGTTTGCCTGCTGGAGAACCCACGACAGCAAACCAAGGCCGAGAGCTAGAAAAATTAGTTTTAAATAGCGCATTAATTCGCGGGACCGAAATACGGTGGTAGATGCTCGTGTGGGGTAAGCAATAATCTCACAGAGTATAGAATCCCTCCACCACCCAATTGATTAGAATCGATGGTCCATGTACCCTTCGGGCGCTAGATATTCGCGATGTCATTTTATTCTCCGTCGATGGTAATTAACTTAGATTCTGACATGCAGCGACGTGCTGCGGAGCTCGATTTAGAGCATCTAAAACACGATTTCCTTGCCCAGGACGAATTCATCTCCATCCCAGATTTCTTGCCGCCGTCGATCTTAAACGAGGTATTGACGGCCTCGGCAAATACGTCCGAATTCATACACAGGAATTATATTCCGCGCCACAAGAAAGGTGGCAGCGTGAGCCGCTACGATATCGATCGTGCGGCGCCCGTGATCGCAGCGCTTTATCGAACGCCTACATTGCGTCATTTCCTAGGCGAAATTTGCGGACGCAAGCTCAATTTGTGCCCGCCGAACGACCCACACACCTACGCCTTGTATTACTACACCGAAGCAGGTGATCATATCGGCTACCATTACGATACGTCCTACTATCAAGGCGCACGCTACACCGTATTACTCGGGCTATTGAGCGCGCCGAGCTGCCAACTCGAATACCAGTTGCATACGAAAAATTCCTCGCAAGCTGTTACTCAGGCGAGTATCGAGTTAAATCCCGGGCAATTGGTCTTGTTTAACGGAGATAAGCTCTATCATCGAATTACGCCGTTGGCTGAGCACGAGCGGCGAGTTGCTTTGACTTTTGAATATTTAACGAACACACGCATGCATCCGCTGCTTCGTTTTGTCTCAAACATGAAAGATTCGATCGCGTATTTTGGATTTCGTCAGGTCTTTAGCGGCGCAAGAAAACCGCCAGCTAACTAATGGGCGCGGAACTAAACGCGATCTTCGACTGAAAATACTAATGTTAATGTCCGCAATAATAAGCTAACTCAATGCGCGCAATCATCCTCGCAGCTGGCGTTGGACGTCGATTAGGTGAACACGGCGACAATCCAAAGTCCTTGCTAGAATTCGGCGGCCGGAGCCTTCTTGACCGACACATCTCGAACCTCAAGGCCTGTAATATTAGCGATATCACCTTGTGTGTCGGATACCGCCGAGCCCTAATTGAATCAGCCGTGCGCGAGCTTGGATACGATGGCGTGCGCACAATCGTAAATGGCGAATACGAGCTAGGTAGCATCGTTAGTCTGTGGGCGACGCGCGACGTCCTGCGCTCTGGCGAGGACGTTATATTAATGGATGCCGATGTGTTGTATGCCACGGAAATCATTCATGCCTTGTTTAAAACCCCGATCGAAAACCGCTTTTTGTTTGACCGAAATTTCATCCCAGGTGATGAGCCTGTGAAAATCTGTCTACAAGACGGTCGCATCGTAGAATTTCGTAAACGAATCGCAGACAAGCTAACGTACAATGACTGCGGTGAATCCGTCGGATTTTTCTCATTGAAATCCGCTATGGCGATAAAATTAGCCGAGGTCACGGAGCGCTATATCGCTGAGGACCGGCGTAATGAGCCCTACGAAGAAGCGATTCGCGATATTGCACTAGCCAATCCGCAAGAATTTGCGATTGAGGACGTCACGGGTTCGGCTTGGATTGAAATCGACTTTCCCGAAGACATCGTTCGCGCACGAAAAGAGATACTGCCCAAAATAGATGACAAATAAGCCACCTAGTTCGACCATCGAGACGAAACCCCAAAAGCTTCGACGCTTAATTGAATCCAGGCAACTCGAATTTATTCTTGAGGCGCACAATGGGATCAGTGCGCGAATCGTAGAAGAAGCCGGTTTTAGCGGTATCTGGGCGAGCGGCTTAGCGATTTCCGCCCAGTTTGGCGTACGCGATAATAACGAGGCCAGTTGGACGCAAGTTGTCGACATGCTCGAGTTTATGTCGGACATCACTTCTATTCCGATACTTCTGGACGGCGATACGGGTTACGGCAATTTCAACAACATGCGGCGTCTCGTGCGTAAACTGGAACAACGCGATATCGCTGGCGTGTGTATCGAAGATAAGGTTTTTCCTAAAACCAATAGCTTTATCGGCGGCGAACGACAACCGCTTGCTGAAGTTGAGGAATTTTGCGGAAAAATTGCCGCTGGCAAAGACAGTCAATCGAACGACGATTTTTGTATCGTCGCGAGAGTCGAGGCACTAATCGCTGGCTGGGATATCCGCGAGGCGTTGCGCCGCGGTGAGGCCTATCGAAAAGCGGGAGCTGATGCGATTTTGATCCACAGTAAACTAGCACACCCTGATCAGATCGTTGAGTTCGCGCGCGAATGGGCGAATCGCGCGCCGTTGGTTATCGTGCCGACCAAGTACTACAGCACCCCGATGGAAGTATTCCGCAAAGTCGACGTCAGTTTGGTTATTTGGGCCAACCACATGATCCGCAGCGCCATCGTCGGGATGCAGAAGACTGCCGCGCAAATTTTCGAAAACCAAGGCCTGATCGAAATAGAGGATCGGGTCGCGAGCGTTGACGAGATATTTCGCTTACAAGGCGCCGATGAACTCGCCGTGGCGGAACGACGTTATTTTTCGAGCTATCAACCAGACACCAAAGCGGTGATCTTGGCCGCCGCTCGCGGTGATGATTTAGGCGACCTCACGACCGAACGACCGAAAGCGATGATCCCAGTGGGGGGAACGCCCTTGCTTCGCCGCCTCGTCGATAAATGTAAAAAACGCGGTATCGACGACATCACTGTGGTCGCGGGATACAAGGCAGAGAGTATTGACGTCAGCGGCATCAATAAAGTTATCAATACTGAGTTCGCGACGACTGGCGAATTAGCCTCTCTAGCCTGCGCGTTGGAGACGTTTACTGACGACATGGTAATTATGTACGGTGATCTGCTGTTCCGTAGCTATATTTTGCGCGACCTGATTGAACATACGGCGCCCTTGAGCATCGTCGTCGATTCAGCAAGTGAGGAAGATGAAAGCCTCACGGGTGCGCAAGATTACGCGTTTTGTAGCGAACCCGATGATCGTTCAATGTGGGGTCAGGCAGTGAATCTACAACGCATCGCAGACCAGCGAATCAACGGCGACAATGAACGGGCCTGCGGACGTTGGATAGGGATGATTCGAGTCAAAGGTCCAGGCCGACAATGGCTCCTCGAGGCACTTAAATCATTGAGGGACTCGGAAAATTTTGCGGAGCTGGGGATACCCGACCTCTTGAACTTCATGCTCGAAATGGGTCGCGAGGTACGAGTTTGGTACATCCACGGTCACTGGCTTGACGTCAATTCCTTGGCCGATCTGGAACGCGCCGGCAACTTCACCTCCGAGCTAGATTCATGAGCACAAGTTCGCATGATTAGCGCGCACGAATTTGTTGATCGCGCGAGGGACCTCGGTTTCACCTGGTACGCTGGCCTCCCCTGTTCGTTCCTCACACCATTCATAAATTACGTTATTGGCGACCCTTCGTTGACTTACGTTTCAGCCGCTAACGAAGGGGATGCGGTCGCCACAATCGCGGGCGCCGTGATCGGTGGCCGCGGCGGTGTCGCGATGATGCAGAATTCCGGGCTTGGAAATGCGGTGAGCCCGCTCACTTCCCTCGCCTATGTGTTTCGCATTCCAATGCTGATTATCTGTACTCACCGCGGAGCACCTGGACTCGCAGACGAACCTCAACACGAATTAATGGGCGAGATCACCGGGCAATTATTCGACACGATGCGCATTCCGTGGGAATATTTTCCAACGTCCGGCGATGAAATTTCCGCGAGCCTCACCCGCGCAACAGACTATTTCGCCGAGCACCAGCGACCTTATGCGTTGGTCATGCCCAAAGGCGCGGTCGCGCCACATGAACTTGAAAGTCCGGGGACGCCTGAGCGAAATCGTGCCATCGCGATCAACGGACCAGCGTTCCGCGCTGATTCCTTAAAGGCGCTACCGAGCCGCACTGCGGCACTGCAAATGATCATCGACTCAACACCCATTTCAGATTCTGTCGTGCTCGCGACTACCGGCTTTACGGGGCGCGAACTTTACGCGGCCGCCGATCGCGATAATCATTTTTATATGGTCGGTTCGATGGGCTGCGCGTCAAGCCTCGGCGTTGGCCTCGCCTTAGCACGCCCGGATCTCCAAGTCGTTGTTGTAGATGGCGACGGTGCTGCTTTGATGCGCATGGGGAACATGGCTACGGTTGGCGCTTACGCGGGCGGCAATTTGACGCATATTTTGCTCGACAACGAAGCTCACGACTCAACTGGAGCACAAGCGACTGTATCGACAAATGTCGATTTTGCGTCGATCGCGCTAGCCTGCGGTTATGCCTGTGTACACCGGTCGAGAGATATCGATGGATTGGAGAGTTTTCTCAAATCGCGAACAAACAACGGGCCACAGTTCTTACATCTGAAAATTAAAACCGGGACGATTGAGAACTTACCGCGTCCTTCAATTACGCCGGCCGCAGTATTGGAACGGCTCAAACAGCACATCAGTCAATCATGAAAACAATCTTGCTCAATCCGGGTCCGGTGACCTTAAGCGAACGGGTTCGTCAGTCACTCTTAGGCGATGATTTGTGTCATCGAGAGGTCGAATTTACGTCCTTGCAAAGCGCTATCCGTAATAAACTTCTCGATATTTACCAACTCGCAGACACGGATTGGGCCGCAACTTTAATGACTGGATCCGGTACGGCCGCGGTCGAAGCAATGGTGACTAGTCTGGTTCCCGAGACCGGCAAATTATTGATCCTCGAAAATGGGGTCTACGGCGAACGTATGACGCGCATTGCCGGGCGTTATGGCATTAGGACGGTGATCTTGGGCCACGATTGGGAAGCACCGATCGACTACGCGGCTGTAGGAGCAGCATTATCTGGCGATTCAGAAATAACTCACGTCGCAGTCGTGCACCACGAAACGACGACTGGCAGATTGAACGATCTCGCGCCACTGGCAGCCCTATGCGCGCAGCATGATGTGTCTATGTTGCTCGACGCTGTCAGTAGCTTCGGCGCCGAGGTGATCGATTTCGCTAACTGGCCGATCGCTGGGTGCGCGGCCACGGCGAACAAATGTTTGCATGGCGTTCCCGGAACTTGCTTCGTGGTTGTTAATCGCGCCGCGCTTGCCAACGCTTACCCTCGAAGTGTCTACTTGGATTTGGTTGCCTATGTCGCAGCCCAAGACAAAGCGGGCACGCCATTCACACAATCAGTCCAAACGTTCTACGCGCTCGATGAGGCGCTCAATGAATTGATTGAGCAAGGTGGCGTCGAATCTCGTCGTCAAACATACCGTTCGCGCATGGGACGAATTCGAAGCCTACTGATCGAGATCGGCGTTAGGCCGTTACTTAAACACGACGAAGTGTCCTGTGTGCTGCATGCCTACGAAATACCGAGCACGACCGAGTACGTTAAATTACATGACTATTTGAAAGCCGCAGGCTTTGTGATTTACGCCGGACAAGGGCCGTATGCCAAAACGATTTTTCGAATTTCTATGATGGGGGAAATCGCCGACAGCGACATTGACCGACTCGGTCGCGCACTGAAGGCCGCGCTTCAAGCATAAATCACCCGGCACACGGATAAGCCGCCAGTCGGTCTAATCGCTGGACGTTAGGCTATTTTAGCCGTCGGGCGTTTTTCAGTTTTCTCAATGTAAGCCCGAATCGACGCCTCGATCTTCTCACTTGTGAGACCCGCATCCTCCAGCATGTCATCGCGCGAACCATGTTGCAGCAAGCGATCGGGCAAGCCGATATTGAGCGTTAATTGTGGGATACCTTGGGCTGCTAAAAACTCAATAACACCACTGCCGGCGCCGCCCGCAACGACGTTTTCGTCAACTGTCACGAGCACATCGTGCGAATCTGCCATTTCCATAATGAGTTTCTCGTCCAAAGGCTTAATAAAACGCATGTTGACCAGGGTTGCGTTGAGGTTTTCGGCCACTTGTTCGCACCGCATGACCATCGCGCCAAAGGCCAAAATCGCGATACTACGACCACTTCGCCGTACTTCCGCAGCGCCGATGGGCAACGCGGTCATGGCACGTTCGACAGTGACGTTCGCACCGCCGCCGCGCGGGTACCGGACGGCCGCCGGACCGTCGTGCACGAATCCCGTGTAAAGCATTTGACGACACTCGTTCTCGTCGGCCGGCGCCATCAGCACAATATTCGGTAGGCAGCGCAGAAAACTATTGTCGTAACTACCGTTGTGAGTCGGCCCATCAGCGCCTACCACTCCGGCTCGATCGATGGCGAACAGCACCGGAAGGTTCTGGGTCACCACGTCATGAACGAGTTGATCATAGCCGCGCTGCAGAAACGTTGAGTAAATAGCGACGACAGGTTTTAGACCATCGCACGCCATTCCAGCGGCAACGGTCACGCTATGTTGTTCGGCGATCGCGACATCGAAATAACGATCCGGGTATTCGCGCGCAAAACGCACAAGTCCAGAGCCTTCGCGCATAGCAGGTGTAATCGCCACCAAGCGCGCATCGTGCGCAGCCATGTCACATAGCCAGTCGCCGAATATCTGGCTATAAGTAGGTTTGGGAGCCGCGACAGTGGGTCCCGGTACGATCCCGACCGTGGGGTCGAACGGCGTCACGCCGTGGTAGGCAACCGGATCCTCCTCGGCGGGCGCGTAGCCCTTACCTTTTTTCGTAATGATATGAAGAAACTGCGGTCCCTTTAATTTCTGAATGTTACGCAGAGTATTGAGTACGGTTGGCAGGTCGTGGCCGTCAATCGGGCCAATATAGTTGAAGCCAAATTCTTCGAATAATGTACCCGGAACGATAAATCCCTTTACGTGCTCTTCAGCTCGACGCGCGAGTTCCCAAGCATTTGGTACCTGCGATAAGACCTTCTTACTGCCTTCGCGAACCGTTGTATAAAGCTTACCGGACAACAATTGCGCAAAACGATTTGACAACGCACCGACATTCGGCGATATCGACATGTTGTTGTCGTTCAACACAACGAGCATGTCGGCGCCAGTATCGCCTGCATGATTCAACGCCTCGAACGCCATTCCTGCGGTAAGACCGCCATCGCCGATCACGGCAACCGATCGGCGTGCGCTGCCGGTAGTACGCGCCGCCAACGCCATCCCTAGGGCAGCACTAATCGAGGTGCTCGAGTGTCCCACACCGAAAGTGTCATATTCACTCTCATCACGCTTGGGAAAAGGAGCGACTCCGCCTTTTTTACGCACGGTGTGCATTTGATCGCGGCGACCGGTAAGTATTTTGTGTGGATAAGCTTGGTGGCCGACGTCCCAGACGATCCGGTCTTGTGGTGTGTTGTAGAGGTAATGCAGCGCCACCGTCAGCTCCACCGTTCCTAATCCGGCGGCGAAATGCCCCCCGCTTTGGCTAACCGAGGCGAGCAAGCAACCGCGGAGCTCCCCTGCAAGCTGCTCGAGTGACGATTCTGGCAGCTCGCGCAAATCAGCGGGCGAATTAATCTTACTTAGTAGCGGGAAATCGGTTTGGCCGTTCATCATTAAGACAATCAAATAAAACGCAGATTAGGGAACAAATTAGGGGCTGCATTATCCTTTATTAATTCCGCTATCGCCAGCCAAGTTCAATCCGATGCGCTCTCGGTTTCCAAGAGGCATCGTGCCGACGCGCTCGGCAGACTCGAGCATCGACTACTTCGCTAAATGTAACGACAATAACGGTGCAACGAGACCTTAAAGCCATTGTCCCACCCTAGCTGCAGGAACGAAAATGTGACTTTGCGTTAATTGCGAAGGTGCCAGGGGTGTACTTTAAGATGGCATTACAGTATCTTACGGCCGACACTGGGTAGCAGTCGCAATCCCCTGAAGCACAAGCAAATTTCCTAATTTCCGCAGAGGCAGAGCATGGGCGTACCTTTGATACAACAGTACCGGGTTGGACGATACATTTTGGGCCAAAAGTTGAAGCGCGTTGAGCGCTATCCGCTGGTTCTAATGCTCGAACCGTTATTTCGCTGCAATCTGGCCTGTGCAGGTTGCGGGAAAATCGACTACCCCGAAGACATCCTCGATAAGCGCCTCAGTTTAGAGGACTGTCTCGCTGCGGTAGATGAATGCGGCGCCCCGATCGTATCAATCGCAGGTGGCGAACCATTAATTCATAAAGAAATGCCGGACATCGTGCGCGGTTATATTGAGCGCAAGAAATTCGTGTACCTGTGCACGAATGCATTATTGCTGGATCGAAAGATGGACGACTATTCGCCCTCTCCGTATTTAACCTTCTCGATACACCTAGATGGTGGCAAACAGCGGCACGATTCGTCAGTCTGCCGGGTCGGCGTCTACGAGAAATGCCTCTCCGTGATCACCAAGGCGCTCGGACGCGGCTTTCGTGTCACCGTGAATTGCACACTATTCCAAGGTGAATCGGCGAGCGAAGTTGCCGACTTTATGGATACCATGATGAAGCTCGGTGTAGAAGGCGTCACGATATCGCCCGGCTACAATTACGAAAGAGCCCCACGCCAGGATGTATTCCTCAAGCGCACCGCGAGTCGCCAGTTGTTCCGCGATATCTTCAAACTCGGGCGCGGACGCAAATGGCGATTTAATCAATCATCGCTATACCTCGATTTTCTGGCCGGAAATCAAACCTACCACTGCACGCCCTGGGGAAACCCAACTCGTAATGTGTTCGGGTGGCAGAAACCGTGTTACCTGCTCGTCGGCGAAGGCTACGCAACGAGCTTCGCTAAACTACTCGAAGAAACGCAGTGGGATAAATACGGTACGGGTGTGAACCCGAAATGCGCTGATTGCATGGTGCACAGCGGCTACGAAGCCACCGCCGTCAACGATACGGTCGCGCGCCCATGGAAGGCACTGTCGGTATTTTTACGCGGACCTCGCACGACGGGTACGATGGCACCAGAAGTGCCGTTCCTATACGACGATGATACGGTCGCGAAGCCGCAACTGGTTGCAAGCAACGAGGTTGCGAAGAACGTCGACCAAAAGCGAGTCGCCTAACCACCACTGATCGCTGATTTGTAAACCTTAGCTGGCGAGGAAATACCATGCCGATAGCCCTGGTTGGCGTGTCATTACTCATTTGGCTAGCAGTGGGCCTGTTGCCTTGGCGACCGTGGAGTACTCGCGAACGACTCGAGCTAAATGCATCATTGAAGTCTACCGACCTCCGCGAAATCTCTGTCCTAATTCCCGCCCGTAACGAAGCTGCTTGTATCAACGAGACCTTGTCGCTACTGAGTCGTCAAGGAACATTCGCGCACGTTGTGGTGATCGATGACCAGAGTGACGACGATACGAAGTGTATTGCTGAAAACCACACAATAAAGAATTTACTCGTGGTGGCAGGCACCACGCCGCCTGAAGGTTGGAGCGGGAAGCTCTGGGCTCTCAACCAAGGCTTGAGTTTCGTCGACTCAAGATACGTCTTACTCCTCGATGCCGATATCGGTCTAAATCCTGGAACGGTCGCTACGTTATTAAATCACCTTGAAGAAAAGCAACTCGATATGGCCTCGCTGATGGCTAATCTGCATATGCGGGTATTTTGGGAGAAACTTCTGCTGCCGCCATTTGTGTACTTTTTTAAGATGCTCTATCCGTTTGCACTCGCGAACTCAGCAGGCTCGCAGATTGCCGCCGGGGCGGGCGGGTGCGTGTTGCTAAGGATGACTAAGCTACTCGAGATCGGGGGGTTCACTAGTCTGAAGGACGCCATCATCGATGACTGTACCTTGGCGCGAAAAATTAAGGAGTCACCCGGTAGAATATGGATTGGATTGTCAAATGACGCTCGTGCATTGCGACCTTATCAGACGCTTTCCAATATTTGGAATATGGTTGCGCGAACGGCCTATACGCAGTTGCACTATTCGAAGGCTTTGCTCCTTGTTTGTACGCTACTGTTGATCGTCAGTTATGTCGTGCCGATCGTGGCGTTATTTAACGCCTCCAGTACTGTTTCCGCACTCGGCATCGCCGCCATCGCCACGATGCTCGGTACTTACACTCCAACCGTACGTTATTATCAGCTATCACCGTTGTGGGTCTTGACCTTGCCGTTGGCAGCCGTTCTATTTTTAGCGATGACGTGGACGTCCGCCATCCGCTATTCGCGCGGTGAGCGATCGCGATGGAAAAACCGGTCTTACTCGCGCGCTCGACATCGATGAGTGAACTTCTCCACGCTTGTGGACTCGAAAATCGGACTGCGAACCTAGCACGGTGACACGAAATGAGAATGACGACTAAACTCGGTACATTAACCATTTCTTTACTCGCGTTGTGCCATTTTGCCCTGGCCACAGTAGCGGAGAGCGATAGCCAGGCAGTCGTTGAAAAACTTCACGCGACCCTGCTTAACATCATGCGCGACGCAAATAGTCTCGGCTTCACGGGAAGGGTACAAATGCTCAACCCTGTGTTGGCAGAGACCTTTGATTTCACAACGATCGGGAGAATTGTGACCGGCAACTCCACGGAGGGCTGGAATGCTTTGGACAACACTCAACGAGGCCGTTTCCTTGATGTCTTTGCCCAATTGAGCGCCGCTGCCTATGCATCGAATTTTGACGGTTACTCCGGAGAATTCTTCGAAACGCTTGCCGTCGAAGAAAAGCGCGGACACGTGTTGGTCAAGACTGTAATTGTGAAATCAGATGGCGACAAAGTCACGTTGGACTATGTCGTTCGAGAAAATAACGGTTTGTGGCAAATCGTTAACGTAATTGCATCCGGCGTATCGGATTTGTCACTCAAGCGCGCCGATTACACTGCCGTTATAAAAAGTGAGGGATTGGACTCACTTATTGGCAAATTAACTGATAAAGTTGCAAACTACACGTCGAGCGGGCACTAAGTCCCGAGCGCCGCAAAACTACTTACATGAGTAGTGAGTGGCGCATCAAAAACGATTATCTTTTGCTGGAACTTACAAAACACTCATCAGGAAAGTCTGCATGCAACACCAACGGAATTTATTGCCTATCGCCGGGC
>JBLFWX010000035.1:0-45755 GCA_047611805.1 Gammaproteobacteria bacterium
AGGAAGCCGCCTTCGCCACTGGTGTTCCTCCGGATATCTACGCATTTCACCGCTACACCCGGAATTCCGCTTCCCTCTACCATACTCTAGCCTTGCAGTATCGAATGCAGTTCCCAGGTTAAGCCCGGGGCTTTCACATCCGACTGACATAGCCGCCTACGCGCGCTTTACGCCCAGTAATTCCGATTAACGCTCGCACCCTCCGTATTACCGCGGCTGCTGGCACGGAGTTAGCCGGTGCTTCTTCTGTAGTTAATGTCAAGACTCACGGTTATTAACCATAAGCTTTTCTTCTCTACTGAAAGTGCTTTACAACCCGCAGGCCTTCTTCACACACGCGGCATTGCTGCATCAGGGTTTCCCCCATTGTGCAATATTCCCCACTGCTGCCTCCCGTAGGAGTCTGGGCCGTGTCTCAGTCCCAGTGTGGCTGATCGTCCTCTCAGACCAGCTACGGATCGTAGCCTTGGTGAGCCATTACCTCACCAACAAGCTAATCCGACTTGGGCTCATCTAATAGCGCGAGGTCCGAAGATCCCCCGCTTTCCCCCGTAGGGCTTATGCGGTATTAGCACGAGTTTCCCCGTGTTGTCCCCCACTACTAGGCAAATTCCCAAGCATTACTCACCCGTCCGCCACTCGTCGCCAGGAAGCAAGCTTCCAGCGTTACCGTTCGACTTGCATGTGTTAGGCATGCCGCCAGCGTTCAATCTGAGCCAGGATCAAACTCTTCAGTTTATGTTTTACGTCGGGCTGAAAGGCCAGACAATCTTGATTTGATAAGCTCTGTTAGACGTAACGTCAGACGTTGCTCATCAGGGTCTCTGATGGTGCTCAATCTTAGGCGTTAGCGCCCACACAAATTACATGTTCAGACATATTGTTAAAGAGCGTACCGGCTTGCTTTGCCCGGTAGCGAGGGCGCGAATTATAACCAATTTGGACAGGCCGTCAACAGGTTGTCATATTTAATTTTTAATAGGTACCTGAGGGCTTGTTTTTCAGTAATTGCGCGGAGCGCGCAGAGCCCCAATATTGCCGTGGAAGCCCGTAAAAATGCGCGCTGTTTAATATGGAGCCCATAATGAAAGACGAATAATGATTCCTCAGAAAGTAACACCGTCGGGCTCATCAAGTTAGGGTGACCCGAGCAATCCGGCGTTTTCCTACTTGAATCACCACGGTCTGACCTCCAGTTAGGAGCTGGCGACTATCAGTGACTTTCTCACCGTCTAGCCGAACAGCACCCTGCTTTACCATGCGGTGCGCCTCGGACGTACTCGCGGTTAGGTCCAGGTCCTGAAGCAGATTCGCTAACACCAAACCGGCCTGTCCAGCGAGTCGGCTCGCTTGCGGTATCACCTCGGGTAATTCACCACGTCCAAATCGGCGATTGAACGCCCCGTCGGCTGTAGTGGCTGCAGCATTACCGTGGAATCTTGCGACGATTTCTTTGGCGAGCTCTATTTTCGCTTCTTTGGGATTCCGTCCGGCTTCAATTTCTGCGCGCAATCGGCCTATTTCTACAATGGACCGAAAACTCAACAACTCAAAGTATCGCCACATCAAATCATCGGATATCGACATCAATTTGCCGAACATCGCGTCTGGGGGTTCATCTATCCCAACGTAGTTGTTGAGTGACTTCGACATTTTGTCGCCACCGTTTAAGCCTTCCAATAGCGGCATGGTTAGTACTATCTGTGGCGTTTGGCCATACGATTCCTGCATTTGGCGACCCACAAGGAGGTTGAATTTCTGGTCCGTGCCCCCGAGTTCCACATCCGCTTTTAGCGCGACTGAATCGTATCCTTGTATAAGTGGGTAGAGGAATTCGTGTATTGCTATGGGTAAACCGCCGCTATAGCGTTTGGTGAAATCGTCTCGTTCTAACATCCTTGCAACCGTGTGTTTGGCCGCGATTTTGACCAAACCTGCGGCCCCCATCGTTCCCATCCACTGGGAGTTAAAGGCAACGGTTGTCTTCGCGGGATCGAGGATCTTAAATACCTGGCGAGAATAAGTTTCAGCATTCGCCTGCACTTCGGCTTCGGTGAGTGGCGGACGCGTCGCGTTTTTACCGGTCGGGTCGCCAATCATTCCGGTAAAATCACCGATCAGGAATATCACCTCGTGGCCGATGTCTTGGAATTGCCGCATCTTATTGATCAACACGGTATGCCCAAGATGAAGATCGGGCGCTGTCGGGTCGAACCCTGCTTTAATACGCAGTGGTCGGTTTAGTTTTAGCTTTGCAGTGAGTTCATCTTCGACCAGTATTTCAGTCGCGCCGCGACGAATTTCTTCTAGTTGCTCCAACATACCTATTAATGACTTCGAATTACTTAAGTATTTGGATTATTACACGAGCACCCGGAATCACTCTGTAACATTGACCAATTTAGCGAGAGAAGGTATTTTGTGCGACAGGAAAATTCAAGACGCCCTCGTGTCTTACAAGAGACAAGTAATGTACGACTACAACGGCCACTTCAGCCGTGCAACGGGCCGGAAGCGATCATTGCTAAGCCGCGGAATGCTAAGGATCACTGCAGTGCTGGCCGTCGCCACAATCGCGTGCATCGCGGTTTTAAAATTCTGGGATGTGCAAGAAGCTGCCCATCCTGTGTCCGAACAACCGCCATCCATCGCTTTAGCGCTACCGAAAGCCGCATTAGACGCGCCGGACGTCCCATGGACGCAAGCCACTCGTATCCCGTTCGAACCTCAGACCCTAACCCGGGGTTTTGTTGCCGATTCGCCGGATTGGGTAAAAGTGGCTGTCGGGCCGGGCGATAACTTATCGTTGTTATTTGGCCGCCACGGATTCTCGAGAAAAGATCTCCATGCCATCTTAGAGAGCGGAGACGCAGGTAAGTACTTACGGAAAATCAAACCTGGGCAAGCCATATCCGTTAAAACGGACTCTGATGGCCACGTACTTGGCCTCATTCAAGAGCTCGATTATCGACGTTCGCTACATATCAGCTATGCCGAGAAAATGTACTCCTCTTCAATTGTCGAAATTGAACCTGAAATCAAACACGCCAGCGTGCTCGCCAAGATCAGCCAATCATTATTCCTAGATGGACAAGCGGCCGGGTTGTCTGACAAAACAATCATGGAAATCACAGATATATTCGGTTGGGATATCGACTTCGTGTTGGACATCCGCCGCGGCGATCAGTTTAGCGTGGTGTTTGAAGAGATCTACAAGAACGACAAAAAAGTCAAAAACGGGAAAATTCTTGCGGCCGAATTCGTCAATCAAGGAGAAAAGCTGCGTGCTGTATTCTACGCAAATGCAGATGGCCACGCGGGCTACTACTCCGACCAAGGCAAGGCAATGCAAAAAGCATTCTTAAGAGCCCCGGTAAATTTCACCCGCATCAGCTCTGGCTTCAATTTAAAGCGCCGTCATCCAGTACTGAACACCATACGCGCACATAAAGGCGTCGATTACGCGGCACCGCACGGCACCCCGATTAGAGCGACCGCGAGTGGCAGTATCATTCATGTTGGAAATAAAGGCGGCTACGGACGCACGGTGGTGCTCAAGCACGGCGATTCCTACACCACCTTATTCGCGCATATGTCGCGCTACGCAGGCGGCATAAAATCGGGCGCGAAAGTAAAACAAGGACAGACCATCGGTTACGTCGGAAAGACCGGCTTAGCCACCGGGCCACATCTCCACTATGAGTTTCGTATTAACGGCGTACATACAAATCCGTTGAGCTCGGCACTGCCAAAATCGTTGCCGATTGACGCCAAATACATTCAAGATTTCCGATCTAAAGCCGCCCCGCTGCTGGCTCAGTTGGACGAGCTCGATGACGCATCTAAGTCGGAACACCTAGTCGCCAAAGTTGATCTCCACAACGGTCGCCCGGGCTCCGCGCGATCTCAGATGCAATAATCCCCAGTCGGCGCGAAATAGATTAATGGGCCTCTACATCGGCCTCATGTCCGGAACAAGCATGGACGGGGTGGATGCTGCTCTGGTTGATCTAGACGGGTACGCTATAGCGCTGCTTGAATCTTCTACTACCCCGTATCCTGATGCGCTTCGACGCCACCTAGACGAAGCAATTAAACCCGGAGCTCGACTATCAGTTCACGATTTCGGCACGCTTAACGTAGCCGTTGGCCGCGTTTTCGCCGATTCGGCGCGCCGGATATTGGAACACTCGAAAATCGATCCTGCCGACGTTGTCGCGATTGGCAGTCATGGGCAGACGCTTAGACACAGTCCCGAAACTGACCCACCTTACAGTGTTCAAATCGGCGATCCCGCGACGATTGCGAGCCACACGTCGATAACGACTGTAGCGGATTTCCGCTCTCTCGATATTGCAGCGGGCGGCCAAGGTGCTCCACTCGTGCCGGCGTTCCACAACACGTGGTTTCGTTTAAAAGGAGAAAATAGTGTTGTGGTCAACATTGGTGGGATCGCTAACATCACCGTATTGCCGTCTACCGCTGATGCTCCGATTCAGGGGTTCGATACCGGACCGGGTAATTGCCTGTTGGATGAGTGGATATTGCACAATCGCGGAGTCGCGTTCGACGACGCCGGAACGTGGGCAGCATCAGGCAATGTCTCGGAACATCTGCTAGCCGGATTAATGGCCGAGAAATTTATTCGCCGCGCACCGCCGAAAAGCACAGGACGAGAATATTTCAACCTCAAATTTCTGAACGAGCTCTTGAAGGCAACCAAGACTCTCGGACTGAACCCCGAAGATATCCAAGCGAGCTTGCTCGAATTTACTGCATCCTCAATCGTACATGGCATTCAGCAATCGAGTATGACGCCAAAGCACGTTTATGTGTGTGGTGGTGGTGTAGAAAATCTTGCGTTAATGAACCGGCTTCGCACCCACCTACCCAATTCGGAGTTAGCGTCCACAGACGCCCGTAATATTGATCCTCATGCGATTGAAGCTATGGCTTTTGCCTGGCTTGCTCAACAGCGACTCGTCGAGAAACCGGTAACCGTCACGACTGCACGTAATGCAACAGCACGGATTCTCGGCGCAGTGTACATGCCGACCAAATGAGCCTCGCCAAATAGCCGCCGCGTAATTTTTCTAGCATCGCTTCAGCCGTGCCGAAATCGGCAAACCTATTCTCACTTCTTAGCGCAGCCTCCAGCTCAACGATAGCCTCCGCATTCTTGCCCATTTTCATCCATGCTAGACCCGTATGGAATCGGATCTCTGGACCAGTAGACGACCGAGCAAACGCATCGCGAAGCATCGTCAGACCTTCCCCAGGCTTTCCGTTTTCGGTCAATATCCAACCATAAGTATCGAGAATACTCGACGCTTCGGGTGCTTTCTCATAGGCGAGCTTAGCGATTGTGAGTGCGCGTTCGTCGCCAAGACGTTGATAGACCACGGCGAGATTATTTAGAAGCACGATATCTTCAATGCCGTTCGCCCGAAGAACCTCGTACACGTCGCGCGCTTCATCGAAACGATTTAGCGAAACAAGTCCTTGGCCCAAGGCATGCCTCGTGCCGATGTCATCGGCATGGTGCAGTATCCAACTCTGCAGCAGCTTTATTCCTTCATCAGCTCGCCCAGCAGTTCGAAGGGCGCGATAAAGCGTCGACATGGATTCTGGCGTCTCTTCGAGTGCATGGGCTTTTAGAAACGCATCAATGTCTTGGTTAAACTGACCCTCGGCCATATGCAAATGCCCTCTGACCAATACGATTGAGCGGTGCTCGCCGTGCACTCCTGCAAGTGTCTCGAGCAATTCCTTCGCTTGCGGGAAGTCTCCCAGGTCGCTCAAAACCGTGACTTTCAGTGCGCCACTGTCAAGATCGTTAGGGCTCCCTGCAAGGCCTTCGTCAAACTCCAAAGCGTGCCACTCATATCGGCGACGCTGAGCTGAAAATTAGCAATTTGCCGAAGCAGCGTGACGTCGAACTGCGCTTTTTTCCCTGCGCGGCGAAACGAGTTTTTCGCATCTGCCCGCTCTCCTATGGGAAATTTTGTTTCTGTTCGATTCGCGCGAGATTTAACTCCGGCAAAATCAATTCTGGGTCTAAATCCGCGGCTTGTAAGCTGTGCTTACGTGCGAGATCCAGATCGTCAGTCGCCATATAAACGGCGCCCGCAACCGTTAAGATGTGGGCCTCTGTCGGGTGCTGTTCCAACGATCGAATGATTTGTTCTTTCGCATCCCCGTGGCGACCGATCCGGGTATAGACCTGTGCGAGTTGAACTCTAGCCTCTACTAGATCCGGAAATGTCTCGACCAGCCAGTTCAGATCTTTTACTGCTTGGGCGGCCTTGCCTACTTCAAGCCGAGCAAGAGCAAGTCGGACGGCAAGGCCAGCAGCATTCGGTGCCAGCCGTATGGCAGCTTCGTAGTAGCGTTGCGCGGATTTAAAGTCGCCTTTCGCTCGATAAGCTTCGGCCATCATAGACAATGGGGTAGCGTCGTTCGGCGGCTCCGCAGTGGGATTGGGGCGATATAATTTGATCACTGCGTCCCATTCGCCTAAAGCAAGATAGGCCGACGCCAAATAGCGCTTCGCACCATCGTGGTTCGGGAATTTATTCAGAAATTCTCGAAATCGCTCGATGGCAACGCTATGGTTGCCATCGAAATAAGCCACAATTCCGAGCATTAACGCGACAGGTGGCAGGTTTTTCTGCGCTGCTTCCGAGATGCCACGAATTTTATCGGCGCTTTCGCGCAGTAATTGCCGAGCCTCGTCGTCCTTACCTTGGCGGAATTTCAACATCGTTCTGAGGTAAATCGTCTCGAGGGTCGCAACATCGAGATCGGTGGCTTTCTGGAGATCTTCTTCCGCCTCTGCAATACGGCCATCATCCACCCACATTGCAGCTCGGGCCGTCAACGCCCGTCCTGATGTGGGTCGAACGTCGACACGCGCCGTTGGTTATGTATTTCCATATTTGGAAGCTAGATACGGACCAACCAGTCATTAACGCCGCTGGCTGGATCCAACGGATACGACATTATCGAAATTTAGCTGGCATGCCAGACCGCATCCGCTATTTTCTGGAGCGCTATGCCTTTACTTCGATTAACCGCTATTTGGATCTAGCCGAGAGACCACTTGAACACGCCGCCCGTGTCGATACGGTTCTACCCCTAACCGTTGGGAGCGCTGATACCGGCGGACAGGTAGGTGGCAAGCAAACGAAATTAAGTATCGTGATCCCGTGCTACAACGAAGAGGCGTCGCTGTCCTATTTGAATAAGACCTTGGACAATTTTTGTGTCGCGAGCTTGGGCACGCTGCAGCCGAACTTTGTCTTCGTCGACGATGGCAGTCGCGATTCAACCTGGAACAAACTAAACGCTTATTTCTCGGCTCGTCCGGACTGCCAACTAGTGCGACATGAGCGCAATAAAGGCATCGCGGCCGCGATAATAACTGGATTCCAAAATTCAACGAGCGATATCGTCGCCGTCCTCGACGCGGATTGCACTTTCAACCCAGTTCAGCTGATCGACGTGGTACCTATGTTGCACGACGGGGTGGCAGCGGTTGCTGCGTCACCGTTGCATTCCGAGGGCAGCCTCGCGAATGTCCCAAATTGGCGCTTGATGCTATCAAAAGGCGCAGCGCTGCTATATCGAAGTGTCTTGCACCACAAATTTACGAGTTATACGAGTTGCTTTCGCGTCTACCGCCGATCGTCAGTGGCAGAACTATCAGTCATCAATCAAGGTTTTTGCGGGGTTGCGGAGATTCTCGCGCGGCTCGACCTAGCTGGCTACCGCATCGTTGAATGTCCTGCCGAACTTGAAACGCGACTGCTCGGTCAATCAAAGATCAATTTATTGAAAACCATTGTCGATCACTTACGATTAATTATCCGACTTGCGGCGGCTCGGTGGTTGAAAATCCCCTTACCGAACGGTTCGAACGACTAGCACATGACCGAACCCAATCTCCGGAAAAACTGGGCAGTGTTTGAAGCCGTTCGCAACGTGTTGCACATCTTCGCGCGAATCATTCACCCAATACTGCCAAATGACGTAGCGCGGGTTGAGTTTACGTCCGTATTTTTCCAGATAACGGGAGTGGCTAACCGAGCCGGTCCCAGGAACGGATAATTTGCAAGTTTCAGGCCGGTGCTATCGGCTACGTGTGTTACCCCGCAATCTTCCATCTCGATGTGGTGACAAAAACCGAACGAGTCCCCCACTACAACGGCGTCCCAGACATTGCGATCGTTTGCCGCCGTTCGAAAAGCCACATCGGGAAAGCCTAATGACGTCGTGCTGACATGATAGATAGCCGGACCAAACTGAACTCGGTGTTGTTCCAGATTCGGTAAGTTACGTGCTGAGAGAAAACTATCACCTACACAACTCTAGCCAAGACGGACCGAGCTTTGATCCATCACTGCCCCACACACGAACGTGACGAATCATATTCTGGACAGGCAGCGGCAAGTAATCGTAGGTGGCGCGCAGACCAAGCTCTACGAGAGCAATTGCTAATAGTAAGCCGAACAGTAACAACGCGGAACGCTGAAAGAAGCTCGACAACGGTGCCAAACGGATCACCGGGCCGGTTTAAATAGGCGTAGCGCAATGCCCGGGCGCACTGCTAGAAGAATTGCGCCATTCAAGATAGGTTCGTCAACGCTAGGTTGGCGGGATAGTTTTGATTTGAGATTTGGGATGAACTCGTCGCGGGCAGGTACGACGGGAGATGGAATTTCCGCGCTCGAAGGGCTTGCGAAATTTTCTGTAGGTTAGCTAAGGACCCGCCACCGCATGCCTGGCGATTAAGCACGCCGGTGCGAGTATCTCCTGTGGTATGACCGAAAGCCGCGCCAAGTATTAGTGACTTGGCCGCGGCGATGAATTTTAAACTGAAAAAGAAGAGCCGCAACCACAAGTCGTTTGAGCGTTGGGATTTCGGATCACGAATTGAGCGCCTTCCAAACCTTCGCTGTAATCTATCTCGGCACCCATTAAGTATTGAATACTCATTGGATCAATCAACAACTTAACACCAGCATTCTCGACAACCGTATCGCCGTCGCCTTCTTTTTCATCGAAGGTAAAACCGTACTGGAAGCCTGAACACCCGCCGCCGGATATGAATACGCGGAGGTTAAGGGAATCGTCGCCTTCCTCTTCGATCAGGGTTCGTACTTTCTGTGCCGCTGAGTCGGAAAATATTAGAGGTGCTTCGACAGTCAGTTCGATGGTTTCCATGATTCTTTTCTCTACCAATTAGGTCGTCTTAATGTTTTCGGTTTCGCGCTCGGTAACTTGATTAATCCGTCGCTTGCGCCGCGAGGTGACTAATCGCCAAGGGCGAAGTATCGTCTTCTGGCATTCGTACTAACTTGCCGTTAACTTCGGCGCCCATCGCCATCTCTATCAGACGGTAGAAGACATTACCTTCGACTCGGGCATTTGATGCAAGTTCAACGTGTTCGCGGGCATGTACGTCGCCTTTGACCACGCCATTTAGAATGATGTAAGGCACCTTCACTTCGCCTTCGATCGTGCCCTTATCGCTTAAGGTTAACATAGCGTGGTCGTCTTCGTCCGCTAAAACATTGCCTTTTACAGTGCCATCGATGTGCAGCCCGCCGCTGTAGCGAAAATCGCCAATAATTTGGGAATTTTGGCCGATTAGCGAGTCAACCGTTGTGGGCTTTCGTTTCTTAAACTTGCGTAACATGTCTGTGGCCTGCCTAATTTATTAGCTTTACCCAATCATATGTTTCGTTGAACGAACTCTTCTTTTGTCCGTCCTCGTACACGGCAACATGTACTGTTTCAGGCGAGAAGTTGTTCGGCAACCGCATTACTCCCTCAATGCGACGAAAGTGCTTAAAGTTAAATGCCAAATCTCCGCTGTCGGCCTCGGCTACCTGAACCAAATTCAGGCGCTGCTTGTGCCCATCATCTTGACCGCGAATTTCTACATACACCCTACCCTTCGTTGCTCTATCATGTTTGTTAACATGCGTTAACACAAGTCGATATTGAAAACGACCGTCGCGTCCAACGTCGCGTAATTTGAAGCCGCGAACATGGGGTCCTCTATCTGGTTTCGTTGACGATAGAACATCCCTATAAAACGCCAATTCCAGCTTCAAACTAGCCACTTTCGTCTGTAGCTTGGATATCATTTTTTGGTGTTCCGCGAGCGCGAATCGGTCAACTTCAACCGTTTTCTCCAAACCCGCGACCTGCGACAAGAATTGTTTGTTTTGCTTTTCGACCCCAACGTAATCTTCCAGAATCCCCCGCTTCCCAGTCACGTCAGCCATCGCGCTTACAATTGACCTCCACTGACCGTAATGAAACGCGATACCGACGGCAGTTGCCGATAGCATGACGAATCCGATTATTAATAATAGTCGCTGGCGCGGGCGGTGCGGTTTAATGACAAGTTTCATATTTCAGACATGACTTGAAATGGCACCCACAAAGCGCCATTTAGTAATCGAGCGCGTCGAACGAAAGAACGTCCGTTTGGTTTTGCTAGCCTATGGGTGAGCGAAGACTAGCTGGCTTCTGGCTGGACGTCCGAGGCGAGCCCCGAATACTACTTAAATGTACTGCTTTGTCAACGAGTTAGGCGATTATAATACGCTGCGTTAGGCCGCAATAGTGTCTCGCTTGACGACACCTTGACGGTTTGGATGAGGAGCAATTTGTTCGCTAATCGGCGAAACTACCACAAAACATCCACAGGACGGTTGAAATGGAAATGACTGCAGGAATCGCGTTGGCAGCAGGTGCTGCATGGGCCAGCGGCATTAATGTGTACGCGGTGATGCTCATGCTCGGACTGCTGGGGTCATCCGGCTACATGTCGCTGCCGCCGGATCTCGAAATTATGATGAACCCGCTCATCATTGGCGCTGCTGGTTTGATGTACGGTGTCGAATTCTTCGCGGACAAAACACCCGGAATCGACACGGCTTGGGATGCCATTCATACATTTGTTCGGATCCCTGCCGGAGCGGTAGTTGCGGCGGCGGCGCTAGGAGAAATGGATCCTGCTGTTCAGGTGGCCGCATTTATTGTCGGCGGCGGACTCGCGGCAAGCTCTCACGCGGTGAAAGCCGGTACGCGCGTGATGTTAAACACCTCGCCGGAGCCCGTTTCGAATTGGACTGCATCAGTCACGGAAGACGTGGTCGTCGTCGGTGGGCTTTGGGCAGCACTGAATCACCCGGCCATATTCTTAGCCACGTTGGCAGTCCTAGTTGCACTGACAATATGGTGCCTGCCCAAATTGTGGCGGGCAATCAAATCAGTCGGCCAATCAATTCGGGCTTTTTTTGGCGGCTCGCAGTCGGCCGCATTAACCGAGCAAAAAGAAATTAAACCGATGTTCAAGCCGTAGTCGTTGTGATTGTTAAACGGATTCTCGCTCGACTGTGCCTAGTGCAGCTAAAAAGGCACCGCAATGTACCTTTGGGTTAAGGCATTCCATTTGATATTTATGGTCACGTGGTTCGCTGGTCTGTTCTATTTGCCGCGGCTTTTCGTCTACCACGCAGCTGCAGGAGATCAGATTGGGATCGAGCGCTTTAAAACGATGGAACGAAAACTATACCGCGGGATAATGACGCCAGGCGCGGCGTTAACGGTTGTGTTCGGTTGTTGGTTGATGGCTCTCCGGGGTGAGCAATGGATTATCGTCACATCTTGGCTACATCTCAAAATCGGGCTAGTCGCCGCATTGCTCGCCTATCATGGTTACCTTGGCTATCTCGTGGGCGTTTTTCGCGACGATTTGAATCGTCACAGTCACGTCTATTATCGATGGATCAATGAACTCCCGGTACTGGTGCTAGCTGCGATCGTCATCTTGGTCGTAGTAAAGCCTACTTTTTAATTCGCTCATTAGGTCTCGGTCACGAGTTAGATCTCAATCATCTCGAATTCGTCTTTGCGCGCCGAACAATCAGGGCAACACCAATTCATCGGAATGTCTTCCCACTTCGTTCCTGGGGCGATGCCGTCCTGCGGTAAGCCAGTCGCCTCATCGTAAATGAAGCCGCATATAACGCACAGATAACGTTTCATAAGTTCCGATCCAATCGATTTCCAAATACGGCCCGCTCTTCAATAAGGAGCTGCAGATTTTCGCAGCGCGTGCCAAAAACTCCCGCTCGATGCACGATTATGCCACGGTCGAATTTAATCCATGCAGTGTCGCACGGCCTTTTGGCGCAATTCTCATCGGCAATTGCCATAACGGACATAAGCGCCGAAAATGCGTCTGCACACTGCAATATTAAGGATTCACTGTGCCGAATCTCGATTAGTATGCAGCCCATTATTTGCCAGGCTTACGACCTCACTTGCGTTGCCGGAGACTCCCCCTATGTTCGAACGTTCCATCGCCTTGTTCAATGAAGCTAAAACAGTCATACCAGGGGGTGTTAATTCGCCAGTCAGATCGTTCAAATCGGTCGGTGGGGATCCCGTTTACTTCACGCATGCGCTGGGTGCAACGGTGCGCGACGTGGATGGTAACGACTATATCGACTACGTCGGCAGTTGGGGTCCGATGATCGCGGGTCATAGCCATCCCGATGTCATTGCAGCGGTGCAATTGCAACTACAGCAAGGACTAGGTTTTGGCGCGCCGACAGAACTAGAAACGCGGCTCGCGCAAAAAATTTGCGCGCTCGTACCAAGCATAGAAAAAGTGCGTATGGTGAGTTCAGGAACAGAAGCCGCTATGAGCGCGATTAGACTCGCAAGGGGCGTTACGGGTCGGAGCAGAATCGTGAAGTTCGAAGGTTGCTACCACGGCCACGCGGATTCTTTACTCGTGAAAGCGGGATCGGGCGCGCTCACCTTAGGGGTACCAACGTCACCAGGGGTTCCGGCCGAACTGGTCAAATTAACCACGACTTTGAATTTCAACGATGCCGATCAAGTGAAATCAGTCTTCGCGGAAATCGGCGAAGAAGTCGCAGCGATCATCGTCGAACCCGTCGCCGGCAATATGAATTGCGTCCCGCCACTGCCTGGATTTCTACAAACCTTGCGTGACGTATGTGACCAATATGGTTCTTTGTTGATCTTCGACGAAGTCATGACGGGCTTTAGAGTAGGCCCCAATAGCGCGCAAGGCTTATATGGAATTACGCCCGACATCACCGTACTCGGAAAGGTTATTGGCGGCGGGTTGCCAGTTGGCGCTTTCGGCGGTCCGGCTGCAATCATGGATCAACTCGCTCCCACCGGCGACATCTACCAGGCCGGCACGCTATCGGGGAATCCACTCGCAATGGCGTGTGGACTGGCAACCTTAGAGGTTCTTACAACGTCGGGTTTTTACGAAGACCTGCACGCTGCCACTCGAGAAATCGTCGAAGGTATTGCTGAAATTGCGCGTGATTGCGCGATACCAATGGCGACAAATTACGTAACCGGAATGTTTGGGCTATTTTTTACCGATGCCGAGTCGGTAACCAATTTCAAGCAAGCGACGCACTGCGACGCAGAACGTTTCAATCGATTCTTCCATGGAATGCTAAAAGCAGGTGTCTACCTTGCGCCGTCAGCCTTTGAGGCCGGATTTGTTTCCAGTTGTCACGGGCCGAGCGAGATCGGACGGACCTTGGATGCTGCGCGGAACGTTTTACGTTCGATCTAGGTCGAAACTGAACAATCTTCAACAGGCCTATACCGTGAAATTAGTGATCAGACTTGGCTCAAGAACCGAACTTCCCTACCTTGCTGGATTAGCTCTCATGATCGCAGTTGGGGCCACGGATTGTAACGCTGACCAAACCGACCAGCGGCTTGGCCCGCTATTTATCGATCTCCAAGAAACGACCGATCGGCGGTTAGCGAAGCAGGCAGAAAGCGAAATATGGGCTATCTGGCACGAATCTCCTGATAAGAAATCGTCGGAAATTATGCGCGACGCGCGACGCTCCCTCGAAGAAAACGATTTCGACTCCGCAATTGCAACGTTAAACACGCTAGTCGAACACGCACCTGAGTTCGCGGAGGCTTGGAACCAACGAGCCATCGTTCTTTACTTAGCGGGAGACTTTACAGGCGCACTGCGCGATATAGAGCAGACGCTAATGTTGGAACCTCGACACTTCGGAGCCCTGTCAGGGCGCGCGCAAGTCTATTTGCGGATTGATGAGCCCGAACTTGCTTTGGACGCGTTTAAAAGCGCCCTGGATCGCAACCCGTGGATGGACAGCATCCGCGAACAGATCGCGATGGTTCGCGACTATATAAAGTCAAAACAAAAACCAATCTAGTCGATCGGCTCTACACATCGGCGAAAAGCCCTACGCGGAGGTTCTTGCCGGTGTAAATATCCTCACCGTCTACGTTCATCGACGCATCAGCGATACCCATGACGAGGGACCGATTGATGACCCTTCTAATGTCGACTGTGTAGGTAATAAGTTTCTTGTCCGGCGTGACCTGCCCGGTAAATTGAATCTCATTTCCGCCGAGCGCACGACCATGCCCTAGGCCGCCCATCCAGGCGAGAAAGAACCCCACGAGTTGCCACATCGCGTCAAGACCAAGACAACCAGGCATGACCGGATCACCTTCAAAGTGACATTGGAAAAACCACTGTTCCGGAACAATATCGAGTTCTGCGACCATAATTCCGCGGTCGTACTTACCCCCGGTGTCCTCGATTCTTGTGATCCGATCAAACATTAACATCGGCGGTAGCGGCAATTGCGCGTTACCGGGCCCGAATAATCCACCCTTTCCACAATCGATTAATTCTTCGTTTGAATATGAACTCTTTCGACGACCATTGATTAGAACTGGTGCCTCGGAAGTTAATGTTTGAATAGCGGCCATGCAAGGGATCCCCATTTTAGCCGCGCATTATAACGACTGTGGTCCACAATAGGTCGCCGACTCGAGACGATTACTTGTAGAACCGCATCTGCGCGACAGTTCCGCAGGAGGACGAATTGATAATTAACTTGCCGTTGTAGACGTCTTCGACAAGCTCTTTGACAACGGCGAGCCCGATGCCGTGGCCATCGGTACTTTGGTCCAAACGTGAGCCGCGTAGCATCGCCTTCGCGACGTCTTGTTGGGGCATGCCATGGCCATCGTCGCGAACCTCGATGATGAGCGGCAGGTTCGGTGGCTTACTGTCGCTCGCTTCCAACCAAACATGAATTGAAACCGTGTTTCGGGCCCACTTGCATGCGTTGTCCGCGATATTCCCCACGATTTCCATCATGTCGCCCCGGTCACCTTGAAACTTCGTCCCTTGTTCTACGCTCGTCGTTATTTCTAGGCGACGCTCAGCGTGCACTTTGCGCAATGAATTCGCGATTTGTTCCACAACTGGCGCAATCTCAAACGACCCGCCGAGCACTGAGCGCCCCGCAACGGCCGCCCTTTGCAATTGATAATTAATGGTCGAATCAAGCTGATTCAAGGATCCCATTAATGAATCGTCAGATTCGGTCGCGATCGTCAGTTGCTCGACATTGTTCCGTAATACCGCGAGCGGCGTTTTCAAACTGTGCGCGAGATCCCCTAGCGCGTTTCGATATCGCTTAACACTGGATTCATTGGTTCGAATTAAGGCGTTTAAATTTTCAGTCAGTGCATTTAACTCGAGCGGGTAGCGGCCGGTTAATTCTGACTTCTCGCCGCGCTCGATGCGGTTAACTTCGACCGCGACGTCACGCAGTGGCTTGAGCCCCCAGCGCAATATGACGGTTTGGACGAGAAGTAAGACGACCCCTATTCCAACAAAGCCAAGCCAAAGACTTTTTCGAAACCGGGTGACGAGTTTCGTGAAGGCACTTTCGTTTTCTGCCACCTGCACGGTATAAACCGCAGATTCAGCTCCCCGCCCTTCCCATAGCACCGTGTAGCTCAGAACAAACAACGATTCTCGGGTCGAGGATGCCGTTTTTGAGAACAGGAAATCGCCGATCGCCCGTTCGCTTGGTCCTTCAAACGTGAGCCCGAGCATGGATCTCGAATTCCAAACTCGTTCGTTCAACTCATTTAAAACTTGCGCATAGTAACCAGACTCAGGCGTCTCTAGTAAGAGATCGGGTGACGACTCGGAGGCATCGCGCTGCTCGCTCAAATCCGCGAGATCCAAGTTGCCGAGCACCCGATAAATTCTTCCAGTAAGTCGCTCCTCTACTGAGGTAAGCGCCGTGTCGCGAAAAGCTTGGTCAAGTGCGAGCCCTGCGGCGCCCAGGAACACTGCGAGTACGACGCCAGCAACAACCACGACTCTTGCGTTTAGTGATCTCAAGACACGCTGCGTTCTAAATTATCCATCAGAGTTCTGCAAGGTAGATTCTACCTTGCAATTGCGCGCCGATTACCGTTCGCCAGTTTAAGCGCTCGAATTGAGTTTTAGCTAGCTCGCGCTTCGATGCTAATCCTCTTCAGCTGTGCGCTGAAACCTAAACCGATAACCTTGGCCGCGGACGGTTTCAATCGGATTCATCTCACGCATCGGATCGAGTTTTTTTCGTAGCCGTCCGACAATAACTTCGAGAACGTTACTATCGCGGTCCGTCTCATCTTCGTAGAGATGTTCAGACAACTCCGTTTTTGACACAACGCGACCGGTGTGAAGCATAAGATGCTCTAGTACTTTGTACTCGAAGGCCGTGATTTCGACGGGGACATCGTCTACTGACGCCGACTTTGCCGCGGTATCTAAAATGATCGGACCACAGCGTAATTTCGACTCAGCCCAACCCGCAGAACGACGAACTAGTGCGCGCAGTCGGGCGATAAGCTCTTCGGTGTGAAAGGGTTTAACCAAATAGTCATCTGCACCAATTTCGAGACCGGAAACCTTATCTTCCCAGCGCCCGCGTGCAGTAAGGATTAACACGGGAAAACTGTGGTCGGCTTCGCGCCATTGGCGTATCACTTCCTTACCAGATATGTCCGGTAGGCCGAGGTCGACGATTGCGACATCGATCGGGTACTCCGAACCGAGATAGACGCCTTCGACACCACTGCCGGTTGAATCGACCGCAAAGCCTTCTGCGTGTAGTTGACTGATGAGCTGCTCGCGCAGGGCAGGCTCGTCTTCGATTAATAGCACGCGCATTAGGGTAGTTGAGGACCAAACATGAGGTAACTTGTTAGTCCGCGCGCACTGAAACGACTCGGACATGACCGTCAGGGAGCAAGACCTTAACCAGGTAAATGGTAGAACCATCTTGCGCCGATGTTTTCACATCTAGGACTCTACCACCGGTGTCTTCGCGAACTTTTGCGGCGGCTTGATCTTGAGAAACGTGAGCCGATTGCGCCAGGACCACACGGTCGGGTTGCGCGTGGACGGCCGCGACAAATCCATAGAAGCTAATGAGGACGCCGAATAGTATTTTTCGATGGTAAGACATAATTAACATTGTCGCCCGACGACTGGATCTCAGAAGTAATTGTCGCAAAAATCACACGCTAAAAACCGGTCTTATTTCGCTTTGTGCGCACGTTCAATACTCGCCGGCCGGCCGAACGTCGAGTTGTACTTCAATACGGTCCTCCTGGTGGTCCGTCGTCTTTGTTTCGTAGTGTCAACCGCTATAACTATACGTGACTAAATATCCGTCGGCGCGTTCTTCCTGTTGATGGTCGTTGACGCTCCGACAGCGGCGCTCAGTCGCCGTATAGATCGACCGTCCTTGAGCGACTCGGCGATTGCTGTAATCACTGCCGATTGACGCACCCAAGGTCGTCCCTGCTACCGTCGCCCGCTACCGCTGCCGAATTGATTGCCAACGACCGCGCCGACAATGCCTCCAACAATGGTTGGCATATAAGAATGGGTTTGTAGCGCAGGTTGGAAGTACGTCACCGGTTCTTCCCGACATTGCTCGCACGTGACCGGGATAGTCACAATGTCGGTGAGCATTTTCACCGGCTCGACTGAGGCGTAGGACCTGCGGCGCGCTGGTTATTTCGCCGCGATTTGCCAGTATCGGCATGGGTGCAAGTGAGATGCTCGCAAAGCGCCGGGTCAGTGGATGGTTTTGGCTCAACATTTTCGAACTCCTCGCGAACGCAACGTTCTATTCGGCAGATGAAATGCTACGCACTGGAAGCTGAATCGAAGCTGAATTCCGGGTCGTGCGAGAGATTAGCTTGCGCAATCTTTGATCAGACGATCATGATTTAACGCAGGGATCATTCGGCGCGCCTCGTCCACTTTGTCTAAATCGACTTCTGCAACCACGATACCGCGTTCCTCACCACCATCACAAAGCACTTCACCCCACGGGTCAACGACTAATGAGTGCCCATAGGTTTTACGGCCCCAGGGCCGCTTGCCACATTGCCCAGGCGCGAACACATAACATCCGGTTTCGATCGCCCGCGAACGGACGAGCACATGCCAATGCGCTCGTCCCGTCGTTGCCGTAAATGCGGCTGGGATCGTGATCATTTGAGCGCCCGCTTGGGCTAGATGGCGATAAAGGTGCGGAAAACGAATATCGTAACAAACGCTAAACCCGAGCGTTCCCCAGGGTAATTCAGCAGTCTTGGCGCGATCACCGGGAGCCACGATATTTGACTCCTTATATGCCTCGCCTTTTCTCAACGCCACGTCGAATAAATGGATCTTGTCGTAGGTCTCGACAATTTCGCCGGTGGAATCGACAAGGTAGCTACGGTTGTTAACTTTTGTCTCGCTGATTTTTACCGCGAGCGATCCGAGGAGCATCCAAATATTCAATTCCGCGGCCAGGCTCCGTAGCGAACCGAGGGCGGGGTGATCTGCTTCTCGATACCCCCGTTCTAAATACAATGTGTCGGTTTTCTCAAGGCACCCAAAGTATTCAGGCAGGCAAACAAACTCGGCGCCTCGGTCTGCCGCCTGTCGGACTAGCTCCGAGACATCACGGATGTTGTGAGCCACATCGTCAATCGCCGAGTTCTGCACGCACGCGACGGTAAACTGGTTACTCATTGCCGATATCCCTATTCCGATTGCGGAGCCCAACCCGGCATTTAGACGCCAAGGTCAAAATGCACGACCGAGGCATCGATTAACGCTGTCGGGCCGAATTAAAATTTAACGTCTGCGACCACAATGCCGTCAGGATCAGCGTATAAATAATCTCCGGGCGACAGTGCGACGTCGGCGAACCGAACATCGATGTCACGCTCGCCTAAACCCTTCTTTACGCTCTTACGAGGATTTGTCGCGAGCGCTTTCACGCCGATTTTAATTTCCCTGATTGGAATTGAGTCTCGAATACAACCGAACACGACGATACCGGCCCACTTATTTCGCGCGCCTAAAGCGGCAAGATTATCGCCAACTAAGGCGCACCTTAGCGATCCGGCGCCGTCAACGACAAGCACACGGCCTTGTCCATCCTCTTCCAGGGCGCTGCGCACTAAGGAATTATCTTCGTATACTTTCAAGGTCGACACGGGTCCTTCAAACGAGTGTATCCCGCCAAAATCACGGAATATCGGGGCAAGGACGCGCAAGGCTTCGCCATGTTCGTCGTATAGATCTGCGGTTGGCTTAGTCATGAATCACGGCGCTATGTCATCGACATTATTGAGAGGTGGACTTAATCGACCCGACGGCTAAGCACATTACGTCGTCGGTTTGCGCGGGCGTTTCCAACCCGATATCGACTTCTGCTTAACCCGGCTAATGACAAGATCGTCCGCCGCGACTTCCGATGTAACGGTAGTCCCGGCCGCAATTGTCGCACCACGGCGAACCGTAACGGGCGCGACTAGTTGCGTGTCTGAACCGATAAATACATCGTCTTCGATGGTCGTCTTATGCTTAAACGCGCCATCGTAGTTGCAGGTAATCGTCCCGGCGCCAACGTTAACGTTGCGACCGATGTCGCTATCACCGACGTAGCTTAGATGATTGACCTTGCTCCCATCGCCGATAATAGTTTTCTTGATCTCAACGAAATTGCCAACGTGGACGGCCTTACCGAGCACGGTTTCGGGCCGAATGCGTGCGAATGGCCCTATTTTGGAATCGTTACCAATTTCGGCGCTATCGATCACGCTATTAGCCAAAATTTGGACATCATCACCGATGGCGGCATTTTCTATGACACAGTTCGGTCCAACCACAACGCGGTCACCCAATGTTACGTTGCCGAGAAATAAGGTGTTGATATCGATTTCGACGTCCCGACCGCAACGTAACTGTCCACGTACGTCGATTCGAGCCGGATCCCGGAGCATGACGCCACGCTCCATCAGATCTTTTGCTATCGCGCTCTGAAACTCTCTCTCTAGGGTCGCGAGTTGCAGGCGATTATTGACACCTGTTACTTCCGCTTCGGAATCGGCTTGCACGGCAGAGATGTCAATGCCTTCCGCTACTGCGGCCGCGACGCAGTCGGTTAAATAGTATTCGCCTTGCGCGTTGCTATTTTCGAGCCCGGGGATCCAACGCTGCAAGAGAGGACTCTTGATGGCCATAATTCCCGTATTAACCTCAGTAATCGATAACTCGGATAGCGCGGCATCCTTATGCTCTACAATTCGGACAACCGCACCAGACGAGTTTCTTACAATGCGTCCGTAACCAGACGGGTCCGCGAGGGTGACCGTTAGCAAACCAAAGCCCGTTACTCGCGCTGCGGCAATTAGCTTGTTTAGGGTTGATGCTTGGAGCAGGGGCACGTCCCCATAGAGAATGAGCGTCATATCCGAATCCGCTAAATGCGGCAACGCTTCTTTGACCGCATGACCCGTACCAAGCTGTTCGCGTTGCTCAACCCAAACTACTTCGTGAGAAATTGCCCTTCTCAACTGTTCGCCGCCGTGACCGTAGACCACGATAGGAGGCTTTTTGGATACTTCGCTCGCCGTATCAAGAACATGTTCGACTAGGGCTTTATTACCGATCTGATGGAGCACTTTTGGCAAATCAGAATGCATACGCTTGCCTTGTCCAGCGGCCAAGATGCAGACACTTAGAGTCATCAGCGGATTCCCTATTTCATGTCACCCAATAATAAGGCGCAAGTCGGATCGCCACAAACTCGGCGGCGAGGATTGCTAGGAGAGAACGGTGGGTTAAGTCGGTGGCTAACCGCGGCCGCCACCAGCGCGGCGGCGCATGCGTGCGATTGTTTGCAACTGGGCAACGGTTTCTGCGAGTTCCGAACGCGCCATCGCGTAATCGATTGAGCCGTCTTTGTCGTTCAATAGCGCTTCAGCAGCTTCCTTCGCTTTAAGGACAAGTGCCTCATCTAAATCTTCTGCGCGCTCTGCGGTATCAGATAGGACGGTGACGACTTTAGGTTGGACTTCCAGCACCCCGCCTGAAACGTAGAACGCCTCTTCCGTACCATCTTCAAACTTGAGGCGGACTTCGCCCGGACCAAGCTGCGTCAAAAGCGGCGTATGACCGGGCGCAATCCCGACTTCGCCAAGTATAGCGGGCGCAAATACCATTTCTGCGGGGCCAGAAAAGATTTCACGTTCTGCACTGACAATATCGACATGAATCGGCATTAATCGGTCCTCGACGGCCTAGAGGTTTTTCGCTTTTTCGACGGCTTCGTCAATCGTACCAACCATATAGAACGCTTGTTCCGGAAGGTGGTCATACTCACCTGCGACGATTGCCTTGAAGCCCGAAATCGTGTCTTTTAGCGAGACGTATTTGCCAGGGCTCCCCGTAAATACTTCTGCAACAAAGAATGGTTGTGACAAGAACCGTTGAATCTTACGTGCCCGTGACACGCTCAGCTTATCTTCTTCCGATAATTCATCCATGCCGAGAATTGCGATGATGTCACGCAGTTCCTTGTAGCGCTGCAGCGTATTTTGAACTGCTCGCGCGGTATCGTAATGATCTTGGCCCACAACGAGCGGGTCCAATTGACGGCTCGTCGAGTCTAGTGGGTCAACCGCCGGGTAGATACCTAGCTCGGCGATTTGACGAGATAACACGACAGTGGCGTCTAAGTGTGCAAATGTCGTTGCCGGAGACGGATCGGTTAAATCATCAGCCGGTACGTAGACGGCTTGGATTGATGTAATCGATCCAGTTTTCGTTGACGTGATTCGCTCTTGTAGCCGCCCCATTTCTTCTGCGAGCGTCGGTTGATAACCCACCGCTGAGGGCATTCGCCCAAGTAAAGCGGATACTTCGACACCTGCCAAAGTGAAGCGGTAGATATTATCGACGAAGAAAAGTACATCGCGGCCTTCATCGCGAAACTTCTCAGCGATGGTCAAGCCGGTCAACGCAACGCGAAGTCTATTTCCTGGCGGCTCGTTCATCTGGCCGTAGACCAGCGAGACCTTATCAAGGACGTTCGAATCCTTCATTTCATGGTAAAAGTCGTTTCCTTCACGGGTACGTTCCCCCACTCCGGCAAACACTGAAAAACCGCTATGTTCAATTGCGATATTACGGATCAGTTCCATCATGTTGACCGTTTTGCCAACACCCGCTCCGCCGAACAGTCCAACTTTGCCACCTTTTGCGAAAGGACAGATCAAGTCGATAACTTTAATGCCTGTTTCAAGTAAATCTTGCGTCGCTGACAGTTCGACAAACTTCGGTGCAGCGCGATGGATAACCATTCGTTCTTGCTCACCGATCGGGCCTTTGTTGTCGATCGGATCGCCGAGCACGTTCATGATCCGGCCGAGAGTTTCTTGTCCGACGGGGACTTTGAGTCCTTCGCCCGTATTTTTAACCGACATTCCTCTGCGCAGTCCGTCCGTTGTTCCGAGCGCGATCGTGCGCACCACGCCGTCGCCAATCTGCTGCTGCACTTCGAGCACGATTTCGCTATCGTCGATTTTCAGCGCATCGTAGATTTTGGGCACCGCGTCCGTGGGGAATTTGACGTCTACTACGGCGCCGATGACTTGTACTACGTCTCCTGAACTCATCATTCAGATCCTCAATCTAGTCAAAATTTATTTCTAGTTAAACCGCCGCCGCGCCCGCGACGATTTCGGAAAGTTCTTGGGTGATTGCTGCCTGGCGAGCTTTGTTATACACGAGCTGCAACTCACCAATCAGGTCACCGGCGTTGTCCGACGCGGATTTCATCGCCACCATGCGGGCAGCCTGCTCGCAGGCAATATTCTCGGCAACGCCTTGGTATACCAACGATTCGATATACCGAGTCAATAACTGTTCCAGCACGTCGTCGGTGCCGGATTCGTAGATATAATCCCAGTGGTGTTTCATATCCGTGTTCTCTTCGGGGACCACGGGAATTAATTGTTCGATGTCCGAGTTTTGCGTCATCGAATTCACAAAAACGTTGTAAATTAGGTAGACCTTGTCGACTCGACCTTCCAAATAAGCGTCAAGCATCACCTTGACTGTACCTATAAGATCTTCCAGTGCCGGTGCGTCCCCAATCTGGTTTGCAGAACCCACAATGTTTGCGCCGATTCGACTCAAAAAGGAGATCCCCTTACCGCCGATGACGCATAAGTCGAGTTCTTTTCCTTCGTCTTCCCAAGTCTTAAATTGACGCAGCGCGTTGCGAAATAAATTACCATTCAATCCGCCGCATAATCCACGGTCGGAAGTTACCACGATCACACCGATCCGTTTGACATCGGGACGCTCAATAAGGAACGGATGCTTAGCCTCGGTATTCGCATTAGCGACGTGGGCAACAACGTTTCGCATCTTATCCGCATACGGACGCGCCGCGCGCATGCGCTCTTGCGCCTTGCGCATTTTGCTCGCAGCAACCATTTCCATTGCTTTGGTGATTTTCTGCGTATTCTTTACGCTTCCAATCTTCGTCCGAATTTCTTTTCCGCCGGCCATCTAGGTTTCCTATCGTCGATCCCTTACCAGGTGCTATTAGCCTTAAATTCTGCGATTGCGGTCTTGAGGCCCGCAGAAATGTCGTCACCAAAATCACCTGTGGCGTTGATCTTATCGAGCAGCTCTTTGTGTGAGCTACCGACGTAACTATGCAACGCGTCTTCAAAATCAACAATTTTGTCGAGTGCAATATCGTCCATGAAATCGTTTTCAACCGCGAATAGGCTTACTGCCATCTGCGCAATTGAAAGTGGCGCATATTGTTTTTGTTTCATCAATTCCATCACGCGCTGGCCCCGCTCTAGTTGCCGGCGTGTCGCTTCGTCGAGATCGGAAGCAAATTGTGAGAACGCCGCCAGTTCTCGATATTGCGCTAAGGCGAGACGGATGCCGCCGCCCAATTTTTTGATAATTTTTGTCTGCGCTGCACCACCAACTCGCGAGACCGACAGGCCGGCGTTGATGGCTGGGCGAAATCCTGAATTGAATAAGTCGGACTCGAGGTAGATCTGGCCGTCCGTGATCGAAATCACGTTAGTTGGCACGAACGCGGATACGTCACCGGCTTGCGTTTCAATAATGGGTAATGCGGTTAGAGAACCCGTCTTTCCTTTCACTTCGCCGTTAGTTAGTTTTTCGACGTGCTCTGCGTTAATTCTCGACGCGCGTTCTAACAAACGAGAGTGTAAATAGAATACGTCACCGGGATAGGCCTCTCGACCAGGCGGACGCCGCAGAAGCAACGATACCTGCCGGTAGGCCCAAGCTTGTTTGGTCAAATCGTCATAAACGATAAGCGCGTCTTCACCACGGTCGCGAAAATACTCGCCCATCGCGCAACCGGAATAAGGCGCAATATATTGCAGGGCCGCAGAGTCCGATGCTGTCGCAGCGACAACGATCGTGTGCTCCATTGCGCCGTGTTCGTGTAGCTTGTTTACGACAGTGTTAATCGACGACGCTTTTTGCCCAATAGCGACGTATATGCATTTAACGCCGGTCCCTTTCTGGTTAATTATCGCGTCGATCGCGACCGCAGTTTTACCCGTTTGACGATCACCGATTATGAGCTCTCGTTGCCCGCGGCCAACTGGGACCATCGCGTCAATTGATTTAAGTCCCGTTTGAACCGGTTGGTCAACTGATTGGCGTTCGATCACGCCTGGCGCAATTCTTTCGATGGGGTCGTGGCGTGCGGCGACAATTTCGCCTTTTCCGTCTATCGGGGCTCCCAGCGAATCAACGACCCTACCCAGCAAACCCTCGCCTACCGGTACTTCGAGGATCCGACCGGTGCAACGACACGTATCGCCCTCGGAAATGTGCTCATATTCGCCCATGATAACGGCGCCAACGGAATCTCGTTCCAGGTTCAACGCGAGGCCAAATACACCACCCGGGAACTCGATCATTTCACCTTGCATCGCGTTGCTCAAACCGTGAATGCGCGCGATACCGTCCATCAGACTAACGATCGTACCTTCGGTACGGGCCTCTGTTTTCAGATCGAGACCTTGGATTTTCTTTTTGATCAGTTCGCTGATTTCTGTTGCGCTGATACTCATGGTTGCCCTCTACGAAGATATTTCAATTGTTTTGAGAGTGTTGGCTTGCGATCTAGGAGAGTTGCTGTTGCAACGCCTGGAGGCGGCCACGCAGTGATATATCGATCACTGAGTCGCCGACTCTAATAACCGCGCCGCCGATCAGATCGGGGTTTACTAATGCACTTAGCTTGCATTGACGTCCTAGTTTCTCGCGCAACACGCTCGCGATGTGCTCCTGCTCTGCCGCACTAATTTCGAAAGCCGATTCAACCGTAACGTCGACAACGCCGTCGGCTGCGGCCTTATATTCCTCAAATAACGTAGAGATTTCCGGAGCTAAGCTTAGTCGACCTGCGTCGATCAAGGCGCTTAGAAAATTCTCACGGTGCGGATTTAATTCTGCGCCGAGAATTTCTGTGAGCAATTCTTTTAGCTGGCTTTTCGTTATCTTAGGGTGCGTGAGGAGCGGTTGCATATCTCGGTGAGACGTCGCGTTTGCGAGTGACTCAAGCATCGTCGACCATGCGCTTTGATCGGCCTCATCAACTGAGAACCCGAACGCGGCTAACGCGTACGGCCGAGCGATTGTGAGATTTTCCTGCATGACGTTTAGATTTCCGCAACCAGCTTGTCGAGAACTTCTCGGTGAGCGGTGGCGTCAACCTCACGCATTAAAATTTGCTCAGCACCATTCAAGGCTAGAACTGCAACTTCGCTGCGTAGTGATTCCCGCGCTTCATTGCGTTCCTGATCGATTCTGCCGCGCGCTGACACGAGTAAGCGATCGCCTTCTTCTATGGCTGCTTGCTTCGCCTGATCGACGATCTCTTCCGCGCGCTTTTGCGACTGAACCACAAACTCCTGTGCTCTATCGCGACCTTCTTGTAAAATCTCCTCTACCTTTTGACCGGCATTGGCAAGATCTTGTTGGCCTTTCTCTGCGGCGGCGAGTCCATCGGCAATGCGCGTCTCACGCTCTTCTAACGCATTCAATATCGGCGGCCATACGTACTTGACGCAGAACCACACGAATATCGCGAACGATATCGCTTGACCGATCAATGTTAGATTGATGTTCATTACGCGTAACCTGTTCGGCTTAGTGGACGATCTGTCCGAGGAACGGGTTTGCGAACATCATTAGCGCGGCAAACGCGATGGCGATAATCGGCACGGCGTCCGTCAACCCTAGCATCAGGAACATTCGGGCTTGGAGCATCGGCACCAATTCCGGCTGACGCGCCGCCCCTTCGAGGAACTTGCTGCCCAAAATACCAATGCCAACGCCAGCGCCGAGCGCGCCGAGGCCTACCATGATACCTGCCGCGAGGGCTGAAAATGCAACTACGGACTCCATAACATCTCTCCTATTTGTTTAATTCGTCAATGCGAGTCGTGGGTTTCATGCGACTGACTGAGATACACAATCGTCAACATCATAAAAATGTAAGCTTGTAAGGTAATTACCAGTATGTGGAATATCGCCCAGGGCACTGCAACGAGCCATTGAATGTAAAATGGCACCAGCGCTGCAATGAGTACGAAAACCAATTCACCCGCGAACATATTGCCGAACAAGCGTAGTGATAACGACAGCGGCTTGGCGATGAGAGAGACCGTCTCCAACGCCAAATTGACCGGCAAAAACGCCTTACCAAATGGGTGAAACGCAAGTTCGCCGAGAAAGCCACCCAGTCCTTTGATCTTAATACCGTAATAAATCATCAGCCCGAAAATCGACAACGACATACCGAAAGTCGCATTAACATCGGTCGTTGACACCATCTTCATGAACGGAAGGCCGAGCGCATGTGCGATCTGCGGGACGAAATCAACCGGAACGAGATCCATGAGATTCATTAAGAATACCCATGCGAAAATTGTTAACGAGAGCGGCGCAATCAGCGCGTTGTTGCCGACGAACGCATCTTTAACGCTCGTATTCACCATTTCCAGAACCATCTCGATGCTAGACTGGAAACGCCCTGGGGTTTGGACGGAAGCGCTGACGGCCGCCTTGCGAAATAACCAGCAAAAGAGGAGCCCCGTGGCGATTGACCAAAACATCGTGTCAACATTGATCGCCATAAATCCCATATCGGTCGCTTCTTTTGCCGACTGGGCAAAGCCCCACGTACCATCAGCGCGTTCGCCGAAAGTGAGGTTTTGGATGTGGTGGCTGATGTACTCAGCTGGGGATCCTGCTGCCATGCTCGTTGTTCTTCGGCTAAACCTTTTAGATCTTTAAGTTTCGCTCAACCCCCGACGCGCTTGCTCGGAGATTCTCCTAAATCGGCGGTGTAAATTGCGACCCAATTTACAACAACCGTCGCCATATATGCGCCAGCTACAGCGCCTAAATTCACGTCCAGCTGTAACATCGCCAATACAAATAGGGCGATTGTGAACGCTACCTTGAGACCTTCACCAAGGTAGATGTTGCGCAACGCCTGCTCTGGCGAAAACGCTCCGCGCGTTCGGCGGAACATTCGAATTGCTAAGTAATACGTCGGCAATATCCCTATGCCCGCCCCGACAAGTGCCGAGTACCCCAAATTCATGCTCACAAAGGTGAGACCGCATGCGAGCAAGAGACCTGCGACTATCTGGCTCGCGACGACCCGCAACGCCAGCGCCCGCGAATATGCGTACAACGTTCCCGGGCCCGTTCCGCTCGTCGAAATTTTTGTGTTCACGCCAATATTTGTGTTCAGGCCAATAGTTCAGGCCGATATAGGACTGCGCAAAGCGCGTGGATTGTAGCGGCAAATGCGGCAGTGCGGCAAGCCTAAATTCACGACTATTTTATATGCGCCAGAATTCCGTCTAATTCGTCTAGTGAGTTGTAGTTGATTGACAGCGTACCTTTGCCGCCTTTGCCACTGCGAATCGCGACTTTCGCGCCAAGCCGCTCGGCTAAGGTGACCTCCAGTTGTTTGACATCAGGATCGACCGGTTTCTCTTGCGCCCGAGTCTCGGGTCTCGGTTTGCGCAATTCTCTGACAAGCTTTTCTGCTTGGCGAACCGACATGCCGATGGCGACTATTTTTCCGGCGGCAAACGCTTGCATCGCGGTCGGCAATCCAGCCAAAGCGCGGGCGTGCCCCATTTCGATATCGCCGACTTCGAGCAATCTTTTAGCGTCAGGGTGGAGATCCAACAGACGCAAGAGATTTGACACACTAGCGCGCGAGCGACCGACTGCTTCAGCGACGGCTTGATGCGTCATTTCGAATTCGTGGATGAGTCGATGGAGCGCTTGGGCCTCCTCGAGCGGGTTAAGTTGTTCACGTTGAATGTTCTCAATTAGCGCAACGCTCGCAGCTATTTGATCGGACACATCCCGGATAATTGCGGGTATTTCGTGCAATCCGGCTATTTGGGCGGCGCGCCACCGCCGTTCCCCGGCAATAATTTCAAACCGGCCAGCGTCCTCAATTGCTCGGATCACAATGGGTTGTATGATGCCCTGGGCCTTAATCGAGTCGGCCAGATCTTGCAAAGTTTCCGCCTTAATATCGATCCTTGGCTGGTAGCGTCCACGTTGAATCAGATCGATCGGAATTGATTTTAGCTGGTCGCCATTGCGGTCTTCAGGAACGTTCTCCACTGCACCAAGACCTAGTAGCGCGTCGAGCCCCCTTCCTAATGCCCTTTTCTTTGTCGCCATGTCTAATCTCTCGGATGTCTAATTTGCAGCGAGTTGCGCTTCGTCGCGCCGCAACATTTCGCCGGCGAGGGCTAAATAGGCCATAGCTCCGCTTGATGACTTATCGTAGAGCAACGCCGGAAGGCCGTGGCTTGGCGCCTCCGCGAGTCTAACGTTGCGCGGAATAACGGTGCGATACACCTTGTCTCCGAAGTGCTTGAGCAATTGCTGCGATACTTGGTTCGCGAGATTATTGCGCGGATCGAACATCGTGCGCAGAAATCCTTCGACTTCTAACTTCGGATTCAAAATCTTTTTTATTTTCTCGAGCGTCTCGAGTAGCGCCGAAAGCCCCTCCAGCGCGTAGTACTCGCACTGAGTTGGGATCATCACGGAGTCCGCTGCAACGAGCGCGTTGATCGTCAACATATTTAACGCCGGCGGGCAGTCGATTATGACGTAGGTGTAGGCATCCCGGACATTGTCCACCGCCTGACGTAACCTGAGTTCACGCCCCAACTCATCGATCAAGCCGATTTCCGCGGCCGTCAAATCGGCGTTCGATGGCAGTAGGTCGTAACCAACATCTGGTAACGTCACGACTGAGTCTACGATCGTCGACTCGTCCATTAGGACATCGTAGCTAGATTTCACGACGGCGCGTTTATCTACACCGCTGCCCATCGTTGCGTTGCCTTGTGGATCGAGGTCGATAAGTAACACGCGGCGCTTAATCGCAGCCAGTGAGGCCGCCAAGTTGACGCTCGTTGTGGTTTTGCCGACCCCGCCTTTCTGATTCGCAACCGCGATCACTCTAGCCATGAATAAGTTTAATTCTCGGAGTTCGTCTGATTCAAAGTTCTCTTACTCAACGCCTAAGGTCGCCGGGGCCGGGAGACACTGTTGACGCAACATCTTTCCGCGCAACATTATGGCATAACCCCGTATCCGTAGCGGCGAGCACGCAAGCTTGACCACACAGCACACCTGTCTCGTCAATGAGTCGGTCCCCGCGCATTGATCATCCGTGGCACTGGAATATCACCAAATGACGGTGATCCCATCCAGGGACAGTCAGTGGCTGAGTACGAATAGTGCCATTGAAGCCCTCTAATCCGGCATCTTCGATGTGTTGCTCAGCCCCTTTCATTGCCACCAATGAACACCCGGCCTCACGCAGATGATGAGTATCGGCCAGAAATTTATCCAAAGCGCTGTAGGCGCGACACACGATACAATTCGGCAGTACGCTTGGATGCCAATTTTCGATTCTCGACGCCACCACTGAAACGTTGCTCAGGGGTAACTCGATGGCAACTTGGCGCAGGAATCTTGCCTTCTTCTGATTGCTTTCAACGAGTGTGATCTGCCGTTCAGGACGCATAATTGCAACCACGATCCCGGGAAGGCCTGCGCCGGAACCGACATCAACGATGTGCGTGCCGTCTATATAAGCGATTGCCGACAAGCAATCTGTTAAGTGATTGCGTATTAATTCATCAGGCGAACCAGAACCGACTAAGTTCATATGCCGGTTCCACTTTACGACAAGCTCGGCATAGCCTAGCAACGCCGCGCTCTGGGTCTCGGACAACGACATGCCGAGTGCCAGCGCATTTTCGCGTAGCAGAGCGTCAATTGACCCGGTCACGGCAGAACGTCTAACGGCCAGAAAACTAGGCAGACCGCGCGAGCAACAGATGACGCTTTTTCAGATAAATCAGCAGGATAGAAATCGCAGCCGGGGTAACGCCAGATATCCGCGATGCCTGGCCGATCGAATGTGGTCGCTGGGCGATGAGCTTTTGCCGGATCTCAGTAGACAATCCGCGGATCTCGACATAATCCATTGTGTCGGGAATTAACGTATTTTCGTTCCGCGAGTGTTTCTCGACTTCTTCGTGTTGCCGTTCCAAATACCCGCTGTAGCGCGCGCTTATTTCCAATTGTTCGACGACATCGGGCGCTAGCACACCGGGACCCGCGCCAGGCAGCCGCATCAGCGCGAGGTAATCAATCTCGGGCCGGCGCAATAGATCTGCGAGATTTTGTTCTTTACGCAACGGCTTACCGAGAATCTCCGTGGACGCCTCATCCGATAAAGTCGCTGGCGACATCCACGTCGACTCAAGTCGCGCTTGTTCGAGCACCAGTGCCTCACGTTTAATGTCGAAACGGCTCCAACGTGCATCGTCCACCAGACCCAATTCGCGACCCTTTTCCGTCAATCTGAAATCTGCGTTGTCTTCGCGCAGCAACAAGCGGTACTCGGCTCGGCTCGTAAACATCCGGTAGGGTTCGGTCGTACCGCGCGTGACGAGGTCGTCAACCAAGACCCCGATGTAGGCTTCGTCACGTCTTGGAAACCATGGCGCGGCTTCGCGGGCTCGCAAAGCCGCGTTCAATCCGGCAAGCAGGCCTTGGGCGGCCGCCTCTTCGTAGCCCGTCGTACCGTTAATTTGGCCAGCGAAAAACAGTCCCGCTATCTGTTTTGTCTCCATCCATGGGTGGATGTCGCGCGGGTCGAAGTAATCGTACTCAATGGCGTAACCCGGGCGGGTGATGTGGGCGTTTTCGAATCCGCGGATACTGCGTACTAGTGCGTATTGAATGTCGAACGGCAGACTCGTTGAAATCCCGTTGGGATAGATTTCACGCGTTGTGAGCCCTTCCGGCTCAACAAATATTTGATGTGCGGTGCGATCGGCGAAACGGGTCACTTTATCTTCAATCGACGGACAGTATCGCGGCCCAACCCCTTCAATCGCGCCATTGAACATTGGCGAGCGATCGAGCCCACTTTTGATTATTTCGTGCGTGCGCTCGTTGGTGTAGGTGATGTGGCAATTGACCTGCCGCGGATGCTCACAGAGGTCGCCGAGAAATGAGAAAACCGGTGTTGGGGTGTCGCCTGGCTGCGCTTCGAGACAAGAAAAATCGATGGTCCCACCATCAATTCGCGGCGGCGTGCCCGTCTTCAAACGCCCAACCCGCAACGGCCGTTCGCGCAACTTTGCGGCCAGAGAATTCGATGCCGGTTCCCCCGCCCGGCCAGCGCCATAATTCGCCTCACCCACGTGGACTAGTCCGCCAAGAAAGGTCCCGACGGTCAAGATAACGTTGGGTGCGCGAAACTTAAGGCCCATTTGCGTGACGACCCCAACAACTGCATCGTTGTCGATGAGTAAATCGTCCACTGCCTGCTGAAATAAGGTCAGGTGGCTCTGTTGTTCAAGTGTCTCGCGAGCAAAATTTCGGTAGAGCGTCCGGTCGATTTGTGCTCGAGTAGCGCGAACAGCCGGTCCCTTGCTGGCGTTCAATCGACGAAATTGAATCCCGCAGTGATCCGCAGCGCGCGCCATGAAACCGCCCATGGCGTCGATTTCGCGAACCAAATGTCCCTTGCCAATCCCACCAATTGCCGGATTGCAGGACATTTGTCCGAGTGCTTCAAGGCTTTGGGTCAACAGCAGTGTTTCTGCGCCCATGCGTGCGCTTGCCAGCGCAGCCTCGGTACCCGCATGGCCGCCGCCGACGACGATGACATCAAATTGTTTGGGGTGATCCATGATAATCCAGTGACTCAGAACAGATGCGACCCCGAATTATAGCGGCCAATCCCCGGCCACACGAAACTCAGTTCTCGCCCGATTGCGCGACCGAATCACGGTGATGTGATTTCAGAGCATTGTAATGTGTGTAGCTGTAATCAATATAAGCGGCCTCACCGTCCTTCAACGGCCGAACTTGGCGCGCCGGCGAGCCCGCATACAGAAACCCAGACTCCAGATGCTTGCCTGGCGTGACGAGGCTACCGGCACCAAGGATAACGTCTCGACCAATCACGACTCTGTCCATCACGATTGAACCCATTCCGATCAGGCAATGATCCCCAATCGTGCACCCGTGCAGGAGTACCTTGTGGCCGACCGTTACCTGGGCCCCGACAATCAGTGGCGAGCCGCCGGGTGCCAGAACGCTGTCGCTATTGACGTGCAGCACGCTCCCATCTTGAATGTTTGACTGCGCGCCGATTCGAATTGAATTGACGTCGCCGCGGATCACGACGTTCGGTAGGACGAACACTTCTTCGTCGATGATCACGTTGCCGATCACAATCGCGCTCGGATCGATGAACGAGGACTGACTAATTTGCGGCATCACGCCGTGATATTTCCGAATTGCCATTCAAGTAGCCCTTTTTTATGCGTCGCCGATCCTACTCGAACAGCGCCCAGCTCACACAGCACTAAATCAACCACACGAGCTGAAACTATTTTTCTACGCCATGGTCAAGGAGACGGTTGACGAACAGTGCCGCCTGTGAAACATTTGCGGCCCATCGAAGCAAACGGTATCCGCGCGGCATTGCTGGAGTGATCCCCTGATTCTCAGTTTTAAAGGGTCGCTCCATGGTGAAACAGCAAGACGACCCGTGGCGACCGGAATAAACAAGAATCGCGTGCGAGCGCACTTTAGAGAGACATTGCACGGTAACCCCAAGCAATGTCGAGGCCGTAAGTTATGGACAAGCTGATTGAAGTTAAGGGCCTAGTAAAACATTTCGGCGGTCTAGTCGCAGTCGACGGCATCGATTTGGAGGTTCGGCGAGGAGAAGTGCTCGGCTTTTTAGGACCGAACGGCGCCGGAAAATCAACGACGATGAAGATGATAACCGGATTCTTAGCCCCGAGCGCCGGATCAATCACCGTGTGTGGACACGACGTCCTCAGTGATCCGATTGCCGCTAAAAAGTGCATCGGCTATCTGCCCGAGGGCGCACCGGCCTATGCTGAGATGACACCACGATCGTTCCTGGAGTTTATTGCCGAGATTCGAGGTCTTAGCGGCAAGGATAAAACCACTGCGATTGCTCGCGCAGTCGAACAGATTAATCTCGAGGGCGTGTTACGCCAGCCAATTGAGACCTTATCGAAAGGATTTAAGCGCAGAGTTGGACTCGCTCAAGCGATTCTTCACGACCCGCAAGTACTCATCCTCGACGAACCTACCGACGGCTTGGATCCCAATCAAAAACATGAAGTTCGCGCTCTGATCAAAAACATGGCCGAACAAAAAGCGATCATCATATCCACCCACATCCTTGAGGAAGTCGATGCAGTGTGCAGCAAGGCGACGATCATCGCGAAGGGCAGCGTACTGTTCTCAGGCACACCGATGGAACTCGCAGAGCATTCGCATTACTACAACGCGGTGACGTTAACTGTGACCTCGGACGCGCATGCCGTCATTGAGCAAACGCTTAGTGCACTGGGCGGCATCGCCAATTTAGAGTCCGCCAAAGTGCAAGACGGCTTAATCCGAATTACCGCGATCCCGGTCAGCAAAGAGCCGATCGTCGGTGTGATTCAAAACTGCATTCGCGAAAATAACTGGCAAATAGCAGAGCTGTTTGTTGAACCAGGTCGGCTCGACGAAGTGTTTCGAAACATTACGATCGGCCCACAGAACGCCAGTGAGGAGGCACGATCATGAACCGAACAATGACGATTTTGAAACGTGAACTCCGTGCTTACTTCGCGACGCCGGTCGCGTATGTCTTCATCGTGATTTTCCTGCTGATGACCGGGGTATTTACGTTTTATCTTGGCGGGCTCTACGAGCGCAACCAAGCGGACCTTGAACCATTCTTCCGATTTCATCCTTGGCTCTACATGCTATTGATACCAGCCATATCGATGCGCTTGTGGTCTGAAGAGCGTAAGGCAGGAACGTTGGAACTCTTGATGACCTTGCCAATCTCGCTAGTCGAGGCGGTTGTGGGGAAATTTCTCGCGGCCTGGTGCTTCACTGCGATCGCGCTCGCGCTAACCTTCCCAGTTTGGTTGACGATCAACTACCTAGGCAATCCGGACAATATGGTAATAGCAGCCGGCTATCTCGGGAGTTTATTGCTCGCTGGCGGATGTCTCGCCGTTGGATCGTGCATTTCTGCAATGACGAAGAACCAAGTCGTCGCGTTCGTGATTAGCTTCGTTGTCCTTTTCGCCTTCAATCTCAGCGGATTCCCGATCGTTCTAGATCTGTTTAGCACGTGGGCGCCGCAAGCAATCGTCGATGTCATCAGCTCATTTAGCTTCCTAACTCATTTTGAGTCGATACTAAAAGGGGTCATAGATATTCGCGACATCATTTTCTTTGCGAGTCTCATCGCATTCTGGCTATACGCCAACGTCCTGACGATCGAAGCGAAAAAAGGTAGCTGAGCTCACTTTGGAGCGAATAAAAATATGAACACAAAAATTCTCACTGGATCCGGTTTAGTTGTTGCCGTCGCGCTATTTCTTGGGATTAACATCATTGCGAACCATAGCTTCACAAGAATCAGACTCGACGTCACGGAAGCGAAGTTACATACCTTGTCAGATGGGACGAGGAATATTCTAAAAGATATCAAAGAGCCGATTACGCTTCGATTTTATTTTTCAGCAAAACGCTTCTCCTCCGTGCCCGAGTTCGCAACGTACGGGAAACGCGTTCGCGATCTACTTGATGAGTATGTCGCTGTCGGCAACGGTAATATCAAACTATTCATCGTAGACCCCGAGCCATTTTCGGAAGCCGAGGATCAAGCCGTTGGATACGGGATTGAACCCATTCCAATGAGCGCGTCAGGCGAAAAAGGATTTCTCGGTCTAGTCGGCACGAACTCGATTGACGACGAAATCCCGATTCCTTTGATGAGTCCCGAACGAGAAGCAGCGCTTGAGTACGACCTGACTAAAATGATTTACAACCTGTCGAACCCAAAGAAAAGAGTCCTCGGACTACTCTCCGGGCTACCCGTGTTGAGTGGCCCGCCGGATCAAAGGACGGGCCAACCAGGGACTAATGAATGGGCTGTGATCAAATTACTTCGCGAGGTCTATGACGTTAAACCGCTTACCTTTGACGTCACTAAAATCGACGACGATATTGATACTTTAATTGTTATTCATCCGAAAGAATTTCCTAGCTCGGCACTCTATGCGATCGACCAATTCGTGATTCATGGCGGGCGGGCGATCGTGTTTGTCGACCCATTTGCCGAGGAAGATCGACCGGCGCAGAATCCGGGTCAGCCGAACGCGATGCCGGAAATTAGTTCAAGCCTAGATCCTATATTCGCAAAATGGGGCTTGGATATGGCGCGCGATAAAGTCGCAACGGATATCGATGCGGCTGTTAGGGTGGCGTTCCGCAGTGAAACGGGTCCGCTCGAAGTCGAATATCTTCCGTGGCTGCAATTACAAGGCGAAAGATTAAATCGCGACGACTTTATTACCGCGGAACTAAACAGCGTCAATGTCGGGTCGGCGGGCTCATTGAAAATAATCGATGGCAGCACCACGAGTTTCACCCCATTGATCAAAACTGGGGCGAATTCGGGATTGATCGAACGCGATTCCATCATTTTTGTGCGCGATCCCGGCGCATTACTCGAAACATTCGAGGCTACGGGAGAATCGTCAGTTATTGCGGCTCGTATTAGCGGCATAGTCGAAACAGCGTTTCCGGACGGAAGACCGCCCGCGGATGGAGAAACTGCAGCTATTGCAGACGATCGGTTCTCCGCAAAATCCGCAGCGCCCATTAACGTCATTGTGGTGGCGGATACCGACATCCTCGCTGACAAGTTCTGGGTCCGTTACGAGAATTTCTTAGGCATGCAGATGCCTCAAGCGTTCGCGAACAACGCGGACTTTCTGATCAACGCAATCGACAATCTCGGCGGCAATGACGACTTGATCAGCCTTCGCAGTCGCGCAGAGTATTCGCGACCTTTTGTCGTCGTTCAGCAGATACGGCGCGATGCCGAGGCACAATTTCGCGATCGCGAGCGTGCACTTCAGGCGAAACTGCAAGAAACAGAGAATAATTTGCAACAACTCCAGCAACAGCGTGGCGACGGTGGAGAATTTTTAGTGTCTCCGGAACAACGCGAAGAAATCGAGTTATTCAGGAATGAGCAAATTAAAACCCGCAAGGAGCTCCGCTCCGTGCAACACGATCTTCAGAAGAACATTGAGAAGCTTGGAACAACACTAAAATTTATTAACATCGGCTTGATCCCCATTTTGATTTCGCTATTTGCGGTCGCAATGGGTATTTATGGATCGCGTCGTCAAACGTCGAAGTCACCGTCATGAATATGCGTAACCTGCTATTTTTTATCATCACGCTCGGTGTAGTGGTCGCAGCCTGGAAGGCGAGCCAGAATGATGTGCCAACCACGGAAATTAGCACTCGATTGCTGTATCCCTCGCTCAATGAGCGAATAAATGAAGTACGCAAGTTCTCAATCTCGACGGCTAAAAGTAGTACGCAACTCGAATTAAGCGGGACGCAGTGGGTTGTGGCCAATCGCGACAACTTCCCGGCAAATTTTTCCGCTGTTAAAAGTACGCTCTTGAACTTGGCGACGACCCGCATTGTCGAAAAGAAAACATCCGATCCCACGAACTACGCGACGCTCGGAGTCAATCAACCGGACGATGACGGCAGTGAGTCAGTGCTTATTGAAATACGCGATAGCGCGGATGCAATCGCGGCCTCGCTCATTATTGGCAAAGAACGTACGGCTAACAGTTTGGACATTCCAAATTACTTCGCGCGTCGGCCGAACGATACAACCGCGCTCCTCGTTCGGGGTGATCTCAAGATGAGTGACGACCCGGTTAAGTGGATGGACACTTCTGTCGTGAACGTTTCAACTGAGCGCGTGCAATCGGTAACCATCGATAGACCCGACGAGCCGGCGATTCAATTATCAAAAGCGACGCAAAGCGATAATTTCTTTGAGCTTGCTGGAATCCCCGAAGGATTCACTTCGGTGTCGCACTCGACCGTGTCAAGCGTGGGCGCGGTACTACTTGGGGTCAGGTTTCAAGATGTGATGGCCAGCGACAGCGTTAGTGGGTTAGCGCCAAGTGTGTCGGCAATCGTGCGTACTTTCGACGGCCTCGTTGCAACGGTTGACTTATTTGAGGTCGATGAGAAAAAACTTAGCCGGTTTCAATTCAGTTTTGATCCGAATCTTGTCGTGGCGACACAAGCGCCTACCTCATCGACCGAAGAACAAGACGCCAACGACGGAAAAGATAGCGAGCCTGACGAGACGCTATCTGTCGAGGACGAGGTGGGAAAACTAAATGCAGCGGTCGAAAAATGGGTTTACGTTCTGCCCGATTACAAGACCCGACTAATAGATAAACGCTTCGACGAATTGGTTAAGCCAGTCGAAGAAGATGAAGAGAGCCCTCAAGCCGAAGTCGCTGAATAACGTTCACCTAGAGAGGGGCCCTGCCCTTAATTCGTGCAATCTCATCTAGCTCGAATTAGCATCCAGCCCGGCGTTGCGATTCTTAGCGATTCTTAACGATGGCGCGCCGCGTCGGGCCCTGAAGAATCTAACGCGCCAATCCGGCTAAGCTGGAACCAATTTAGGAGGGCTCTCGTTGCGGGCAATTTATCGCCGAGCTGCCAGCTAATTAATTGTCGCACTAAGATGGGGGTTAGGTAGACTCGGCGTCCCACTACACAGCGCCTGCCAAGCACGCGCGCTACCCGTATCGCGCCACAAATGATACGCACTCATCAGATCCATCGACGCTGATCCGCGCTCCGTTTCACGTAGTACTAGTAGTACGTCCATAATTTCGACGAAAGAACTCGCCAGCATTTCGAAGACCGGATCGCCCTCACGCCGCGCGACCTCAGCGTATGCAAGTTCCCCGACTCTCGCGAAGTAGCTAATCGGCAAATTTCGCATTATCGCCTGCTCGGGGAATAGACCCGCGTAAAGAAGGCAATGATCACCGATTACACGAAAATCATCGAAATCCGCGAACGGGTTATCGTCATACGCTTGGCACGAGTTCATCGGCAAATTCGAGCCGCCGAGCGACGAAGTTTTAATTGTGCGGAACATTAATCGAATTAGGTATTCCTCGATCAGAGGGTGGAATTCGGTGTGAGCAACAAATTGCGCCTTGCTAAGCAAGGCGCGCCAGCCGCCCATTTCTGTCAAATGAATATCGATTGATTGCATATCCCAAGTTAACGACCGCAGTGCAAGATCCTTTAAGAAATAAATTCGCGCCACCCGGCACCATCTCCAAGCACCACGTAGGCATCCCGATCGGCAAGATATATACTTCGCACCTTCGGTAACAAGCGCAATCAAAGATGGCTATTCCACAAAGCCCCGCTACGTCATTCCAGGCTCTCGTGTTTAAATTGCAGCAATTTTGGAGCGCAGAGGGTTGCGCAATCGTGCAGCCGTACGACATGGAAATGGGTGCCGGAACCTTCCACCCAGCGACATTTTTACGCGCGATTGGCCCAGAACCGTGGCGCGCAGCGTACGTTCAACCATCGCGACGCCCAGCTGATGGCCGTTACGGCGAAAACCCCAATCGACTTCAGCACTATTTCCAGTTCCAAGTACTACTCAAGCCATCGCCGGAGAACTTACAAGACTTGTACCTCGAGTCGCTTCGGTCGTTGGGCATTGACGCGCTCGTACATGACATTCGATTCGTCGAGGACAATTGGGAATCACCTACCCTTGGGGCCTGGGGCCTCGGGTGGGAAGTATGGCTAAACGGAATGGAAATAACGCAATTCACTTATTTTCAACAAGTAGGCGGCTTAGATTGCCGTCCGGTCTCTGGCGAGATCACCTACGGCTTGGAACGCATTGCGATGTATCTGCAAGGCGTAGATTCCGTCTATGATCTAATTTGGACAGCGGCTGGCAAAAACTCGGTAAGTTACGGCGACATTTATCATCAAAACGAAGTTGAGATGTCGGCGTTTAATTTTGAGCACGCCGACGTTGATATGCTTTTTCAACGTTTCGATTCTTGCGAATCGGAAGCAAAAAAAATGATTGAACTCGGTCTGCCACTGCCCGCCTACGAAATGATGGTCCAGGCGTCCCACACGTTTAACTTACTGGATGCCCGGCGCGCGATATCAGTGACTGAACGTCAGCGCTATATACTTCGCGTTAGAACGCTCGCGCGCGCGATCGCAGAATCTTACTATGCGGCCAGAGAATCTTTAGGCTTCCCGCTGGTCGCGAAAAGCGCAGTTGCCGAGGGTGCGAAATGACCACTCACGCGGATCTGCTGATCGAAATAGGGACTGAAGAGTTGCCACCTAAAGCGCTGCTTAAGCTGTCAACCGAGTTCCAAAACGAAATTGAAAAACGCCTGATAGCAAGCGGACTTCACTTCACGGCGGCGGAATCTTATGCCACCCCGCGCCGTCTCGCGGTAAAAATACTCGGACTCGCGACGAGCCAAACGGACCAAAAAGTCACACGTCGCGGACCGGCGCTTTCAGCCGCATTTGACCCAGAGGGGAACCCCACCAAAGCAGCACTGGGTTTTGCCGGCTCCTGCGGAGTCGATGTCGGGGCCTTGAGCCGAACGAAGACCGATAAAGGCGAATGGTTGAGCTTTGCAGCAAAAATTGATGGTCAAGCAACCTCAGCGTTAGTGCCAGACATGATTAGCCAGTCGCTGGCAGCGTTACCGATCCCTAAGCGAATGCGTTGGGGCAGCAGTGAAGTCGAGTTTGTGCGGCCCGTACATTGGGTAGTTGCGCTACTTGGCACCGTAAAAATTGAAGCCACGATATTAGGAATTGCGAGCGGCACGACAACACGCGGCCATCGGTTTCATACCAATGAGCCGCTGTTGCTGCAATCCGCGGATGATTATCCGGGGATATTGGAAACCAAAGGTTATGTGTTAGCGAAATTTACGACACGCCGTGAGATGATCGCGGCACGTTGCCAGCAACTGGCGACGGAAGTGGACGGGATCGCGATCATTGATCCGAAACTGTTGGACGAGGTCACTGCATTAGTTGAGTGGCCAGTACCGATATGCGGTAGCTTCGAACCCCATTTCCTCGAATTACCGCGTGAAGTTTTGATCGCAAGCATGCAAGACCATCAGAAATATTTCCCGGTGGAATCGAACGACGGCAAGCTCACTAATAGGTTCATAACCGTTTGCAATATCGATAGCACAGATCCCGATGCAGTTCGGTCCGGCAACGAGAAAGTCATACGACCGCGCTTAAGTGACGCGGCCTTCTTTTGGGACCAAGACCGAAAATCCCGTCTCGATGAACGCACTGAACGCCTTAATTCAGTTGTGTTCGAGAAACGTCTCGGTAGTGTCGGCGACAAATCGAATCGCGTTGCGCATCTGGCGCGAAACTTAGCTAAAGTTTTCGCGGCCGACCCCACACATGCGTCGCGCGCGGCAGCGCTTTCGCGGTGCGATTTGCTGACCGACATGGTTGGTGAATTTCCTGAGTTGCAGGGGACAATGGGCGGCTACTATGCAGCACATGATGGCGACGCGCTTGAAGTCTGCCAAGCGCTCGGCGAATTCTACATGCCTCGATTCGCCGGTGACTCGATTCCGACAACTGCTACGGGCCGCTGTATTGCGTTTGCCGACAAACTCGACACCTTAGTCGGGATTTTCGCGATCGGCGGAGCCCCGAGCGGCGATAAAGATCCCTTTGCACTGCGTCGCGCCGCACTAGGCTGCATACGCATCGCGATCGAATCGAAAGTCCAGCTCAGCCTTAGCGACTGCTTGACCCAAGCTTGTGAGGGAATCGCGAATGTAATCGATAGTGATGATGTTGCCGATCCGGTAAAGAAATTTATGCTTGACCGGCTGCGCGGATATTTCACCGAAAAGAACATAGGAACATCGATCATCGAGGCCGTTCTTGCTGTAAATGCGGACGATCCGTTCGATATTCAACAGCGCATTGAGGCTGTATCTGCATTCAGGCAATTACCCGGATCAGCGGCGCTCGCGAGCGCGAATAAACGCATTGCGAATATTTTGCGCAAGAATAGTATCAGCCAAACCGGTCCAATCAACCGAAGCTTACTTCAAGACCGCGCAGAGAAAATCCTTGCGGACCGGATCGTTGATATCTCCGATACAGCGCAAGCGCTGCTAGAGAAGCAAGATTACGCGAGCTATCTAACGACATTGTCGCAATTAAACGATCCGATAGACCAATTCTTCAACGAAGTGATGGTTATGTGCGATGACGAGACGTTACGGGACAACCGAATTGCAGTGTTGAACCGTATTCGCGAATTGTTCACTCAAGTCGCCGACATCGCTCGCCTCAATGATTAGTCTCTGAGCACCGAGCGGTGCGTTTGCTAATTCTTGATCGAGATGGCGTCATCAATGAGGAATCCGATCACTTCGTCAAATCGCCGGCTGAATGGAAGCCGATCCCGGGCAGCCTAGAAGCCATCGCGAACGCCTACCAATTCGGATTCACGATCATCGTCGTGTCGAATCAATCCGGTCTATCGCGAGGCCTTTTCAACATCGACCAACTGAACAAAATCCACACTCTGATGATAGCTGAAGTGGCGAAACTCGGCGGGTGCATCGAAGCCGTGTTTTTTTGTCCTCATGGGCCGGGAGATTCGTGTCGATGTCGGAAACCAAAGCCAGGCTTACTGTTAGATATTGGCAAGCGATTGAACGTGAAGCTTAGTGAAGCTACGTTTATTGGCGATCGCGCTAGCGATATCGAGGCCGGCAAGGCGGTCGGCGCCAAGCTGATTTTAGTTGAAACGGGTCGCGGGACCGAGGCTAAGTCAGCGTACGTGTCGGATCCTGAATTACCTATCCATAGGGACCTTGCCACGGCGGTCGAGTGGTTAATTCAAGCTCAATGAATATGCTATTTCGCTCGTTAATTTTCTATGCGGCGTTGCTACCGGCGACAATAATTTTTTGTCTAATTAGCTTTCTGATTCTGCCGTTAAACGGTCGGGTCCGATATCGCATCGTTACCCAATGGTCGGCATTTGCTTTGTGGTTATTGAGAGTGACTTGCGGACTAACTGCGCGTATTCGCGGCGCCGAGCATATCCCGAGCGAGCCTTGTGTCATATTTTGCAAGCATCAGTCCGCATGGGAGACCCTAGCGCTGCAATTCATCTTCCCGGCGCACGTCCAAGTGGTGAAGCGAGAGTTGTTGTTTGTGCCTTTCTTCGGTTGGGGTTTGGCCAGCCTTAACCCGATCGCAATCGATCGATCAGGTGGGGCAAAAGCACTACGGCAAGTATTGCGGATCGGGAAAGAAAGAATCGACGACGGATGGTCAGTGCTTTTGTTCCCGGAAGGTACACGTACGGCCCCAGGGGAGGAACGCGAGTTTTCGCCTAGTGCGGCGGCCTTGGCAATTCGCTCGCAATGCGCACTCGTGCCGGTTGCCCATAATGCCGGTGTGTTTTGGTCGCGCAATGCGCTAGAGAAGCACCACGGTGAGATCCAACTAATTATCGGACCAGCGCTCAGCACGGCAGGGAAATCGGCCTCCGAGCTCACTGCGCAGGCGCAAACTTGGATCGAAACTGAGTGCCGAAAAATGCCCTTGCACCCGGCCCCCTCGTCTCCGGGCAGCGTCCAGAGTTAAACTCTGCAGACTTGCCGGGTTGCGTAGCATCGGCAGCATGTATCACTACCGAGGCGAAAATTAACACTATGACAAAAATCACAACTTCTCGATTTCCACTGGCACGTCCCAGACGAATGCGAGCCTCGGCGTTTTCTCGGCGCATGATGCGAGAAACGACATTAACGTTAGACGATTTGATCTGCCCGATGTTTGTACGCGAAGGTCGCGGCGAGCGCGAAGGAATAGGCAGCATGCCTGGGGTCGAGCGTCTTTCCATTGATTTATTAGTGACGCGCGCGGCGCAACTCTTCGACCTCGGCATCCCGGCCGTAGCGATTTTTCCTGTCACGCCACAGGATTTGAAAACTGACGATGGTCGCGAAGCCTATAATCCGGATGGCCTCGCACAACGCGCGATAGCGGAAATCAAATCCCGCGTGCCTGAATTAGGTGTGATTACCGATGTAGCGCTCGATCCATTCACCACACATGGCCACGATGGCGTGTTAGACGAGGCCGGTTATGTTGCGAACGATGCGTCGTTGGAAATCTTGGTAAAACAAGCCTTGTCGCAAGCCCGGGCCGGAGTCGATATTGTGGCGCCGTCGGACATGATGGACGGGCGAGTAGGTGCTATTCGACAAGCCCTAGAATCGCATGGATATCCAAACGTAAAAATTCTCGCCTATTCGGCTAAATACGCTTCGGCATTCTACGGTCCGTTTCGTGACGCCGTCGGCTCGGCCGCCAATCTAGGTACCAGTGGCAAAAAGACCTACCAAATGGATTATGGAAATAGCGCAGAAGCGTTACGCGAAGTCGCGCTCGATATCGAAGAAGGCGCAGACATGGTCATGGTGAAACCAGGCATGCCGTACTTGGATATCATTCGACAAGTCAAAGATACGTTTAACATGCCAACATTCGTCTATCAGGTGAGTGGCGAATACGCGATGCTACAAGCCGCTATTCAAGCGCGTTGGCTGGATGAAGCAATGGTCGTCATGGAAACCCTCAGTGGATTCAAACGAGCAGGCGCAGACGGGATCTTGACCTACTTTGCTCCGTTTGCTGCGGCACAATTGAACGGTTAAGAATCGATCGGACAATGGCGGATTAGTGCTGGTTACTTCGTCTCGAGGCTAGCAACCTGTCGGACTCGCAAGGAATCTACTGCGACGGCGCGATAGCGATTCGAGTCACCGTTCATTGTCGTTAAATAAAACAGCCATTCGCTCAAATGAACCGTGATTTGACCTAGCTCTCCCACTCGCCTCGCGACGATTCCCTGAGTCCGAGGGACGGCTAGATGTCCATCGCGAGTTCTTTAATTTTCCGAGTTAGGGTATTTCGCCCCCAGCCTAGTAGGCGCGCGGCGTCTTGCCGACGACCACCCGTGTGGGTGAGCGCAACCCGGATCATGATGCGTTCAAAGCGCGGTACGGTTTCTTCTAGAATTGGCTCGTCATGTGTTAGCACATACCGTTCCGCCCATTTCGTTAAACTGGCCTCCCAATTTTCACCGGTATTCAGTTCCCCATCTTGTTCGGCCAACAATTCGGGTGGTAAGTCTTCGATATCAATCTCTTGTGCCGGGGCCATGATCGTGGCGCGTCGGCAGACGTTTTCCAATTGACGTACGTTCCCTGGCCAGCCATACGCCTCGAACAATGCCGCGGCGGCTGGGCGCAAGCGCTTCGGTTCGATATTCAATTCTCGCGCGATCATCTGGAGGAAATGTTGGGCCAATTCGGCGATATCTTCGACGCGCTCACGTAGCGCGGGCAGCTGAAGACGAATGACGTTAAGGCGATGATACAGATCTTCGCGAAACGAACCTTCTTTTACCTGTTGGTCGAGATCTTGATGCGTCGCCGCGATAACTCTGACGTCAACTTTAACGGTTTGATGCCCACCGACTCGAAAGAATTCCCCGTCGGCGAGAACACGTAATAGTCGGGTTTGTAGCGCCGCCGGCATATCACCTATTTCATCAAGAAAAAGCGTCCCCGTGTTGGCCTGCTCAAAATGTCCCAAACGTTGCGAGGCGGCACCCGTGAATGCCCCCTTCTCATGGCCAAATAGTTCAGATTCCAAAAGCTCACTCGGGATTGCCGCAGTATTGATAGCAATAAATGGTTGATCGCGGCGCGGCGAATGCCGATGTAGTGCATGAGCAACGAGTTCTTTGCCAGTCCCTGACGCACCGGTGAGTAGCACGGTCATATTCGACTTTGATAGACGACCAATAGCTCGAAATACCTCTTGCATTGCCGGCGCCGAGCCAATAATT
>JBLFWX010000036.1:0-45207 GCA_047611805.1 Gammaproteobacteria bacterium
GCTCTGGAAATAACGTCGATTGATGCCGGTTCTCACCTTCGATAAATCCACTCATCCGATGTGCTCTAGAACCGAAAGAAAGATCATATCTGTTTAGGAGTTTTTACACACCCTCGGCCGGTTGGGTCGATTCTTACTCACCGCAAATACTACAGATTTTTCTCTACACGATATTCATTGTGCTCGCGATACTGATCGTCTACTCGCGTCGCTTTTACGGTGTGTTGCTGCCGCTCATCGGCATGATCCTGACGAGTATTTGGGGGGTCGGCTTTATGGGGTTGTTTGGCTACAACCTGGATCCGCTAATGTTGGTGGTGCCGTTTCTAATTTCCGCGCGTTCTATGTCGCATGGTATTCAAAAAGTTGAACGTTACTTTTTCGAACTCTCGCGTACGAACAACAAAGAAGAAGCGGCGAGAAATACATTCAATTCGTTATTTCGACCTGGAGCGCTTGCGATTGTGGCGGACGCGTGTGCGTTGGCGCTGATTGGACTCGGTTCAGTCCCTATCAATGACAAAATGGCTGTTTATGCGTCATTTTGGGCGCTATGCATGGTAATCACGGTCTTAGTTACCGTGCCGATGCTGTTGTCGTTGTTACCACAACCGAAAAATGTCGAAATAAAGGACACGGTTATTCGACAGATCTTTCCGAAACTTGCACTCGTAACAGCAACCTCGGCACGCTCGAAAAGGGTTTTGTGGGGGTGTCTGTCGATCGCAATTGTCGCGTTGTATTTTAGCTCTTGGGTACAAATTGGCGAACCCGAACCCGGCTCACCGCTGCTGTTTCATGACCATGATTTCAATATTTCTTCGAAAGCGATTAACGAAAGTTTTCCGGGTTCCGAAGAGCTATTTATTATCGCGCGTACGGCCGAGAAAGCTGGCTTGAAACGCCCCGAAGTCTTGCGCGCGCTGAACGATTTTCAGAACTACATGATGTACGACGAAACCTTAGGCGGCACAAAAGGTGCGCCAGATTTGGTGACCACGGTGAACCAAATGACGCGCAACGACGACCCTCGTTGGGCCGTGGTGCCCGGCTTGAACAACGAAATTGGCGGACTGATGTTCGCCTACATGATGTCCGCCCCGATACCTGGAGCATTGATCGAATATCAAGACACAGATGATCAAATAGCCAACATGGTTTTCTACTACAAAGACCATACGGGCGAGACTATCCGGCGCGCCATACATATGGTTAAAGACTGGCGCGATCGTGTTGCGAGTCAGATTGACGGATTTGATATTGAACTCGCAGGTGGCCCGGTTGGGGTTACCGCGGCCATTGACGAAGAGGCTTACCAAACAAATGTGATCGTGGTGCCAGCCGTGATGGTCCTGATCCTAGTATTCACGTTGTGGTTCTATTCGTCGCTGCATGCCGGGGTAATGATTTTAGTCGCGATGGCGTTTGCGACCACATTGTCATACGCCTGCATGGGCATCATGGGGCTCGGATTGAACGTTAATACCGTTCCAATGATCGCAGTCGGTATCGGGCTTGGCGTTGACTACGCGATTTATATGATGGATCGGATCAAAGAAGAACTTGAGGTTGCGGACAGCTTGCAGCAGGCGGTCACGACGGCAGTAAGCACTACGGGTGTCGCAATTGCGATTACCGCGACCACGTTGATTGGTGGGATCATCATGTGGGTGTTTGTCTCGGAATTACGCTTTCAAGCCGATGCGGCGAAACTACTGTTCATCATGCTCGTGCTCAATGCCGCAGCGGCGATGTTCTTGGTGCCGGCTTGGGTCGATATTTTCAAGCCAAAATTTCTTATGCAAGGGGCTATTGCGCGGTGGGCGAGGGTTCGGGAAAGTGGCGCATGAGTTACGTTGTTAGAATGCAACAAAAGCAAGCCGCATCACTAAATACACTACGTTGAAGCTAAAATAACAAATGTTTTGCAGCACGATACGTTGTAAAAAAGTCGAAAAACATTGCTTGTATCTGCGGTATGGCTTTAAATGATGCGAGCTTAGATAACGTCGATATGTGCCATTGTGAAGCCAATGGTTTGCTGGGGAGCGAAAGGGGGAATTTATGACTTAATCAACGCATTCGTTGGGTTCTGTTCACGTGTAGCGCGGTTCTAGTTGCTACGGTCATCTTGGGTCTTGGGGCATCGTCTACCGTAAGCGCGTGGCAATCAAAAGATGGCTCGACTGTCATACACGGATTTGCCGATTACACGCACTACAACCGGGCACAGTACGGTCTCGTAAAGAACCGAGTACGCGGCCAGCTTGAAGCGACCAAATCTTTCCATAATTTCGGCGCGTTTCGCGGTATCTCGTTAAACAGTGTCATCCGTGTGACCCACGACGGCGTTTACGATTGGAACGCCGATAACTGGGGAAATGAGGCCGGGGGTAGCGTCTCTGGCAGTAGTTCGGGTGTGCCGAATGGTTCGGCAAACGGATTGCAAACACCCTGGGGCGGATCGCCAGTGAATGCCGGGGCAGGACTCCCTCTTCCAGGCGGGAGTAATTTCGGATTCGACTTGGCAGTAAATCCGAACGTTGGCCTGAAGAAAGTGGGTAGCGAACTTGGCCACCGAAACAACAACGGTGAATTTGGCGGGGGGTTGGAGTTATTTACCCCGGTTCGTCCTTGCGACGAAGACTCGCGTGGTTGTATCAAAGGTTATATGGACGCCGATAAGGACGATCTCACGAACCCTGAATTTACCGACGAGCACCGTTGGTTGCGCGAGCTTTATCTCGACGCGACGTTACCGTTCTCAAACGGGGACGAACTCAATTTTCGTATTGGCCGTCAACAAGTCGTTTGGGGCCGTACGGATCTCTTCCGCGTTTTGGACCAAATTAATCCAATCGATTTTTCGATTCAGAATATTTACGAGGAATTCGAAGACAGTCGAATTCCGCTCGGCATATTCAATGTCGAATGGCGACTGGGAGGCACGCAAATATTTTCGGATCTCAATTTTCAATTCCTGTGGAATTTCGAACAGTTTACGCCGCATAACTTAGGTCAAGGCGGTCAGCCGTACAGCATCCTTAAAGCCGGCGATGCGTTTAGAGCACTGAAGAACTGTTGGGATAACGGTTGCACGGTCTCAAACTTCGCTTCGGGTTTGTCGCCGGTAGGTAACCTCGCGACAGATTTTCCGGCTCACACTATCGGCATTCGCAACATCCATATTCCCGATGGGCATGATCAGTTTGGTATGCGCATGGAAGGCGTGTTCAAGAGTGTCGGTTTCTCAGTGAACGCGGCCTACTATCATTCTCAACTGCCATCTTTAAGGGCCGGCATTCCGTCGCAGAATCCCTTCATCGGACCAGGTTCGGCGAATCCAACTGATCCCACCGACGTGTTCGACGCTGAGCGTCCCCGAACAGGCGTACCGGCGTTTGATATCCATTTCCCGCGCGTCTTATTGATCGGCACCTCGGCCGATTTTTATGTCGATTACATAAAATCTGCATTTCGGGTGGAACTGGCATGGACTGAGGGCGAAGAATTCGCCGATACATCGAAAGCGCGCCTGTTTTCGGAATCCGACGTGATCCGGTGGGTCGTCGGTTGGGATAGACCAACCTACATTCGATTCTTAAATCCGAATCGCACGTTCCTGTTATCAGGCCAAATTTTCGGGCAGCACTTGTTAGATCATGAGCGGTTCTCAAATCCGCGACCGGAAATCAGTAATGGTGGCGGCGGCAACGGGGGCCAGATAGGCTTTCAAGACTGGGATCATAGCTTCATCGGAACCTTCTTGATTCAAGGGTTCTACGCCAACGATCGCATCCAGCCGCGTTTTATTACGGCCTACGACATTCGTGCGAAAGCTGGCGTCATTGGACCGGCAGTCGACTGGTTGATCAACGACAACTGGCGGATGACATTTGGTGCGAACGTGAAATTCGGTCGTTCCAGAAATTCGGTTGACGACGGCAGAACGAATAACGGAGCGGCACCGTTCACTGCGGGATCTGGGTGTACTGGCACGGAAGCCGCCTGTGTACCCGGTTTGGACGACTTTTCCAGCCTTGGGAATCGTCTTGGTTTCGAACCATTAGGTCGATTCCGCTCAGGCCCTATCGGCATGGCGCAAGAAGAAGACGAGTTACAGATTTTGCTTCGTTACCGGTTCTAGAGGCTCGTATAAGAAACAGTACATAACTCGCGGAAAACACGACAGAACGAAGAACGATAACTACCGTCGAATCCATACAGACCGCGAAACTGGGGAATTGAGAGAGGAAATGACAATGAAGTATCCAATTATTATGCGCCTCGTGGTTGCAGTTGCAGCCGCTGCGTCGATGGTTTGCGCTGCCGCATTTGATGACGCAGCCGTCGATAATTCCTTCTTTCCATATAAAACTTGGACTCCGGAGTTCCCAGGCTACACGCCGGGGATGATTATCAACCAAGCAAACGTGGACCAGTTCGAAGACGTTCTTGATCCTGGGATGTTCGATCATCTGAAGAACGGGCGCTTCGAGATGAAGACTACGCCGACCGGCTCGCTGGAATTGCATCCGAGCTATATCGCGGCGACGCGCGCAGCCGCCGCAAATGCTCCTGTACTTAACGCGCAAGGGATCGTTGAAAACTTTATTGCAGGACGGCCATTTCCGGAAGAACCGGATGCAAGCGATCCGAATGCCGGCGTGAAGCTCGCGTGGAATTATCAGTACGGTTATAACTGGGGAGACAACGCCGATATCTGTCCGTTTTTCTGGAAATATAAGAACATGAAGAACGGGAACTTGGAGCGCACTATTCAGTGGTGCTTCCGTTTCCTCAATTGGAAACACCGTGTGAATACGTCACCGACCCCAGAACTTCCCAATAATACGGGCGAGCTGTTTCGTTCGATTTACACCATCGCACTCGAACCGTTCGATCTGAAAGACACGCAGTTACTCATTCATCGCTATAAGGACGACAGCAAGCGGGATGACGCTTGGCTGTATCTGGGATTCCAACGCCGCGTACGGCGTCTGGCGACGGGGCAAACGACCGATTCCTTCCTTGGTACAGACGTGATGATTGAGGACTTCGAAGGCTACAACAATCGTGTCTCTGACTATGACTGGAAATATATAGAGACGAAAAACGTCTTCTTGCCGTTTCATCGTCATAACTCATTGGCTCTGAGCACGGATCACCAAGAAACAGACGGCTACCAATACGTGGAATTTGGCGGACAGGGAAATTGCTTCGCAGATACGACTTGGGAATTACGCAAGGTGTATCAGGTCGAAGCGAGCCCGAAGGACAAGAACCATCCGCTATCGAAAAGGGTAATGAACATTGATGCGCAGACGTTCACCTTGCCGCAAAGCGCGCTCTATGATCGCAAAGGCGACTTCTGGAAGACGTTTTCGATATGCCAGGCCTATCCGGATGAACATCATCCGTTGAACAAGGGGTCTGGCGTTGCTATCGACGATTGCTTCATGGTGATCGATGTTCAAGCGCAGCACTGCACGACGGGACAATTTAAAGGCTTGCTCGTTAAAGACGAGGCTGCTCAAGCGCGCATGACAGTGCAATACCTGAGGAAAGCAGGCAAATAAGACGGCTTAAATCCAAGTAAACGAAAAGGGCGCTGAGGCGCCCTTTTTTATTAACAAATCGAACTGGATCCCTATTGGATCACGGGAAAAAGCGCGCTTAGAACTTCGAATTTAGGCGTCGTCGTAAAGACGAACACCACAATATCGACTCGGTCTGACAGTATTGGTATGGCTCTTATGCATACAAATCACGGTCAATAGCAGGAAAGGCATACAGCTCGGAGTTCGACCAACCGAACGCGCTTGTTCATTCTTTTTGTGGGTGTCCCTCGTCTACTTGTCTCCGGTTTACTTGTTTAGTCCACTTAGATTATTTTGGGTTCCAAACCGGGGCGGCGAATATGAACGCGACCGCGGCAGCCGTAGCCAGGGCGCGTACGTCGACAGCACTTCCTCTCCGAAAATTGCGGCGACTGTGCAATAGACCTGATCGAGTAGCCAGATCGAACCGCTCGCGGGCCGCCTAAAGCGGTAGACTGTCCCCGGGAAGCAATCTTCCCGCAGTAGCGAACACGAAATACGAGCTAGGATCATTTTCAAGGAGAACAACATGGCCATCAAAATTCTGGAACTGCATCACCATGCTGTGCGAACCGGGGGCACGCAGGATGAAGCCGACAGGACTATGACGTTTTATCGCGAGGTGTTGGGTTTGGGCGCAGACGACGGCAGACCTCAAATTCCTGGGATTCCGGGCTATTGGGTGGATGTGGGCGGTCGAGCGCAAGTGCACCTCATGGGCGTGGATGGTGCGTCCCGTTTTGCCAAGGAACCTGGGCAAGACCCAGCTGCGCCCCACGTCGCCTTCGGGGTAGAGGACATCGTCGCGACCCGCGCCGAGCTCGATCGAATGGGCACACCGTATTGGGTTGCCGACGGCATCGTCGGGCCACAATCGCAGCAGATATTCATGCATGATCCCGCCGGAAATATGCTCGAACTGCACGAAGCAGGGACCTGTCGGTGTCAAGCCGCAACGCGCCCGAATCCTTGAGCCCGTGGGGCGTAAATGAGGCGTAGGAGTGCAGTTCAGACCGTTATTCCAGGTTGCCTTGTGATTAGGTTCGAACGCCTCTGTAGGCAAACGGGATAGATCTATTTGAATAGCGAGTCATTTCGTCAAATATGTCTGTCACCTTTAGTCCTGAATAGCGGTCATAACCAGGAATGACCAGTAGCTCGGAGTTCGCCCCAAGCCTGACGAGCGCACATTTCCAGATTATGTGCCGCCTGGCAGAATTGCGATCGATTCAATTCGCGCTCGAACGGCGATTCATGTTTCAGCGCCCCGGGGCACTCGATACACTTCTCTTGGATAGTCCAATAGCTTGAGGTTCGGGTTCTGTAGTTCCCTCAAGGCATCATTCGCAATTCACTCGGCAGACTTGTTATTTAGACGCAAGATTCGATGTGCCACGACAATTGCAGAGTCGCGGAGATCCCTGTTGCGTTTTCCGATATTCCGGAGCGCCCAATTGACGGCTTTTTTGACATAGATTCGGTCGTCGTTTGTTTCGCGTTCGATGATACCGAGAAACGCTTCGAAGATTTCATTGCCCGCGTGTTTGTTAGCAAAACCGTACGAGGCCACGATCGCGAAACCGGCCCGTTTAACGAATTCGGCTTCTCTCTCTCTGACCATTCATTCGCTTTGGCTAGTGCGTGCTCGCTCCTAGCAAAAAAAAACCATGCAGAACGAGTCGCACACCTCCCGGTTTTCAAAGGTTTCAACCCACGCTTCCATCAGATCCGTGGTAAACGCGCTCGGGTCATAAATTTTGCTGCAAAGCAGCCTTGCCTCGTAGATTCCCGAGTTGAACAGCTCTAAGGCCAGTTCATTGTCGACGCCAATTTCTTTGGCCGGAATTTTCAAGTCACGTTGATAGACACCGAGCGCATTGTTCGCAGTTATTCCAAACTTCTCTTGCTTGATCTTCACTTTCTCTGGATCGGCCATGTCTTCCAATCTTTGCATAACTGCAGTGAATTTCATTTTAGGGCGACATGAATCTCAATAGCTTGGTTGAACCGGCATCTGGTACGTTCTTCATCGACCCTATCAACTGAAACGGTGCGCATGATCATGCCGCTTTCGGTGAGCGATTTATATTGGCAAAGGGGACAGATATATTTGAATATCGAGTAATCCGGTCAAATAGTTCTGTTATCTTTGGGTCTGCCGCAGACGTGCCTTTCGGAATTGATTTAATTACTGTGGATGGATACCTGCACGTGACGGTTGGCTCACGCGTGTGTGATCCGAATATTAAGGATCTCACACGCGCTGGTCCTATGCCATCTGCAGTGCTTGCTTGAAAGACACTACAAGGCTTGTCGCTTGCGTAGGCCTGTGGAATTCCTACTCAGCTGTTTAGGATCACGTCGTTGTCTACAAACCCGTCGCTACCTTTAACAAAGCCTTTCCAATTTCTCATGTAGTCAACGAAGGCGGCACTCAGGCCTTCAGCATGTAAATGTTGTGCTGGAACCGGTAAATTCACGGGAACGAAATTACTGTCGGCGTTTAGCCGATTGGGATAATCGTGATGGAGGATCGCTGCCCGGCCCAACATCACCCAGTCCACACCAGATTCTATGGCGCGGTGCATCTCGGCTGGTGTGTTGAGCTTACCGGCGACACCAAGCCGAACACCCTTTCTGTCGAGCTCCGTGAAATAAGTCAACAGGCTCTTCCCATGTGGGTTGTCGTCCTCCGGCATTTTGAAGACGTCCCACATGGACATATCGAGGAATTCGATTAATTCGTCCCGCATCAGATGTTCCGCCAGAGCCACAACTTCTTGCAGTTTCATGCCGAAGCGCTCGGGAGATAAGCGGATGCCCACCGTAAAATCGCTGCCGCAGCGCTCACGAATGCCACTAATGATCTCGAATATCGGACGCTGACGGTTAGCAAGTGACCCGCCGAACTGATCGTCGCGATGATTAATTTCACTAGAAAGGAATTGCGCCAGAATGTAACCGTGCGCCCCGTGCAGTTCGACGCCGTCGAAACCGGCTTGCTCTGCGCGAACGGCTGCGCGAATAAACGCCTCGATCATGGCCTCGACTTCCATCGCCGTCATGGCGCGGGCGCCCCATTTCTCATTGTCCGAAGGGCACAACGGCTGCATCCCTATAACGGCTTCAGGGCAACGCATACCGCCGTGGTAGAGCTGTACGATGGCGAGACTGTCATTCGACTTGATCGTCTGGGCTAAGCGGGTCAGGCCCGGCAGGTGTTCGTCGGAAAAGACGCCGAGTTGTCCCGGAAAACCTTTTCCTTCAGGCTGGACATGCGCCGCGCAGGTCATGGTCAAACCAAAGCCGCCTTCGGCGCGCTTGGTTAACCATTTGTACTCATCGTCTGAACAGATCCCGTTCTCATGGCTCTGTTGATTGGTCAGCGGAGCCAGCATAAAGCGGTTTTTCATGTCTGGTCCACGGTTGAACGTTAGCGGGGAAAACAGGGAATTCATATGGTCTCTCTTGCCTTTGAAATGTTCGCGAAGTCGGCTCGTCTTGGACCCGACCGGGCGAATTCTACTGCAACTAATAGGGTTAGACACAATCCCCCTGGAAAAAACAACGCGGTGGCTTGGGTGGACAAAAAATTCAGCCGCGCGAAAAAATCGCCGCTTGATGATGGCGGCTGGCTACTGAAGGTGTGGATGCCGCCTGTACTTGCCAGCGACCAACAATGCTTTGAATTCGCGCGCTAAAGAGCCCGACTCATAGACCGTGTCTTCAAACTCAGTAAACGTCGCAAACACGGTTGGTTACCGTTCCACTAGTTGTTGCAGACTCTTTGGCGACTTTCCAATCTAGTGGTTTTGCCGATGCGGTGATTTCCGGTATTGCGTGTCGTCGTCGTTTGACCGTTACGTTAACGCCTTGCGCGCGTCTTCGAGCGCACGCAAGTGGTCTTTCACCGAGGTCAAACCTGAGGTCATCGTGCGCACGGTGAGATGACTAGCGCCGTGCGCACGCCAACCCTCGGCATCTTCGCATAGCGCGTTGACGCACCGACCCTCGGTGAACATCGTCACCTCTAATCCCAATGTGGCCGGATCCCGTCCTGCTTCGCGCGCTGCGGTGTGAAAAATGTCGATTTCTTTTTGCGCCTGTGCGCCTGGGCCGACCCGCGGGTTGAGCAATAAACCGTCACCGATGCGCCCAGCCCGCTGTATCGCAGGTTCCACAAAAGCACCGAACCACACGGGAATGGGCCGCTGCACGGGTAGCGGATTAATGCCGGCATCGTGAACCTGATCCCAAGTACCGTCGAAATCGACAATCTCTTTGGTCCATAGTTCTCGCATGAGTGCTATCTGCTCTTCGATGCGCCGGGCGCGATTTTTAAAATTCTGATGCAACGCGTCGAATTCGATCTCATTCCAACCGATGCCCACCCCGACGCGCAGTCGCCCTCCACTAAGCACATCGATCTCCGCCAGTTGTTTTGCCGCCAAGACGGTTGCACGTTGGGGAAGAATTAAAATCGCGCTAGCTAATTCCAGTGACTTAGTCACGGCGGCCAAAAAGCCAAAGAGAACGAGCGTCTCATGGAAGGGATTGTCACGGGTGTAGTACGCCCGCCAGTCATCAGCGACGACCTCGCGGGATTGAATGACATGATCGATACACGTGAGATAGTCGTAACCCATCGCTTCCACTTCCTGTGCGAAAGTCCGGATATCTTCTGGGTTGTTGCCAATCTCGGTTGTCGGAAATGAAACACCGATACGCACAATTATTTCGCCTTCGTCAGTTGCCGCAAAAATATGTCGCGGTTTTGTAGCTGTGATAACTACCCGGTAGATCCAAATAAAGTTTTTATTTGTGCGGCCTGCTTAAGCTGCGCCCCGGTTTTCTGCTGCAGTTCGTCGAACGACAAGCCGTCTAGCATAGCGCTCACGACGAGCCCATCGTCGGTCACATCAATAACGGCCAGGTCTGAATAAATTCGGTTCACGCAGCGCACTCCGGTGAGCGGTAGGTCGCATTCGGCAACGACTTTCGGGCTGCCATCTTTGGACACATGGCTCGACAACATGACCCATACCTGTTTCGCACCCGCGACGAGATCCATGGCGCCGCCAACCGCGGGTGGTTTTGGCCCCGGCAACATCCAATTGGCGATGTCTCCGTTCTCCGCGACCTGATATGCGCCAAGGATCGAGATGTCGATATGACCGCCTCGGATCATTGCGAACGAATCGGCGTGATGGAAGAATGAACCGCCCGCTCCAATCGTCACAGCTTGCTTGCCCGCGTTGATGAGCTCCATGTCTTCTTCGCCTTCTGGTGGCGGCGGTCCCATACCCAACATGCCATTTTCGGTATGCAGCACGAACTCACGGTCTGGCGGTAGGCAGCTCGAGACAAGCATCGGCATGCCGATGCCGAGGTTCACATAACTGCCTTCGTCGATGTCGTTAGCGGCGCACCGGGCGATATCTAGTGCCGTTAATTTACTCATGCTTGGATCTCCACTACTCGGGTCACAAAAATTCCTGGGGTGACTATCGTTTCCGGATCAAGGTGTTCCACGAAGTGGTTAACTTGTGCCAAGCTTGCGCAAGCGCTCATTGCCATTACTGGGTTAAAGTTTCGTGCCGTTTTCGCGAAGCATAAATTACCCCATCGGTCGGCTTGCTCGGCATGCACGAGTGCCACGTCAGGTTTAATCGCTCGTTCCAATAGATATTGTCGGCCGTCGAATTCACGACATTCTTTGCCATCTGCTAACGGTGTACCTACGGCTGTTGCAGTATAGAAACCAGGGATGCCCGCGCCGCCTGCGCGAAGGCGTTCGGCTAAGGTGCCTTGGGGAACAAGTTCTAATTCTATTTTTCCAGCGGCGTGCAGTTCTTCAAAAATTGTCGAGCCGGATGAGCGCGGAAACGTACAGATCACTTTCGATACCGCGCCAATTCTAAGCAGTTTACCTACACCACCGCGTTCGGAACCGGCATTATTGGCGATCACTGTGAGATTCCTTAGACCGAGTGTGGCGACCGCATCGATCAGCAGTTCGGGGACTCCCGCATCACCGAATCCGCCGGCAGTTATAATTGCGCCATCGTGCAATTCGGGCAGGTCGGCTACGACTGCTTCAAAACTAGCAAATCTTTTATCTATCATGGGGGACTATCGCCTCTTTAGTTAGGTCGTCATCGACCTTTCGTTCGCAAGGCCTGCACAGCAAAATCGGAAGCCTTGTTGGTGCTGGTGTTTATTTCAGTTCTCGCCTGTAAGGTCGTGCAGTGTTGTGCCTGCAGATCGATCATCGTTACCGCGTCCAGCACAGGCACGTGCGACCCTTTGTTACTGGCCAAATGATTATCTGGATGCGAATAGGCTGCAACCGCAAATTTCCAAAGCTTACCGCTGTTGTCGTACAGGCGACCGTAGGCGGGGACAAAGGTTTCCGCATCAATGTAGTAAAGCCGCTTCGACAGCGGGTGCTGGTTCCATTTCGGCACCGCTTCGATTAAATAGGCGGTGCGATATTGCCATTTTATTTTTGGAAAGCAATTGCCTTGACCAAAAAATTCGACGAAATGAAAATTGTCCGTACCTGAGGTACGGTCGCTAAGTTCCAAATCGTCGTGGCGGTAAAACGGTAACAGCACGTCTCGGGTGCCAAGATAGCGCCATTCCATATCCATAATGCGTCCGTTGTAGCCGAGGAAATCCTCGATCATGATGTCGCTGCCAAGAAACGCATCCGTATTTTGCCCCGTGGGAAGGCGGCGCACCCTTCGCTGTGTGCCCAGATACAACCAGCCTTCTTCCTGACGCGTGTCGTCTTCTAAGCGATGAATTAGGACTTGCGTATTTCGGATGTCCGACGGGTCGAGCACTCGTAAATACAAACCGTTGAAGATTTGTGATTGATTGTTCGGTAAGTCTGGCACTGGCTGCATCACGATCCGATGTTTGAAGCGCAACGTCATCGCGGCGAACGAAAGTTCACGTTCGATCTTGCCGGTCTTCATATTCCGGTATTGCCAGAAAAACGGTTCCACCTTGCTGGCGTCACCCGCGTAGGTGTAGCGCAGGTTGCAAGCGAGTTTGTCGCCCGCTCGAGGATCGTCCAAACTCGGCGGCTCGGGGAACGGGCGGCCGCTCACGTAATTTAATAGGATCCCCGGCTCGTTCGGCAAAGACGCCGTTCCCCGGTGCGCCTCAGTCGCTACCGCAAATGCCGGATGTATCGGAAACGATTCGCTAGCGGTTACTTCAAGCGTGAATTTCCCTTCGCCTATGAGCTGCACCAAGGTCTCGTCAATGAATTCCGCATAGCTGGAAACATTCGATTGGTCGAGCACCGTGCCAGGGGAGGGTGGCTGCGCTGCAAAGACGGAACAAATCACGCAGCTCAATAGCAAGAAAAGGCGTTTTCGACGAAGCATAGTATCGGATATAAACCAGAGAAATAATGCGCGAGCAATTCTAGCTTTTCTTACGCCAGAACGTTGCGCCTGAAACAAACGAACGAACAACCAAGGTTCATTTCGAACTGGCAACGGCCGTCTGTTCGCCCGGACGCTCCCGCCTGGGTGTAGGAAGTGTTCGGCACCGACCCGATGCCGAATATTTCCATTGGGCGCTACGTTTTCGCTTAGCCTGCCGATGCCTCGCGCTTGTCGTTCGGGGATGCCGGCTGCATCGACGGATCGATCACTTCCGGGATGTGTGCCACTCGGTGATCGATGAGTTCTTCGGAGCCCGATATTAAAGAGCGCGCGGCTTCCGGCGGGCGACCAAATCTCGCCGACATTTCGGCACGCGTGCGTGGCGCTAACGGCTCTTCACGCAGATAATCCGGCTTGCCGTCAGCTTGACGGAACTCGGGCATGACGTCTTCGGAGAATATTTGCATATTCTTCATGACCATCCAATTAGGCATTGGCCCGGTACCGGAGCCGCCGAAAATCAGGCCGCCGGCGCCCACATCATTACAGTATTCGCCGATCTCGTTGCGCACGGTCTCTGGCGAACCGACAATGATGTAGCGATCCTTCAACATTTCCTCGTAGGTCAAGTCGGCTTGCGGTTTCACCTTGCCTTTCTTCAACGAGCCGACGAAATTGCGGAACGATTTCGTTGTCATGTAGCCCGGCGGAAAGAAAATTTGATCGGGTATTTTAAGTCCCGTGTTGTAGACCCAACTTAAGTGCGCTTTGGCCTCGCGATGCGCTTGCTCGTCGGTCTCTGCGACGTAAGTTGGTATACACGCGTTGAACATCGATTTGGGCGCCTCGTAGCCGAGCCGATCACATTCTTCGCGTAATCCATCGAACGCCATCTTCGTGAACCACTGCGGCGCAAAAACCATCATGTAGGTATAACGATGTTTCGCGATGAATTGCAGTGTCTCCAGAGAACCTTGTCCGGGGATCCAGATAGGTGGGTGAGGATCTTGAATCGGTCGTGGAACCGGATTGACGTTTGGAATATAAAAATGGTCGCCTTGCCATGTGAACGGACCGTCGTCGGTCCAGGCTTTAACGATCAAGTCATGAGCTTCGTTAAAACGTTCAACCGAATCCCCTGGTACGACTCCATTATTGAAATATTCGCAGCCGATGCCGCGAACGAAACCAGATATGATTCGCCCGCCCGAAATGACATCAAGCATGGCGATTTCTTCAGCGACCCGTAACGGATTGCCGTGTAGTGGAATCGCATTGCCGATCACGCCAATGGGAATGCGATTGGTGCGCTGGATCAACATCGCAGCGATGATGTTCGGCGACGGCATCGTGCCGTAAAAGTTAGCGTGGTGCTCGTTCACGCCAACACCGTCGAATCCGTATTTTTCAGCCGCCACGAGTTGATCAATATATTCGTTGTAAAGTTGGCGTCCGCGTTGGGGCTCATAGTATTTATTTGATAGAGACACCCACGTCGATTCGATTTCTGCGGTTGGCGGTATGTATGGATAGGGCATCAAGTTAAAGGCGTAAAAGCGTAGAGCATTCATTTCGATGCCTCCGTGATAAAGCTGGCGATTTCGTTGACGAGTTCAGTGGGACGTTCCAAACACGGTTCGTGACCCGTCTCCGGGATCATGACGAGACGATTATTCGGTAAGGTGGCGGCAAATTTTTCGGCCATCTCATTGGGAACTAAATGGTCGTCTTCAGCCCGCACCACCAACGTTGGACAGCTCAGTCGTTGCAGCCGCCGTTCCAACGCAAGATTGTACCGGGGAGCCCACATTAATCGCGCCGCTGCCGAGAACTCTGAATACAAGTGGATGCCTTCGTCGAAGTCGTCCATGCCTTCCATGAATTCGGCCATGACTGTCTTGTCATTGAACAAGCGATTCATTAGCGCCTCGGGGGACAGTTGAAAGATATCGACACCGGGATTGTCATCGACCCTCAATCCGACCGGTGTAATCAACGTTAGGCTTTTTAGCTGGCGTGGATAGTAGGCGGCGAACTCGGCGGCGGACCATCCGCCCATCGAGTAGCCGATCAGATGGAATTTTTCGAGACCCAGTTGCAGAAATAATTGATCGTAAATAATCGACAGGTCGGAAAAATTGCGGAACCAAGTGGGCATCGGAGTTTCGCCGAAGCCTGGCGACTCGGGGGCAATGAAATCAAATTGTTGCGCTAGCATTTCGTACATTGGGATCCAACGCCGCGAAAATCCCGCGCCATGCAAAAACACGACTGCCTCGCCGTTACCTTGGCGCCGGTAAGCAATGGGTATGCCGAACACTTCTTCGAATTTCGGCTCGGTGTAGTACTTGGGCGGGCGGGGTACCTCGACCTTTTCGACGGCGTCGATAAAACTCATATTTATTCTCCTTGGATTGGGCGCGTACGACGGTGTGAAGCCGACTTAGCTAGCGGGGCTAAACCGCGCAGCGCATATTGATATGGTAACCGAGTCGGGTGCGATTCGTGACCATTATTCATCATTTACCTGGCTGGACCGGGGCATTTTTCATCGCCGAGTTCGCCCAGGCGTTCAGCGGGCACACCCGAACGGTCGTTATCCCATAATATTTGCTCAGCAACAGCGAAGACCGGAACGCCGAACATGCGGAGAATCTGGACGTGCGCTCAGTCGCCAGGGACACCTGACAATTTGGGGCGGCGCAAGCGCTACTTGAAAGCAATTCGGCGATCCGGAGCGCGCTCGCTACTTAAAACAACACGTCTTGGTGAGCAATTTCTAACCCTTGGGACCCTTCCTGTTTTTACGCAGGGTTTAATCGAGCCGCGGACCAGCGCTGCAAACGAACTGACTGCGGTCGCGGTTCGGTCGAAGTTGAGTGCCCACGGAACAAGTTGAACGTGCAATCGTCGGCACTATCGCAAAACATCGGGTCGCACGATCGGTAGTTTTCACTTCCTCGCTCGGGCGCCTTGCAGCATCATATAATCTGTCGGCACGGGGGCGCTATCCGGCGCCGATCCATGGATAGCGCATGACACAAGCGCGCACGCCGTAGCGCAAACCGGAGAGTTAACTATGACAAAAGCAATCGTACTGCACGAAACCGGTGGCCCCGATAAATTATCCTGGGAGTCTGTGGCTGCACCCAACCCAGGTCCCGGGCAGGTTGTGATTCGCCATACGGCAATTGGCGTAAATTATATCGATACCTACATGCGTTCTGGACTTTATCCTGTACCGACGCCGTGCGTGATCGGGCAACAAGGCGTTGGGCAAATCACTGCGTTGGGCGATGGGGCTGGTCGCTTTAAACTGGGCGAGAAAGTGGCCTACGGCGCTGCAGCAATTGGTGCCTACTCAGAGGTGCGGGCTATCGACGAGGAATCGCTGGTGAGCGTGCCGGGCGGAATTACCGATGAAGTTTGCGCGGGCACACTATTGCGAGGCATGACGGCGGAATATTTGCTGTTTCGGCTTTATACGGTCAAACCAGGGGACTATGTCTTAGTCCATGCAGCGAGCGGCGGCACCGGCGTCATTTTATGTCAGTGGGCAAGAAACCTCGGTGCGAAAGTTATCGGCACGGTGGGTTCGAGCTCTCGATTCGAGCAAGCTCGTGAGGTTGGATGCGAGCTTGTACTCGAGTACGCGGACCCAGACTTCGTTGCTAAAGTAACCGAATTTACCGGTGGCAATTTGTGCGACATTGTTTACGACTCGGTGGGGAAAGACACATTTGACGTGTCACTGGCTTGTGTTAAGAAACGCGGTTACCTGGCAGCCTATGGCAACGGCTCGGGCAAACCGCAACCCTTGGATGTGTTGCGCCTCGCGAGCGAAGGCTCGATATTTTTAACACGCCCTCGTCTAGATCACTATGCGAGTAATGTGGCCGAGACGGAAGCCTGCGCCAGCCGGTTTTTCGATGCCTTACTAAACAACACAGTGGTACCGCGGGCTGCCGAGCTGTTTCCACTTTCCAACGCCGCACTAGCGCACCGCCACTTGGAAAATCGGCAAAAGCTGACCACGCCCGTACTCGTCGTTGAATAGCATGGATCACTGTGACGGTGCGTCCGCCTTAATGACGCAACCGAGCGCTACGATCAGAGAAATAGACAACGACGACAACGAGTTTGCAGACGCTCTTCAAACAACGATTATCAAGCGATGGCAATTCATCTATTGCACGGTCGCCGAAATTGCTGCGGAATAAACCTTAACTCAGTTTTATCAACGGAGAATTCAAATAATGCGCAGCGGCGGCCAACTCGTAGTGGATCAATTTCTTGCTGAAGATGTGGAACGCGTCTTTTGCGTGCCAGGTGAAAGTTATTTAGCTGTTATGGACGCGATGTTTGATGTCAGCGCACAGATGCCGTTGGTATCGTGCCGTCACGAAGGGGGCGCTGCCATGATGGCGGCGGCATCCGGACAGTTGAGCGGGAAACCCGGTGTGGCGTTTGTCACGCGCGGGCCGGGTGCAACGAACGCATCCATTGCTGTTCACATTGCCAAGCAAGCCTCAATTCCGCTAGTCCTTGGAGTAGGGCAGGTGGCCTCGCGTAATATCGGCCGCGAATCGTTTCAGGAAGTCGATTTCGAAGCATTTTTCGGCCCGATCGCTAAGCAGGCAAGACAAATTAATGATCCCAACGAAATTCCGCACGCGATCGCGGACGCATTTCATGTCGCCAGATCAGGGCGCTGCGGTCCCGTTGTTCTTGCGTTTCCCGAAGACATCTTGAGCGGGCCGTCCAGTGCGCAATCAGTTGCGTCGCAAGGCGCCTTGATCGAAAAAATCGATCCAGCTGCGATCCGTGAAATCGCAAAACAACTCGCGGTGGCCGAGCGTCCAATGATTATTGTTGGCGGCACGGATTGGAACGAGGCGGCGTGCGCGGATCTAACGGCGCTGGCCGAACGTTCGAACATTCCAATTTTCACCGCGTTTCGTCGCGCCGATATATTTGATAATCATCATCCTAACTATGCCGGTTACCTCGGCATTGGTACCTCGACAGATGTAAGCAAACGCATTCAGCAAGCCGATTGCTTAATCGTGATCGGCGCGCGTCTAGACGAACCAACCACGAGTGATTATCAAATTCCGGATCCGTCGCGTAGCGATCAAGCGCTGATCCACATTCATCCAGAGGAATCACAACTCGGTCTGAACTTCTCACCGAGGGTTGGCATCGCCGCAAAAGTGACTTGTGCCATGCCGTCTTTGCGCCATGTGCCGCTCACGGATTGCGCTCGGTGGAAAGCGTGGTGTGCTAGCGCGCGCCAAGAATTTCTCGACAACGAACGACCACCCGTGGCGAGCGGCGCACTCGATATTGGGCAGGTGATGCAAATGCTGAATGATGCGATACCGACGACATCGATCATCACCACGGATGCCGGAAATTTTAGTTTGTGGCTGCTGCGCTACCGACGCTATTGCCGTCCAGGGCGCCTCATTGCGCCGATCAATGGTGCCATGGGTTACGGCGTGCCAGCCGCCATTGCCGCGTCGCTCGCAAACCCGGACGCAACGGTCATTGGCTGTGTGGGGGACGGTGGCATGCTGATGACGGGAATGGAATTGGCGACGGCAATGAAATACGGCGCGACTCCCGTCATCATCGTTTTTAACAACAGCAAATACGGCACGATCGAAATGCATCAACAACGTAAATATCCCGGACGTGAGATTGGCAATTCGCTGGCTAATCCACGCTTCGCAGACTTTGCCCGATCATTTGGTGCGTTCGGCGTCGAAGTCCGATCGACTAATGAATTTCCGAACGCGCTAGAACGAGCAAGAGCCGCCGGAACCGTCGCCGTGATTGAATTACTCATGAGTGCCTAACGATCTCACAATGGCTGAACGCGTCCCTTACCAGGTGACTGTCGTATCGGATAATCAGGAAGCGGTGAGTTTTCGGTGTCCGCCGAAGATGTCGATCTTGCGTGCCGCCAAGAACGCGGGATTCCAACTGAGTGCCGGGTGTATGCAGGGACGGTGCTACACGTGTCGATCGCAACTTTTGGCCGGACACGTCACCAATTCGCGCGCGCCATCACGTTACGCCACCGTAGATCCCGCTGATTTGGGCGAGAGCAAAATTTTGTTGTGTTCCGTCACCCCAATCGAAGATGTGGTGGTAAAACCGGAAGGACTCTGGGAGAGGTTGCTGAGGAATACTTAGCCGGCTGCCGGACTTAGAAAGAATCTACTGCGACGGCGGGATAGCGGTTCAAATCACCGTTAATTGTCGTTAAGTTGAACAACTATTCGCCTCAAATGAACGGTGATTTGTCCTCCCATTCCCACTCCCACTCCCACTCCCCTCGTGACAATCCCCGAAGTCAGACAGGCTGTTGGTGGTTTGAATTGCTGCGATGCAATGTAAAAATTTAACGTTGTTAAAATTTTCACGTTGTGCAATTATCCGCTGAATGGAAAAAACACATCCCTCATTACGCGAATTCAACATGGCCAAACGGCGCGACCGGATCTTGCACGAAGCGCGCAAGTTCGTCGCTCACGGCGGCTTCGAGACGCTCAATTTACGCGCCCTGGCGAGCGCTGCCGAAGTCACTGTCCCAACCATCTATAACCTCGTAGGAAACAAAGAAGCGATTGTGCTCGCATTGTTCGAAGACGCTTTGAGCGAGATCGAACAACGAGTCGGTAGCCACCGCGATACCGATCCCCTGGACATGACCGAAGCGGTCGTCACAGAATCGATCGGTGTCTTTGAAGAGGATGAGGGTTACTACCGTGCAGCTTTTATTGCGGTCGAATATCTCGACCAAAGTGGGCCGCATCACGATAGCGTCGCGAAGATTTATCAATGGGGCGAACGCCTAATTATTGACGGCTTAAGTGCCTGCGCCGCAGTCGGCCTGATTCAAGGAAGAATTCCCGCGATTCACTTGGGCGAGCAAATTCTGCGCAGCTACCGCACGAGCTGTCGCGCTTGGGCCTTTGGCCAGATTTCAATACAACAATTCCGTAGTGCAGCGTTAACCGATGTCTATATCTGTTTAGCAGCTGATGCGGTAGAGACATTTCACGCAACCTTAATCAAAAAAATCGCGGCGCTTAGCGCGGCTATTCCTAGTAACGCACCAAGAGCGGATCAAAGCGTAGGAGTTCCATCATGAACCAAGAGATGCAAGTAGACTTACTTAAGACCATGCTCAAAATGATCGATGACGGCACCGCGCCGGACGCAGGCCGAATGGTAAAAAATCCGACCTCGTCGTATGTGTGCAAAGATCTTGCGGCACGCGAATGGGATATTTTTTTCGAAAACCATCCGCAGATACTTGGGCTATCGGGAGACCTGCCAGAACCTGGAAGCTTTATGACCAGTAACGACCTCGGTATTCCGATCCTCGCGACCCGGGACAAGACCGGTAAATTCCATGCTTTCGTTAATGCTTGTCGGCACCGTGGTGCGCCTCTGACGGAAGATGAGCGTGGTAAAAAGAATCGTTTTGCGTGCCCGTTCCATGCATGGACCTACGCTAGTGACGGTACTTTGCTTGGAATTCGCGCGCCAAAAATGTTTGGTGATTTGGACAAGTCATGCCACGGTTTGGTGGAATTGCCGAGTGCTGAGAAATATGGCTTGTTGGTTGTCCATCCGCAGGTAGACGGGACACTCGATGTCGATGAGATGCTCGGTGCTCTAGCGCCTGAGCTCGCATCGTGGGACCTGGGATCTGCGAGTTACCTCGGCGGATCTACGATCGACATGGGGCTGAATTGGAAAATCGCGAACGATACATTCGGTGAAAATTATCATTTTCATACCTTACACAAATCGAAGCTCGACAATTTATTTCACGGTGACGCGACGGCTTACGACGAATACGGACGTAATCATCGCTTAACCGTCGCGAGTCGCTTTGTCGACGCGATGCGGGAACGTCCAGAGAACGAATGGAATGTCACGGACGCGGGTGTGCTCGTCTACTATCTTTTTCCGAATACACAAGTCGTGCTGTTTAACCGGGTTGTTTCGGTCTTCAGGATTTATCCAAACCGCAATGAAGTCGGGAGATCCCTAACACGCATCACTAATTATTCTGCACGGCATATCGGCTTGGATGTTCCCGGTGAGGAGGCACAAGTCCTTGACGGTGAATCTCTGTACACGGCGGACATGACGAAAAGAATGGAATTCACCCTTGAAACTCAACTCGAATTAGCACGCAGCACGCTCGAAGAAGAAGACTACTACATGGGCGAGAAAAGTCAGCAGGCGGCGGAAAGTGGCAAAGTCGAACACTTTATCTTCGGCCGTAACGAACCGGCTTTACATCACTTTCACACCAACTATCGTGACGCGTTGGGGCTGCCGCCGCTTGAGGAGTATCGTGCAGCAGGATAGTGCTTGATAGAGACCGCGTCCGTGCGACTGGAAGGCAATGAGTATGATCGACGCGTGTCGTTGCCATGCTACGTCGCGGGCATTATTAGGTAGTTGGTCGGAACGACAATTTTCCATTAAGAATTTAAGCCTCTAATTGTTTGCTTGAAGGAGTAATAGATATGTCAGTAGTGCCAAGCGAAGGTCGTGTTATCCCAACTGCCGCTGATCTAGGTTTCGATCCGCAGGAGCTACGACGTAAATACGATGCAGAGCGTGAGAAGCGACTGCGCACCGATGCCAATGAGCAGTATCGCGAAGTGGTTGGGGAATTTGATAAGTACCTTGAAGACCCTTATGTCGAAGTAAAACTCGAGCGTGATTCGATCGAAGAAGACATTGAGGTTGCGATTGTCGGTGGTGGATTTGGTGGCTTACTGATCAGCGCTCGGCTGCAGGAAATGGGGATCACTAATTTCCGTATCATAGAGAAGGCCTCTGACTTCGGCGGCACTTGGTATTGGAACCGTTACCCGGGCGCGCAGTGCGATATCGAATCGTATGTTTATCTGCCACTGCTTGAAGAGGTCGGCTACATCCCTAAAGAAAAGTATTCGTTTGGGCCTGAGATATTCGAGCATGCGCAACGTGTGGGTGCGCATTTCGATCTATACCCCCGCGCCTGCTTCCAAACTCAAGTTCGTGATCTCCACTGGAACGAGGCCAAGGGGCATTGGGTCGTCCGTACTGATCGCAACGATGAATTTCGGGCGAAATATGTCGTAATGGCAAGCGGACCCCTCAACCGTCCTAAGCTACCTGGGATCCCTGGGTTAGGAGAGTTTAAAGGGCATACGTTTCATACGAGTCGCTGGGATTACGCTTACACCGGCGGTAGTTCGGAAGGCGACTTGCACAAATTGCGCGACAAGAGAGTCGCTGTTATCGGCACTGGCGCCACGGCTATTCAAAGCGTTCCGCATCTCGGCAAATCCGCAAAGCATTTGTACGTGTTCCAGCGTACCCCGTCTTCGATCGATGAACGTAGAAATCGGCCGACAGACCCAAAGTGGGCAGAAACCTTGCAACCCGGATGGCAAGCCCATCGAAATCATAACTTCGCGTCGATCTTGGCCGGCGAAGTGCCGGAAGAGAATCTTGTTGACGATGGCTGGACCGATCTGTTTAAAACCCTGGGTAACTTACTTTCAAGCAGTCACAGCGCAGAAATGTCGGGTGAAGAGTTAGGGCACCTCGCAGAGATTGCAGATTTCCAGAAAATGAATAAAACGCGTCAGCGGGTCGATCTGACCGTTGCGGACGCAGGCACCGCTGAGAAATTAAAACCGTGGTACCGGCCGTGGTGCAAACGCCCAACGTTTAACGATGAGTTTCTGCCAACGTTTAACCTTCCTAACGTAACGTTAGTCGACACGTCAGGGAAAGGAGTCGAACGCATCACGGAGAAAGGCATCGTGGTTGATGGCGTTGAGTATGAAGTTGATTGCTTGATTTTTGCCACTGGATTCGAGGTCGGTACGGCTTATACGCGGCAAGGAGATTTCGAAGTGTTTGGTCGCGATGGAAAATCCTTAACGGATTATTGGTCCAATGGAATGCGCACCTACCACGGCTTCTTAAGCCATGGATTTCCAAACTGCTTCCACATGGGGTTGACCCAAACGGGACTCGCGCCGAATCTCACCTACATGTTGGACAATCAGGCACAGCACGTTGCAGCAATGATCGACCAGGCGAACGGCCGCAATCTGAAATCGATTGAAGCGAGTGTCGACGCCGAGGCCGATTGGGTGGCGACGGTGAATGCGCCTGACATGATGACGGAGTACTTAAATAGCTGCACCCCTGGTTATTACAACGGTGAAGGCAAATCGACTGGGAGCGCCGGATTTCTACAGGGGCATTACAGTGACGGCCCCGTGAAATTCTATGCAATGTTGAAAGACTGGCGTGAAAAGCGCGACATGGCCGGTCTTCTGGTTGAGTAGTAGACGTCGCGCTAGGTAACCGCAACGTTTGATTCGATAACTGGCAATTTGACTGCAGTTATCGAATTAATGGAATTGCGTGCTTTATGTTCGAGCAACCGCCTTGCCTTGTATTTACTAAATCATTGGTAATTCTAGCGAGTTGGGGTCAGGTTAACCGCCTTTTGAACGTGCCGATTCGCGGTTCCGGCGTTCTCTAATGATCGACTGCATTCTCGCCAATCTGCTATTTCAACGCCGGGAACTACGCCAGTTGTATGCGCGCTTACAACGAAGTTTGAACCAGTTAACAATTGTTCTCGTTGTTGCACTGCTAAGCTGCCTGCCGATCCAGCTAAGCTGGGCACTCTTGCCGGCCTATAGTGAGCTCGATTCTGAAGCGTATGCGAATGAAAATATTAAGCCGTTACGTAGTCTTGCTCATGGTTCTCAGCTCGAACGCACAGGCGATCGTGGGGGGGCAAATTGCGGGCATCGATGAGTATCAGTCTGTCGGCTCAGTTATAGCTATCGATGCAGCTCTCAACACCGCGAGGCTAGGAAGTTTCGTTGCTCTTAGTTCGACCTGGGTTCTAACGGCCGCGCACGTAGTCGACAGCCCTGGGGGGGCACTCTTGATCGGAGGGCATCAGGACGCACCCGCTGGAGAACCATTCTTTTTTATTGAACGAATCATTTTGCATCCGAACTATATGGTCGGTGAATCTCACGACGACCTCGCGTTGATCAAATTGTCGGATTTTGATCCGATTGTTCCCAGCGCTCACAACATGTCTTTTGCAACGCTATCGAATGTGGCATTGCCAACCGGAATTCCGACGACAGCAACGATAACCGGTTGGGGGCAAGATACGGTCGATGGCCCAGTGGCAGATGACTTTCAATTTACGCGACGTCATACCACGGTCGATACGGATCTCGATCCTTTCGCAAGGGTCATGGTGGCACCGTTTCCAACGCCATTTCCTAGCGCTTGCGCGGGTGGACAGATCCTGTGCACCTACGGCACTAGCGGCGGCGCGCCGGGTGATAGTGGCGGTGGGATATTCCTCGACTACGGTGGCGGTGAAATCGTCGCGGGGATCAATTCGTTTCTCTTTGACGAAAACGATCTTGATTCAAACTTCCCGCTTGATTGGACCAACGGCTATTGGACGGTTGGCACTTCCGTCGCCGCCTATCAGGGTTGGATCGAAGAACCAGAAGCTGGCGTATTTACCAACGCGCAATTTGCCGCTGCTCCAGTTCCACTACCCGGAGCGATCTGGTTATTGGGGGCGGCACTATTCGGCGTATTGGTGCCGCGGCGCAATCGGATGAATGACCGAGCGTTCGCCGCATAGTCTAAAGAAAATAAATACGCGTTAGATTAATGTCCGTCGATTCGGGACCACTGCGAAGGTGGACCTCGCCGCCGACTCCTTCAGGTATTCTACGGGCGATACCGAATTCCGGTCTCTAATCGATAAAGGTCAGCTTACCTCGCGTAAAAATCTCAACATCAGCGCAGTCGTTTCCTCTGGTTTTTCGACTTGCAACCAGTGTGCGGCGCCGTCGATCAGTTCGAGAAATCTAAGGTCTTCGAAGGCCGCAATAAACGGTTCCCGCCAATTTGGATCGTAGAGCAACACATCATCATCAGTGCCAGCAGCAAAGGCGGCAGGTTGTGAAAATCGCTTGCCTTCGAGTTCGGCGGTTAGCCCATTGTTGATCGGAATATTTCGATACCAATTCGTCGGTCCGCGGAAACCGTTTTTACGGTATTGATCGACGTGGTAGTCGAAATCTTCTTGCGTCGTCCACGGCGGTAGCTTGTCCGGCTCCGGTAGCACGTCGAGAATACCTTTGCCCTTTGGATGCTCGAGCTGCGCCATCCAGGTGCCGAACGGCGAATCGCCGCCTAGTCCGTAAGACAAAATGCGGAAACTTCGTTCCAGATCGGCATCGAGTTCTTTGTCGACTATGGCTTCGTTTTGAAAATAACGGATGTACCAAAATTTATCATCCATGCCGGCTGGGTTTATCGTGGCTTCCCCCATTCGCCAAAACGGCACAGATAATCCCATCACGGCGCTACACGTTTTCTCGTAGAGCAGCGCGGTATTCCACGCGATAACACATCCCCAATCGTGACCAATGAGTTTAAAGGTATCGTAGCCGAGCGCGGCGCGGATCCCATCCACATCGGCCGTGAGTTTGAGAATATCGTATTCGGAAACGTCATGCGGACAACTGCTGCCGCCGTAACCGCGTTGATCGGGAACTGCGACTTTATAGCCGGCGGCGACGAGCGGGTCTATTTGGTGGCGCCACAAATACCACGACTGCGGCCAGCCGTGCAGGAGTATGACGAGCGGGCCATCGCCTTCGACAACCGTTCGCAGTACAACGCCGTTCGTTTCGAGCATTTCGAAATTTCTTTTTTTCATGGGGTTGTTCCTATCGTTTCTACGAATTAGTAAAGGGGCTAAGGTCCTGCTCCGCCCGAGCCAAATGACGGTATTATTGCGCCGAGAATCTCGACGGTCCGTTGGACTCTGCGGGACTGGATTTTATGGACGTGAATAAAATGGCGGGATCTGAGCGTCGTAGTTGATCCAAATTGATTTCGGTTCGGTATATTCGTTCATACATTCCGTGCCTAAATCGCGACCATAGCCTGACTGTCCAACGCCACCAAAGGGCGAACCAGGGTGGACTCGTTTGTAAGAGTTAATCCACACCATGCCAGCTTCAATGGCATCGCCCATGCGATGAGCCCGCTGCAAGTTGTTCGTCCACACGCCACTACCAAGACCATAGCTCGTGTCGTTTGCGAGCTCGATGGCATGTGCTTCGTCTCTAAACCGGGTGACCGACACAAACGGTCCGAACACTTCTTCTTTGAATACCGTGTCACCGGGCTTTGCTTCGACGATCGTCGGTCTTAGGTAGAAGCCGTCTTTGAGCGCGGGGTCACTAGGTTGGGCACCGCCGGTTAGAATTTTATTGCCTTCTGTGGCGCAAACTTCGAGGAAATCAAGCACGCGATCGAGATGCATTTTCGACGTGAGCGGGCCCATCTCAGAATTCGGATCAAGTGGATCGCCGATGCGTATCGACTCGGCGAGTGCGATAAAGCGCTCTAAGAATTCGTCGGCAATCGATTCTTGTAGCAGTAACCGAGATCCTGCGATGCAAGCCTGGCCCTGATTGTGAAATATCGCGAACGCTGATCCACCGACGGCGGCTGGCAAAGTGGCGTCTTCAAATACAATGTTCGGCCCCTTGCCACCCAATTCCAGAGAGACGCGTTTCAAATTTCCGGCCGACGCTTCAACGATTTTCCTGCCCGTTTGAGTGGAACCCGTAAATGAAATCTTATTGACGTCCGGATGTTCGGCAAGATGCTGGCCCGCTGTATGACCATAACCAGGCAAAATGTTAACCACTCCAGCAGGAAATCCGACGTCGCGCATGAGTTCTGCCATGCGTAATGTCGTTAATGGTGTGAGTTCCGAGGGCTTCATAACCACTGTGTTGCCAGCTGCTAACGCCGGCGCAAGCTTCCAACTGCAAAACATCAACGGAAAATTCCACGGCACGATTTGGCCAACGACACCCACAGGCTGGCGTTTTACGACGTTCAAGAACCCGGGTTCCACGGGCACTTGCCGACCGTCGATCTTATCTGCTAGCCCGCCGAAATAGCGGAAATTGAGCAAGGTCCGAGGGAGATCGAGTCGGCGTGTATCGGCGATGGGATGACCTGTGTCGAGGCTTTCCAACTCGGTAAACTCGTCGAAATGATCCTCGAGCTTATCTGCCAGCTTCATGATCAAACGACCGCGATCGGAGGGGTTCATGTTCTTCCATGCGGGGAAGGCTGCGCGCGCGGCAGCGACCGCCTTATCGACGTCGGGCGCCTTAGCTTGCGCGACCGCCGTGAGTTCTTTGTTGTTGTGCGGATTGATAACCGAGATTGTTGCCCCGTCAACCGCGTCGACGAATTCTCCGTTGATGAACAGCTGATTGCGGATCTTTTGCGGATCAACTGAGCGGGTTTTATCAAGCATGCGTAGCTCCGGATTTAATTTAATATTGCCAGTCGAATCTGCGGATCGGCATAGAGTTCAGTGAGGTTCCGATTACAGCTCGGCAGGCACTGGCGGTAGCTCGCCGCTTGCGTAGCGCTTTTCCAGACCCGGTGTGAGATTTTCCCAAACGAGGAGCATCGAACGCTTTGGCGAGAACCCTTTATGACGAATATCGGCAGGCATGCACGACACATCGCCAGCCTTCATAGTGATCACTGCGCGCGGCGCTCCGGTATTTTTGTCGCCGACTCGCCACGTTATTTCGTCTGATAACTGAATGAACCATTCGACTCGGTCGTTACCGTGATCGATTGGCAGAATGTGTTCTTCGGATGTCGGGCAATACGCACTGTTCTTCACGATCGAGACGATTGACGGGTTCCAGGTCACCGGTGAACGCGACAAGTACTTGAACAAGTTGAAGCTCGCAATTTGCCCTTCGAAACCTGGCTCTGCATGGACCTCTGGCTCGCTCTGAGAGACATCATCGAACTGCCGGTTGATTGGGAATCCTCGCTCGTCCGAACGGATTTCGCTGTCGCCCGGTAAGGTGACGAACCGATCCGCAAGCTCGCGTTGAAAATCGACTGCAGCATCGTTGTTGCCGTTTTTCGGACCCCGCGCAGTTCCGGTTTCAAGCGGCGCTGCGAACGGGTCGAACCCCGCATTCGTCCAATCCTTGAGCATCGATTTAAAACACGCGAGCAAGTTTTGTGAATTGAACCGTTCTAGGTAATCGGTGCCAGCTTCGCGGTAGGCGCTGTTATAGGTCCCCATGTACAGATCGACGGTGCCATAATTATTGACGGTTCCGATGACTTCATCGAAATTCACCCAACCGTAAAAAAAACCCCAAGCGACGTCGCGCATCATTGAGCGCAGGAAGTTTTCGATATCGACAACGTGAGTACCGGTTGGACTACGTATCCGGGCGAAATATTCATCGCGCTCGAAACTAAACCCGCCGATGGCGAATTTTTTATAGCCGTTCTTGGGGTCGGCAGCAGATTGTGTGTGAACTGTCGAGGTAACGGGTCTTTCGTCGCTTAGATTGTTAGCTGCTGTGGACATATTCGCTACTCTCTTAAGTGTTCGTTTCTAGTGTTCGCTGGTGTTGCCCGAATTCCGCAATGCGCTATCGCTGAACGATATCAGCCCATTTTTCGACTGACTCTTCACCCAGTGCCGACTGAATTAGTACCACACCAAGCGTACTTGGCCGGAATTGATAGGCGCTGCCGGCGGGCAACAACGTTAAATGTCCTTGGGCTGCGACAACGTGTCCCATTTTCGCACCCTTTGGTTCCTGTGCCAGGCGAATCGCACCCTCGCTATCGTCGTTCGGGAGCCCCTTGGAATCAGCAGGTTGGATGAAATGGACTTCCATCGCGCCTTCCATTAGCAATGCCGTCTCATCATGAGCGCAGCTATACCAAGGGCTATTGCCTTCGGCCCGCGCGACTTCGATGGTGAATTCAAGATTTTTCGCGACCACAACTCGTTCCCACGGTTTGGCGTTGGCCGCGACCTCGAACATGTTTGAAAAGAGATACCGCGACGGTTCGTCTTTGCCAGTAATCTCGACGCCGCCTTTTGCGTACTCGCCGATGGAGCCGAATGATGTTTGGGCACTCATAGTCGTTTTCCCTATGTTTGTTGTTCGTGCAACGAAAGTCGCTTAGACCACCGGGGTTACTTTACCGGCATAACTGCTTGCCGATTGTTCGACTAATTCCAGTAATGACGGATTTCTCGGAGCAGGGGGGACGGATTCGTTAACCTTGCGTAGGTCATCCAAAATCTTTCGAGCGCGGGTGGGGCCTGAGTCGCTCGGTAATAGTACGGCGTCAACCCCGTCGATATCAGTCGCGCCGTGCATCCCGAGCATGCGCTGCTGAGCTTCTATAAGCGGCTTATCTTGTTGCCCAAAGGCGATCGTAATCGCCTCTTCCCACTGTTTGTCGGCTGCCGGATCGCCATGTCCGTAACTTCTCGATGCGCCCCAAAAATAATGGGTGGACGTCTCGTCCTTCGGCGTCAGTATGTCCGTGCCATACATCCAGATGCCTTCCTCACGCGGCCTCCCGGTGGGCGTGATGCCGACATCCAAGAGCATATGAGCTGGAGCGTCCCAACGCATGTAGAGCCAGTGGTCGACCGGTTTGTTGTAGTTATTGAACATCATGTTCCAGGCAGGAGGCGCTAGCCCGTCCGGACACCAGCGATTGGAATACATAGTCGTACCTGATTGACTAATTTCGTGTACGCCAGCCTTTATCGCCTCCGAGCCCAACAAGCCATCGTGTAGAAAAACAACATGAGTTAAATCCATCAAGTTGTCGGAGATGAGTTCGTAGTTGGCGTGCATCTCTATCACCCCGGCGACGGTTGGAAAACGCTCGTCAGATTGGCAACTAAAGTCGGGAATCGTGGCAGGGTCGGCGAGGGCGTCGGCGCCCATCCAAATCCACAACATATCGTGGATTTCCACGAGCGGATAAGTTTTCGTTCGAGCACGACTTGGCACTTTTCCATTCCCGTGCGGATTTAATACGCAATGACCGGTCGAATCGTAGCGCAGTCCGTGGTAGGGGCATTCAACGACGTCGTTTTCAAGTTTACCGAGATGCAGCGGTGCGAATCGATGTGGACAGGCGTTGGACATTGCGACAGCTATGCCGTCGGATTTTCGGAAGATCAATATCGACTCATTAATAATTGTGCGTTCAAAAAGCTCGGCGGCTACTTCATAACTCCAAGCGGCTACATACCAGGCGTTCCGCAGAAATGGTTTGCTCATCGATTGTCCGCCGTTGTTAGTACACGTGTTGTCGCCGCGATCTCGGGTTCAATTTAGCGCCTCAAGGGTAAGAAGACACTATATTCTGCTCGTCCATTTATCAAGCTGCGCGCGGACCAACGCACCGCGGAACTTGCCTCTCTGAAACGGGGCCTCACACCTTCGGATCGTTTGTATTTCGGCGCACTAAGCGGAACAATGGCAGTCTAAATCTTCGGTTAATGGCACCATGAAATTCAATTTTTCGGCTCTACCTTGGCAAATAATTTTCGGTGCTGGCGCATTGCAGCAACTACCTAGTGAACTCGAAAAGCGCGGGTTCCGTCGAGCCTTAGTCCTCTCGACACCCGAGCAGCGGCATCACGCGGAAGCTGTTCGCGACCTCATCGCGACCCATTGTGCGGGCATATTTGATCAAGCGGTGATGCATGTTCCGATTGTGACGGTCAACGAGGCGCAGACGTTGGCGGCCTCGCTGCAAGCCGATTGTACGGTGTCGATTGGCGGTGGTTCGACAACCGGACTTGGCAAAGCATTAGCTTTGAAATCGGGGCTACCGAACGTCGCGATTCCGACGACCTATGCCGGATCCGAGATGACGAACGTATGGGGAATAACCGAGGGTGGCCGCAAAACGACCGGACGCGATAATCTCGTCGTACCGACCTTCGCGATCTATGACCCGGAGCTGACCTTAGACCTGCCTGCGGCTATTTCAGGACCAAGCGGTATTAACGCAATGGCCCAGGCGGTCGTTAACGTAACGGCGAGCGCACCCAATCCGATCATTTCCGCGTTGGCGCTTGATGGCATTAGAGCGCTGGCCGCCAGCCTTCCTCAAATTATCGACACTCCGCTCAATCTCGAAGCACGCACGCAAGCTTTGTACGGGGCATGCTTATGCGGTGCTGCACTCGGTGTGGGGATCACGGGCTTACACCATCGTTTGTGTCACACGCTCGGCGGCACTTTTAATACCTCACATGCAGATACCCACGCGATATTGCTGGCCTACTCGGTGGCATACAACGCGCGCTCAGTCGTTGAAGGCACACAAAGAGTAGCGCAGGCGATGGGCTGTGAAGATGCGGCAAGAGGGATTTGGGATTTGTTACACCGTGTGAGCCCGAAAACGAACCTCCGCGACCTTGGCCTCACGCAAGCCGACCTTACCAAGGCGGCCGATATTGCGACGGAAAGCGCTTGTCTTAACCCTCGTGCCGTGACCCGGGACGGGGTACTCCAAGTTCTCGCAGATGCATTTAATGGAGAGCCTCCACAGTCAATATGAGTCAAGTCTTGCCGGTGTTCGTCGCTGCGCGTGGTTGTTCAGATTGCTCGTTGCCGATGTTCGGACGCACCGTTCGTGATTGATCTTCGCGGTTGTAGGTAACGGTAAGAACGTGTTCGGCGAATACTATTAATTACATTACATAACGAAGATAATTTATTGATATTAAATATTAAAAAAGAGATAAATAGAATTTGGATTAAACCCATGGTCGACCAAGAGCTGGGGCGCAAACGGCTCCATTGCGGGGCTGCACCTCGCGTGCTAGTTTGGCCTGATCGAATCGCTAGCTAAAGGGGAACCCCATGAGCAATCTAACACCAGGTACGCACGTAATGCGCCACCATCACATCACCATTGCGACCGGTGGTGCCCAAGAAGATTACGATTTCCACACTAAAGTCCTTGGCATGAAGAGCGTTAAGAAAACGCTTTTCTACGATGGCTCGAACCCGATTTACCACTTGTACTACGGCAACGACGCGGGCGAAGAAAGCTCTTTAGTAACAACCTTTCCGATGCGACACACCGGGGTCAAGGGGCGTAAGGGATCAGGTCAGATAAGTTATGTCGCCTTGTCGATTCCGACCACTGCGGTTGATTTTTGGAACGAACGCCTCACCAACCACGGTTTTGCGGTGACGGAAACCGACCGTTTCGGCGAACGAAATCTAGATTTCGAACATCCTTGTGGCGTTAGCTACACACTCGTCGGCGTCGAAAACGACAACCGCACGCCGCATACCAAAGGACCAGTTGCTGCCGAAATGATGATCCGAGGCACACATTCGATCGGCGTCTCAATGCGTGACTCCGAGTTCATGGAAGAATTTATGCAGGTTGGATGGGGCGGTACTCGGGTAGCAGACGACGGTAATCTCATTCGCTATAGCGTGGGTGATGGGCGCAGCGGTGCAATAGTCGATTTTATAGTGGAACCGGATCGCAAACTTGGCAGCTGGATTGTAGGCGAGGGCACGGTTCACCACATGGCGTTTGAAGTCGCTAGTCACGAACACCAAAATGAATTGAAATTCTTTCTCGAGGGGATTGGCTATACGGACATCTCGGACGTTAAGGATCGAGGGTACTTCGATTCTATTTATGTGCGAACGCCATCAGGTGCCATGTTCGAGGCAACCGTCTCGCATAAGCCGTCGTTTACTTGTGATGAGCCGCTCGCGAATCTTGGGCTGGAAGTGATGGTGCCGGCGCAATTCGAATTCGATAAACACGAGCTGATATCGCAAATCGGCTACCTCAAAGACTAATAGTCGGACGTTTGCTCTAAGCAGGGTTATCACGAAACGAGACGGTTCGGTAAGGTAACGCGAGGGCTCGCCGCGCGACGTAAGTTCGGGTACGTATAAAATAATCTGTATAGGAAGCAAATGATGAAAGACTTTACCCTGGAGAACCTGACGGACGCCGTCGTCGAAGCGTATACCGCCAATGCAGCCAGCCCGCGAAAGGCTCAAATTATCGGTTCATTAGTGAAGCATTTGCACGCTTTTGCCAAAGACGTTGAGCTTACCGAGGCTGAATGGTTCGAGGGTATTCAGTTTCTAACGGCGACCGGGAAGATGTGCGACGACAAGCGCCAGGAATTCATTTTATTGTCGGACACGCTTGGCTTATCGATGGTCGTTGATGCAATTAATCATCCGAAAGGTGGCCTGGGGACGGAGTCGACCGTTTTGGGGCCGTTTTACGTCGAAGGGGCGCCAATCGTCGAGTCCGGAGCCAATATCATCAAGCGAGATATCGGCGGTGAAACGGTTCTCGTGACCGGTAAAGTAACTGACGCCGCCGGCAAACCACTGGCAGGCGCAACATTAGAAGTGTGGCAGACAGCGTATAATCAACTCTACGACGTGCAAGATCCTGACGCACCGGAATGGAACTTGCGTGCAAAAATTAAGGCCAAGGATGACGGTGAGTTTAGTTTCGTGTCCGAAAAGCCAACATCCTACCCGGTACCGACAGACGGTCCGGTTGGACAACTACTTGCAGCCGGTGGGCGTCACGCATTTCGCCCGGCCCATCTCCATTTTATGGTGAAAGCGCCGGGATATGAGACGCTCACAACGCATATTTTCGCTGATGGCGACCCGTATTTGGATTCTGATGCGGTATTCGCGACAAAGGCAGCGCTGGTTGCGAAGTTTGAACCGTCCGAAGACGCGAAGCTTGCGGCGAGCTACGGGTTAAAGGTGCCCTTTACGACGATGCATTATGAATTCGGGTTGACCGCCGGGTAGGTTCGGGGGCGGCAAACTCGCTGCAACTGCCTGATGGGATATTGAAATATCTAAAATCCAAACGTGAGTTCTCATGAGCGAAACCGGCTACGAGTTGTGAACCGCTCAGATAACAAAAATTCCCGGTGCCAAATGGAGAGCAAAATTGGTTCTAGAAGTTGCCGTCCTAGAGGTTATAGAAGGCCGTGAAAACGATTTCGAACAGGCCTTCGCTAGTGCGCAACGCATCATTGCGGCGATGCCTGGCTATATCGATCACAGGCTAGAACGATGTATCGAGAACCACAGTCGCTACATCTTGCTGGTCAATTGGCAAACCCTGGAGGCACACACGGTCGGTTTCCGGGGCTCTGCCCAATACCAGGATTGGAAGAACCTTTTGCACCACTTCTACGATCCGTTCCCGATGGTGGAGCACTACGAATCTGTGCTCTAGACAGGCGGTGTTGTGTTGGTGGGGACGCGTCGAATTGGTACGAACGACGCGAACCTAACTACTGCGTGCGCAGGATATGAAGATCTGGGTCGATGCAGATGCGTGTCCCGTGGCTGTTAAGGAAATATTATTTCGCGCCGCCAAGCGCACAACTATTCATGTTTGCCTGGTCGCCAACCACTTTCTGTCGATCCCGGTGTCTCCTTACATCAGCTTTATAAAGGTTTCGAAGGGATTTGATGTTGCGGATAATGAGATCGTAAAACAAGTTCTCCCCGATGATTTAGTCATCACTGCGGATATTCCACTTGCAGCGGAAGTCATCGACAAGGGAGCTTGTGCGCTTAATCCACGCGGCGAACTGTATACGCGGGACAATATTAAAGATCGTCTGACGATGCGCGATTTCATGGATAACCTACGCGGCAGCGGCATCGACACGGGTGGCCCGCCAGCACTGTCATCAAATGATCGGATGTTGTTCGCGAATGCTTTGGATAAGTACGTAACGCGCGTTCGCCAGAGCTAATTTACGAGCGACCGATCGGAGCTCAAGATCTATTCATTAGCGGTTCAGTTTAGTCTGGCACAATGCGTCGCATCCTTGGCTATTTGAAGAATTGGCAGTACGCGTTCTAGGGAAGTCCGACCTAGGCCCGCGCGCTGCGAGGAAAAGAAACCCAAGGAGGATCTCGATGAACCGTATTCGACTAGTCATGTTTGCTTCGACGTTAGCGCTTAGCGCGTGCGCAAGTAACCAACCAATAATTTATCCCAATGCACATTCTCGGACCGTGGGTGGCGCCCAAACGGAGCAAGATATTGCCGAGTGTAAGGCGCTCGCGGAATCCGCCGGAACAAGTTCGAGCAACGCAAAAGCAAATACGATGGCCAAAAATACTGTCAAAGGCGGCGGCATTGGCGCCGCAACGGGCGCGGTGGGCGGTGCAATTGCTGGACGCGCTGGGCGCGGAGCGGCGATTGGTGCGGCGTCTGGCGCAACCGCGGGGTTGATCCATAGCTTGTTTGGCGATTCGTCGCCAAACCCGACGTATCAGAAGTACGTCACACGTTGCATGAACGATCGCGGTTACGACTTGGCGGGGTGGGACTGATCTAGTACCGATTACCTAGTGCCTCTAGGCTAGAATCCTATCCTCATCGAAATCGCTTTCAATTTAATGAGGAGAAAATGACATGTCGGAGTCGTTAAAAAACCAGCACGTGCTGATCCTGGGCGGAAGCTCAGGAATCGGTTTGGCGACTGCGAAAGCGGCGCTAGACGACGGCGCGCGGGTGACCATTACGGGGCGCTCCGCCGAACGGCTAGCCACGGCTCGCTCAGTTCTAGGTCAATCAGTGCATGCCGTAGCACTCGACGCCTCGGACGAAGAGAAAACGCGTGATCTCATCAGCGGTATGGCGGCGCTTGACCATCTATTTATCACTGTCGGGGCATTAGTGCTGGATGCGAAACTCGGGCCAACGAAGGCCGAAATGCAGCCCGCACTGGACATGAGGTTTTGGAGTGCGGTTTACGCGGCTAAATACGCAGCACCAAAAATGCACAGCGGAAGTTCAATTACCTTTATGTCCGGCACGGCCGGTCGTCGGCCATTGCCGGGTGCTGCGGTCGCAACGGCGTCCTGCGGTGCCGTCGATGCACTTGCTCGTGCACTCGTACTAGATCTTGCGCCGATCCGCGTGAACACCATTAGTCCAGGGTATGTTGATACACCGTTATTCGACGGATTACTTGGTGAGAATCGTGAAGCCGTACTCGCGACAGCGGCGGCCTCACTACCGGTAAAGCGGATCGGCCGTCCAGAGGAAATCGCGGACGCTGTGCTGTTCTTAATGAAGAACGGTTACGTCAACGGCATTAATTTAGCCGTTGACGGTGGCGGATTGCTGGTCTGATTGTTCTTCGCTAAACCTGCTTCGCTAAACCTGCTTCGCTAACGGGCCGCGTACGAGGCGGCCAGGAAGATCACCCGTTGGCTCATTGTCACGCAGTAGCACCTTGCCATTAACAACCGTGGCATGAATTCCCTTGGCAGTTTGCTTTAAGCGCGCCGCACCTGCCGGGAGATCATTAAGTAACTCCGGCATGTTTTGGTCAATGGTTTTCGGATCAAATATGACTAAATCCGCATTCAGTCCTTCGCGAATTAGCCCACGATCGTGCAAGCCCCAAGCTGAGGCGGTGTCGAACGTGATCAATCGAACGGCTTCTTCCAGGCTAAATGCTTGTTTGTCGCGAACCCAATGACTCAGCAAGTGTGTCTGTAAGGACGAATCCATAATTTGGGCTACATGTGCGCCGGAATCAGAGAATGTCACGACGCTACGGGGGTGGCGCATCATTTCCAACACGTAATCCTGGTTTTCGTTGGCAAGCGGTTGGCGGAAGAACACATCGAAATCTCTTTCCAAGGCGATGTCGATCATTGCTTCCACGGGATGGACGCCCCGTTTTGCACCGACTTCTGACATTTTTGTTTCATCACCAATGCCATCAAATAAGAACAACCAATCCCAGTCTGGCGGGCGGGCTTCTGCGCCGACCACTTTCGGTCCAGTGTAGGGCGCGCTCGCAATCTCGACCATTTTACGTTTGACATCCGGGTCGGCCATTAATCTCTTTTGTTCGGCGAGCGGTTTGCTACGGATCTCGGACCAAAACTCCCATTCGTCGAACGGCGTGTGCGAATTGAACGAAAGCAGAGTCGATATGGAGCGCGAATGGGTTTGCACAAACATACGCCCGCCGGCAGCAGCCGTCTCGTTTGCCAATTCGTAGTATCCGCGAAATAGTTCAGGCGCAGCCCGCACGCTCGGCATGCCGAACGTGATTGGCCGGCCCGATTCAATAGCAAGATTCTTCAGTCGGTCGAAATACTCTTTTTGACGTTCTGGTTTGCGACCGGGCTCTTCGCCGGCAAGTTCGAAAATTCCCGCTCCAAGCTCGCCCATCGCGTTGACGAGCGCGCGTACTTCGCCCCAGTCCGCGATACGACTCGCCACCGGGCGATCGTCGGCAGTGAGGTGGTTCACGGTTCTGGAGGTTGAGAATCCTATTGCGCCAGCTTTGACTGCCTCCTGGACTTCGTGACACATGCGTTTTAATTCGTCTTCGGTCGCTTTTTCGCTAAACGCCCGTTCGCCCATCACGTAAGTTCGAAGCGCGGAATGACCCATGTAGCCACCGTAGTTAATGCCCTTTGGCAATGCGTCTATGGTGTCGAGGTATTCGGGGAAAGTTTCCCAAGACCAATCGATGCCGGCCAACATCGCTTCGCGCGAAAGATCCTCGGCACGCTCGAGATTGCGGAACACGAAATCGGCGTCTTTTTTCGCACACGGAGCCAAAGTAAATCCGCAATTACCCATCATCACGGTCGTTATGCCGTGATAACAAGAGGACGCCCCCAGGGGATCCCAGAAGATTTGCGCGTCCATGTGTGTATGGCCGTCGACAAAACCAGGTGTCACTACGTGACCTTCGGCATCGATCGTTTCGCTAGCAGGTGAACTGATCCGGCCGACGGTGACGATTTTGTCGTCGATTACGCCGACGTCCGCCGGAAAACTAGGGGCGCCAGAACCGTCGATTACGTAACCGTTTTTAATAACTAGGTCGTAATGCATTGAGAACACCTGTTGTTTGTGGGGTATGAGGACAGAATATCAACTATCTAAGGCCGATCATACGATCGGGAGCGGACACGCGATATTAGTTTGTAACATTCGATTCGCGCAGTGGGTTGGTGCGAAAGCCCGACCGAATTGGTGAATAGTGGCCTTTTATTGAAGACGAGAACCCGGATCCGCACCCAGGTTCCGCGCCCGACGCACGCCGACCGAATCCATACAATTTGGTCGGCTGGGCAGCGCCGCTGCGTAAAATGAATTATCCTACGTTTAGTACTAACTATTGAGCTTAAAGAGGACCACTATGGCAAAACCCAACTACGCATTCGCGAAGCGCCAGCGCGATTTAGCAAAGAAGCAAAAGAAAGAAGAAAAGCGACAGCGCAAGGCTGAAGATAATCCTGATGATCCGGAGACCGGAGCAATCGACTCGACTTTGGAGGGTGCAGGCGAATCCGCGTCGGACGAACTAGCTTCAAATGTCGTGGAAGATAAGCCAGCCGATTAAGGCACATCAGCTACCGTCAACCGTATTGGGCACAGAATTGTATCGGCAGCGTCTATTCGTTCGTTGGAAATCGCACAACATAGTTTATTCGTTGAAGACCTCAAATCCAGCATAGACTTCTATCGGGATAAGCTTGGAATGACCGTCGTTCGCTCGCCAAGCGGCACGATTAACGAGAAATCCATCCAACGATATCATCTGAGTTTCGAGGACGCTGGCTCCCTGACAGACGGGCCGAGTGCCAGTGAAGCACCTCGCGAAGCTTTACTTGAACTTGTCGCCCGACCCGGATTTAGAAAAAGTGCGACAACGTCGACGAAACCAGGTTATTGGAAAATCGGCATCACGCTGTAGGATGTTGACCTCGCACGCGAGAAGCTATTGAAGGCCGGCGTGTAGGTTAGTCGCGCAGCGCAATTTCTGGATGTCGGGTACCTGTGTCATTTACACGATCCGGATGGGCACGGAATCGAATTACTCCAGCACGATTTCGCCGAAAACTTCCGTGCTCGGGAAACCGATAACAGGGATGTACTGGGTAGTCGCCCGACACTTGCCCACGTCACACTGAGAGTTCGTGATCCAGAACGAAGTCTACGATTCTACTGTGACGCGTTGGGGATGAATTTGATTTCGCTGCAAATCGTCGAGCCGTACAAGTTCACATTATATCTTTTATCTGCTGCAATCGAGCGAGCGCCAAGCGTTGACATTGACTCGGCAACCGATCGCGAATGGCTGTGACGACGCCCCTATTCCGTTCTAGAATTGCAGCACGTGTGGGGTACCGAAAATGCAGGGTTCGCTTACGACGTAAGCCCACAAACAGGGTTTAATGGACTTAGGCATAGCCACGGCGGATATTCACGATACTCAGCGCCACCTACGAGAATTGCACGGCATCGTAGCTGCGCCATCCAATAACTCTACCGATTTCCACCGCGCGTCGTTCAACATCGTCGACCCTGATGGCTACCGAATTCAATTCGTGGACGCCCATCGTCTCGATTAATCGGTGCTCAACCATTAGCCGGACGAAGCGGCGTCGTTGCAGCCTGAATAGCGCGATGATTCACTAGTCAGCCTGGCTTTTGCTGGGACGCCCGGGATCGCTGCTGCTATTCCATTTATGATTCAAATAACTATTCGACGTCGTACGTTGTTGTCTCGAGCGAAGTGGTGGTTTTTGGTTTTAAAATATTCTTCTCTAGGAAGCATTACTGGTCTTGTGATCGGCGTGCTTGGGCCGCTCGTCTTCATACCTGAAGCTAATCATGGCCCGTTGCACGGACTATTTGTATTACGTCCAGGGGGAGTTTTGATGGGCGCTGCGCTTGGCAGCTTTATTGCCAGCGACGAGCGTCGACCACCTTAGGCGCTGTTGATTTGCACGTTCGATTGATCCGTTTTCGACGGTATTTGCAGCTAATATTTGATCCATCGTAGAGGTGCTATTTCCGGCCATCAAAGATCAAATTCCGGATCAAAATTCGATGCGGCTGGTGGATCAATCGAACGTGAAAATCAACACCCATAGGACTATTCGAGTTGTACCTAATGAGTTTCGTAACGCTCCTACTCGTTATCGGTCTCTACGGAGCCTGAGATGAATCGAGCTGTTACAAAAAGGCATTTGACTGCATCAAAGGTGGGCCTCAATTAACCCGTTCGTGAATGGATTTGGTGAATAGAGATGGAACAGGGGCAACCATACAAGCGATGAAGCTGTACCCTATTGCGGAGTTAATTTAACACCATATAATTTATACGATTGTTCTGATTCTCACGATCATCCGTCGGTGGCCGATTAGCGACCAAACGGAGATTGATGTGAGCGCCCATTTTGGGCTCGTGAGCAGACGCTGTATGCCTCAGCGAAATAGGGTATAGCCGACCTGAAGCGGGCAGGTGGTTGTTGCTCTGACGCCAGATATCGTTCCAGCTCCTGCATGGGACCTACCCGACAGGCGAAGGCAAAACGATTAAGTAGAAGCGATGTATGTTAGCCTTCGGCGCCGGTTTTTATAACAAGGTAATATATTTAGTGTTGCAAACAGAATTCGAGATTCAGCTAAAGGTCTGGAAAGACTTGGCAATCAGTAAACAGGTCTTGATAGGCGCCGCCACAAAAGCGCTTGGATTGAAAGCCGAATGTAGTACTGAAGACCTGCGCTCCGCCCTCACGGGGGCCATTAAACGGGCGGAGGAGGCCGATGCCAATATCGCCCGCATGCGCGAACAAACGGCCAAAGAGCTTGCTGAAATGAAGGCGCAGGTTGAAACGATTGAGAAGTCGCTAGCCGAAGCGCAAGAGCAAACTGTCGAAGCGACCAACGCTCACGAGGCCGCGGAACGAAAAGTCGTGATCGGTAAACGAGAAAATACCGAGGCCCTGAAAAAGAGCAAAGCTGAGGTTGCCGATAAACAAAACCAACTCAAAGCCATATCCAAGGTGCTCTCTGATACACCCGAAAACGTAGTCAAAAAGCTCAAAGCGCTGAAAAAGCAGAAGTTCGACGAAGCCAAGATCCGGACACTGACCGAAACCCAACTGCGGAATTCGCGCAAGGAAAAAGGCTCGCTCGAACGGGATATCGAAGATCAAAAGGCAAAACTCGAATCTATCGCGCCGGTGACAGAAAGCCTGCGTGAAATGCGCGAGCTATGCGAGCAGGCAAACGAAAAAATAAAATCACTGAGCGAAGACGAAAAGGATCTGGTCAAGATTCCGGAGCTCGATGAAGAATTATTAAGAAGTCTGGTTGCAGCTACGCCAGATCAGTAATGATCTAACTACGCGTGAGCTGAACGATGATGACTGCATCACGATGATGTTCGACAATGTCCAGTTCCAAGGGCTGCCGAGTAAGTGGCGAATATTTTGCCACTGACAAGCGACTGATGATGCCCCCTCCATGCCGTGGCGGTGACTTCTGGGATCCGTTGCTGCGCTTTACTTTGCAACTGGTTCGAGGTTTTTGCCCAGAGTCTTGTTTATGGGGATCTTCCGTCAATCCGAGCGGTGAACGGTCCCATGAAATCGTAGCACTTTGTCGCGCGTTCGCTGGCGGTTGCTGCCTATCGCGGCCAACAAAACGACCCGTTAAGCGTATTCGATGAGCCCCTCGTTGTTCTCTTTCTAACGTTCGTCGAACTATACGGGACGATCGTTCACAGTCCCCCTGTGTCAGGATAGCCTCAGTCTCTACTGAGGCAAAGAAAGATGAGAGCAAGATACAATCAATCGTTCAAACAGCAAGCCGTTGAACTCGAGCGTGTAATTGCCTTCCTTGAGTGCTCGCGTCGCAATTTCGCGCGCGCTGATGTCCGCAGCGCTTTGTACAAGATGCGTAACCCGCCCCGCAGAATCCCGTAAAGGTGTCAACATGAAATCAATTGGAATCGGCGTACCTTGAGCGGTGTGAATGACCACATCGAAGCGTGAAACCTCGCCTCGGGCGCCCTGTTCACACGCAGCTCCGATCTGGTTCTGAACATCCTCGGAGTATTGCCACCATGCGGCGTCCCACAGTCGCTTGCCGAGGACTTCCCCGAGGTCGATACCGGTTGCTTCCAGCGTCGCATTATTTACTTCGATTAGGGTGCCGTCGCACGTCAACACGCTGATAAACACACCGACGTTGTCCAAGACTTGCCGAAGGAACGACAGTTTCTCTTGTATCGATTGCTGGGCTCGTATATGTCCGGCAGGTTCCTGGGCGTCGCCAAAATAAATTATGAAAGGTCCCTTCAACGCGAAAAATTAGCTGCAACCGGGACCAAGCGACTGCACGAGAATGGCTTGTGCTGAGCCGGGTCGGCATCGCCAATCGACGATCAACCTTCATCTACTCGGACACCAAATTCGGCGCACCGGCACTCGCTGATCTGACCGGCCATGCCCTGCCTCGCAGCTTCCACATCGGGGCGTTTGCCCTACGGTTCCGTCAGAATCGCCGACTTCAATGTCGGCGAGTCGGACGATTCTTGAGGCCGGGTTCGGCCGGTTCGCTGCGTCCACTCATGCGGGTTAATTAAAGGATCGTCCGATTTGGCCGACATTAATATCGAGAATCTTGCAAAACCTAGCAGCAACGCCTCGGATTCGACGGATGAGTTGCCTCGTTCTGCGAGTGCACATGAGGGTGTTAAGAGAAACAGAGGCCCGAGAGATGGTAAGCAGAACTTCAGCGGAGGAACCCGCGTTATCCAAGATGCCGTTAGGCGAGATCCTCGTTGTCGATGACGACCCGTTTCAGTGCAAGCTGATTGCACGCCAACTAAATTATCTGGGCTTCGAGCGATTCGCCGTTTGCGCTTCCGCCGCTGAAGCTTTATGCGTGCTCGACGGACGGCGCCCTGAGAGATGCCTCATGCTGCTCGATCTGAACATGCCTGACATGGACGGCATTGAGTTGATAAGGCATCTCGGTATGCACCGCCGGACAATCGACCTGGTGCTCGTCAGCGGTGCCGAAGAGCGGATTCTCGACACCATCACCCGGCTCGCCGGTCTACATGGTTTACGAGTGCTCGGACAGTATGCGAAGCCAATGGCGGCAGAAGATCTGCAGGTAATAGTGTCGCGCTGGCAATCTCATAATGACCAGCACTCAGCGAGCCCGCGCAAGGTGTATTGCCGCACGCAGATCAGGCGTGCGCTCGACGAAGAAGAATTCACGAACTTCTATCAACCGAAAGTGGACGTCGCCACGGGCGCCGCAGTCGGCGTGGAAACCCTCGTCCGGTGGCGTAGCCCGACGGATGGGTTAGTGATGCCCGATCAGTTTATCAGTGTGGCGGAGGAAACAGCTGAGATCGATGACCTGACGCGCTATGCGATGGCGTTGGGCGATGCGCAGGCGTGGCGACAGCAAGGCATATCACTACCGGTAGCAATCAATGTCTCTATGGATAACCTGGTGTCGCTCGACTTCCCCGATGTCATCTCGACCGAACTCGATCGCACCAATACGGCGCCGAGCGATATCACGCGGGAGGTAACCGAGTCGCGCCTGATGACTCCTCCGAAGGAGTCGCTGGAAATACTTACCCGGTTGAGCCTCAAGAACATCAGATTATCGATTGACGATTTCGGCACCGGGCATTCTTCGCTGGCCCAACTGCGCGACATTCCTTTCGCCGAATTGAAAATAGATCGCGGATTTGTCCATGGCGCGTGTCGGTCCGCCCGGCGCGGGACCTTCGAAGGCTGTCTCAAGATGGCGCAGACCCGGGATATGAAGGTCGTAGCTGAGGGCGTCGAAGATTGTGCTGATTGGGAATTTTTGCGCGAACATGAGTGCGAGCACGCGCAAGGATATTGGTTTGCAAGACCGATGCCCGGCGAACAGATCCATGAGTGGCTCGACGAATGGAAAGAGCCAATTCCAAAACTGCTGACCCAGTGAGTATCCGACATGGACGCGCGCATCCTGATTGCTTCTAACGGCACCAATGAAACCGAATCTTGCAGAAACCTACTGCAGGATGAATTCGAGACCATCTTTCTGTCGACTGAGGCGGACGCCGCGGTAGAGGACTTCGAGGCAGCCAAGCCGAACGTGCTCATTCTTGCCTTTGAAGAGTTGGAAAAAGCGGAGCGTTACTACCTTGGCCTTTACCGCCTATGCGAGACGGTTCACATTCAAATTCATCGCACCATCATCCTCTGCACGAAGGATAACGTTCGCGATATTTACCGGCTGTGCCGCAAAGAGCATTTCGACGACTACGTCCTGTTCTGGCCGCTTACTCACGATGCCCCACGCTTGGCGATGGCGGTGCACCAAGCCGTACGCGCGCTCGACAACCCCTCCGATGTCCATGCGTTGCGGCGGAAAATGGCGGTGCATATCGAACGCATCGCGGAGTTGGAAGCGACTGTCGATCGGGAGGTCACCGATTACGAAGCACACGCAGACGCTGCCGGCGAATCGCTCAGAAAGGGTGAGTCGCAGGTTGGCTCGGCGATTGATCGCTTCGAAAGCAGTATATTCGACGGTGAGCTCGCGAACGCGGTGGAAATCAAGGAGCCGTCTACGCTGCGAAACGCATTGGGCAGGTTGAAAGCCGAGGGTGTACAACAGAGTTTTCGTTCGATTAGTCAATCAATCGAGCCGATGCAGCGGTGGGCGGGTTCATTGAAGCGGGACTTGGGTCCGCAATTGGAATCCGCGCGCAGCTTGATTGAGATATCCGGGTCCCGCCGGACGCTCATTCTCGTCGTCGATGACGATGAGTTGCAACACAAAGTGCTAGCAGCCATGCTCCGGGACCACAGTATGGAGCTGGTATTCGCTTCCTCGGGGGTAGACGGCCTCGCCGCCCTGCGGAAGTACCGGCCGGATCTCATCCTGATGGATTACGAAATGCCCCAATTTAATGGGCTCGAGGTTGTCCTGCGCTTGAAGTCCTCGGAGAAGTTCGCCTCGATCCCGATCATGATGGCTACCGGTATGAGCGACAGGAAGATCGTAGCGGCGAGCGTCAAGGCCGGCGCCGAGGATTTCATCATCAAGCCGTTCGCACGGGAAGTGCTGCTGACTAAAATGGCGAAACTCCTTGGTAAACTCCCTGTGTGTCAACCTGAGTCCATACACTGAGTGGATGAGATAACATCTTTTTCAGGGCGCATAAGCAGGACACTAGAAGATGCCAAAACCGAGCCCCGCATTACCTGAACAACAGGTTATACCGGAGGCCGCGTTGGAGAAACGAACGCGCCGCCAGTTCACGACCGAATATAAGTTACGGATCTTATCCGAAGCCGATGCCTGCCAGCGAGGTGAGT
>JBLFWX010000037.1:0-44999 GCA_047611805.1 Gammaproteobacteria bacterium
CGATATTAGAAACTGGAAACCGGTTGGTGATGTACATCTCAACCCGGCAAACGATGCGACTGAAATCAAGATGAATAAGGCGGCGTAATTTTAATCTTCAGGCGACAACTACCTTGAAATCCGCCGGGGCGTATGGGAATGGGATGCTCGTCAGAATTTATTCACCGTTTCAGAAACATGGAAAGAGTTGTTCGGATACACGCAAGCGGATATCCACGGTGTGTCGCATAACATCGCCTTGTTGATGCATCCGGATGATCTTGAGACCTGGAAAGGACCACTTAGGGAAGCGCTAAAAGGCGAGATTGACGTCTACGAAAGCGAACAACGACTGAGGCATAAAGCGGGGCACTTCTTAACCTGCCTAAATCGTGGACGTGTTTTAGAACGTGACGCAACGGGTCGCGCAGTGCGCATCATAGGCACACACATTGACATCACGCAGTCGCAGCTTACCCAAAACGAATTGCGTAATAGTAACGAGCGTTTGAACATCGCGCTCGAAAACGCACATCAAGGAATTTGGGAATGGTTCCCGGAAACGAATGTCTACAGGCAGTATGGATATTCTCGATTTGCGAATAGCCCCCGAGCTGGAGGGTCCGAGATCACCGGTGAGCAGCTCAATGAGCTTACCCATCCTGATGATAGGGAACCTCTCGATCAAAAATTAGTCGCCTATTTGCGCGGCGAAACAAGCAACTTCTTTTGCGAGATTCGCGCTATGAATAGCGCGGGCATCTACCGTACGTATCTTCTACAAGGGCAAGCTATGGAGCGGACGCCGGAGGGTCGAATCGCCCGTATTCTAGGTACGCAGACAGATATTTCAGATATCAAACGACATTCGCAACACCTCGATCTCGCGCTTGCCAATGCCGGGCAAGGGCTGTCAACTTGGCATGTGGCAACCGACGTAGTTGAATTTTCCGACAGTTGGTACGCCTTATTCGGTTACGACCCAGGTGAGATAACGAGTATCGGGACAGATTTTTCCGAGCGGATTCACCCGGACGATTACGCCGCTGGGCGGAACGCACTAATCGGCGTACTCAAAAAGGGCGGGGACGGGTATCAAGTTGAATACCGGTTCCGATGTAAGAACGGTGACTACCGTTGGGTTATGGATAAGAGCCGTGTCGTGGAAAGCGATGCAAGTGGTCGTCCAACGCTGATTGTCGGCACTTATACCGATATTACTGCGCAAAAAATTGTCGAACACGATCTTAAAGAATCGCGACGTGTGCTCGAAATGGTACTCGATACGATTCCCGATATGGTCTACTGGAAAGACGCTGCTGGCCACATTCTAGGCGCGAATCGCCAATGCGCGATAAACGCAGGATTCAAAGAATCGAGCGAAGTCGTCGGCCTGGTTGATGAGCAGTTACCGTGGGCAGAATACGCAGAAATGTATCGCGCCGACGATATCGAAGTCATCTCAACTGGTAAACCAAAGCTCGGAATTCGCCAAGCGTTTGCGAACGCTAGTGGCGAAGAGTTACTCATTGAAACCAAGAAGATCCCGGTTTTCGATGAAACAGGAACCGCTGTCGGCGTTGTTGGAATCTCGCAAGAGATCACAAAAAAGCGTCAACATGAAAAACGCTTGGAGAAGATTGCTGAGAGTATTACCGGTGGAGGTAACGAAAGGCTGCTCGATGCATTGGCAAAAGGAGCCGCCGAAATTTGCAACGTGCCGACGGTGTATATCTCGAAGTTCGATTACACAGGCGAAACTGCGCATGTTGTTTCCACTTTTCCCCCTACCGATCCCCTCAACGGCGCGACGTTTCCGGTGAGCGAATCACCAGGTGCTGCAGCACTACCTGGTGGCTCTTGTGTATTTTCCGGCGAGGTCAAATCCTTGTACCCGAACAACAAGATTCTCGGCCAACGCGATATTGAGAGCTTTTTGGGCAAGGCGTTGATCGATTCGCAAGGCAACACGATCGGGATAATCGCGTTGCTCGATAGTAAACCCCTCGTGGACGCCGATTACGCCATGTCCGTCCTAGAGATTATCGGCGCGACCGCAGCGAACGAACTCTTACGCGAACAACGCGAAATCGAACTTAAAGAAAGTGAGGAGCGCTATCGAACGATTTACGACAACATGCCGACGATGATCTGCATGATCGATGACACGCATAAAATTCTCGATGTGAACGACGTGTGGACGACTGCAACGGGATTTAGTTCTCAAGAGACGCTTGGTTCGAAGTTTGCAGATTACTTGTCCCCCACTTCAGCGAAAGATTTTCCGGCACTTCATCGTTCAGGTGACACTCCAGCGGCAGTCGAATATCCCGAGCTGGACGTGATCTGCAAAGATCTCAGCACGATAAAGGTTACTTACAAAGCCGTACGGGTCACGTCGTCCGACGGGCTCCCGGTGATAATGACGGTCCTCGAGGACATTACCGAGCGGATCGCTGCGCAACAACAAATTAACCTGGCAGCGACGGCGTTTGAAACTCACGAAGCGCTAGTTATTCGTGACGCGGACAAACGAATTCTCAGAGTTAACAACGCATTTAAAAGCATTACTGGCTATACGGATGAGGAACTGCTCGGTAGAACGCCAGGTTATTCCGGCAGCGGGAACAGTCTCGATCCCGAAACAGCGGAAATCTGGGCTGCCGTCGACCGAACAGGCCAGTGGGACGGAGAGAGAGCGAATTATCGAGGAGACGGCTCTACTTTCTCGGTGTGGCAAACGATTACAGCCGTTACCGATCACAACGGTAAAATTACGCATTACGTAGAGAATTTTACTGACATTTCGGAATTGAAACAGGCACTCGCCGACGCCGAGCGGCTCGCGCTGTTCGATCCATTGACTGAGTTGCCTAACCGTCGTTATCTTGCAGAGCATTTGGAATCGAGTATTTCATCGTCGCGACGGCACGGCACAACCGGCGCGCTACTATTTATTGATCTCGATCAATTCAAGAATATTAATGATTCACTCGGGCATGCGGTCGGCGACGGACTCCTCGTTCAAGTTGCGCAACGCCTGTTAAGTATCGTTCGCGTCGAAGACACGACCGCGCGCTTAGGTGGCGACGAGTTTGTTGTGATCTTGTCAGATCTCGGGAACAAGCCGGATAAATGTGTGGATCAAGCGCGGCGGGTAGCCGACAAAATCCACACCGAGTTGGGGAAAACCTACCTGGTGGATGGCCATCAACTGAACATAACGCCAACGATCGGTGTGACGATGTTCCCGGAAGAGGGTAAATCAGCCGACGCGATCTTGCAGGAAGCGGATTCCGCGATGTATCAAGGCAAGGCGGATGGCCGCAATATCACGAAATTTTTCCATCCAAGTATGCAATCTGCTGCACAGGCGCGGCTGGGATTGGAACGCGATTTGCGTACGGCGATTGCGCGCGATGAGTTGACGTTATTTTTCCAACCCCAATACGATAAGGATCGTAAAATCTTCGCTGCCGAGGCATTGTTACGCTGGCAGCATCCTGAGCGTGGCTCGATATCACCAGGCGTTTTCATTCCGATCGCAGAAGAATCAGGTCTTATTCTAGAAATTGGTCGGTGGGTATTCGGCCAGGCGATGGAATGCCTGCGTCGATGGGATCGAAATGGAACAATGTTTCTCGACCATCTAGCAATCAACGTGAGTTCGCGTCAGTTCAGTTCCGCCGATTTCGTTCGTGACACGATCCGCGACCTCGTTTCGATCGGCGTTCCTCCTCAGTCTGTCGTGATCGAGGTAACTGAGGGGACCGTTATTGAAAATTTCACTGCAACCGCCTTGAAGATGGAGCAACTTCGAGACATTGGGATCCGTTTTTCGGTCGATGACTTTGGCATCGGCTACTCCTCGCTTTCTTATTTGTCTCGTTTGCCACTCGACCAACTGAAGATCGATCGATCGTTTGTTACTGACGTCCTCGACGATGCTAATGACGCCATCATTGCCGAGACGATCATTGGTATGGGGCGCAATTTGCATTTGCAGACTATTGCAGAAGGCGTCGAGACCGAAGCCCAGCTGGATTTCTTGGCCGAGCGGGGCTGCGACGGATTTCAAGGATTTCTCTTCTCACCGGCCGTCGCGGAATCCGAATTCCTGGCGCTGGACCGCACATGGAAACGGCGAATCTAGATTCCCCGAACGGCGAATAGGCAGAACGTCTCGGGGCCCAATCGAATGCTTAAGATTGCCCAGGCCGGTTCACTGAGCGTCAGACGGCGTGGCGCGTTTGTCACGAATTCGTCGATTTGAACTTCCCACCGTTGCATTCGCAGCGCTAGGGATTTTCGTGAGCGACACGTAGTGTCGCGTTCAACTCGTGCACACTTCGCCGGCTGGCGCTAAACTAAAACTGCAATTGCCCATAAGTTTCACTTAATCGCGCGCCTTGCGCTGGGGTCCACTACTATCGCGCTTTCTCCTCTAAGATTTCCGGACACGGAGTTCCCCTCGAGCACCCTCGCGTTGCGGCAAAGAGTCCGCGAATTTCTCGCTAACGAACGTGCTGCCGGTCATTTCGAACCAAGTTGCGATGGATGGCTGACTCCGTCGGTTGAATTCAGCCGCAAAATGGGACGGCATGGGTTTCTTGGTCTAACTTGGCCCGAGAGTTATGGCGGCCAAGCAAGAACGCAAATGGATCGTTTTGTCGTTACCGCTGAGGTGCTAGCGTGGGGCGCACCGGTGGCGAGACATTGGATTGCGGATCGACAAACTGGACCGTTGCTACTGCGAGTCGGCACAGAAAAGCAGCGGCAGCGATATCTCCCGCGAATTGTCGCTGGCGAGTATGCCTTTGCGATCGGTATGAGTGAACCGGACGCAGGCTCCGATCTGGCGAATGTTCGAACGAATGCGACACAACAGCCTGGCGGCGGCTGGTTGCTCAACGGCGCAAAAATTTGGACAAGTAACGCCCATGAGTACGACGCCATGCTGGTGTTTTGTCGTACCGGTGAAAAGTCGGACAATCGGCACGCAGGATTCAGTCAATTTATTGTCGAGCGAACGCATCCCGGGGTCACGATGAATCCGATCCGGCTAATCACGGGGCAGCATCATTTCAATGAAGTTGTTTTCGACAACGTCGAACTATCAGATGAAAATCTGCTTGGCAGCGCGGGTGATGGTTGGAGCCAAGTCACTAGCGAACTCGCGTTTGAACGCAGTGGACCGGAACGATTTCTTAGTACCTACCCCTTGCTTTCCCAAGCGATTGACACCGTAGGGGCTTCCGCCGATGCGCGTACACGAGTCGCGATCGGTGCCCTACTCGCTCAGATCTGGACGCTGTACAACATGTCGATGAGAATATTCGGGCGATTGGCCGCGGGTGATAATGCCGACACTGAGGCTGTGCTAGCGAAAGAACTAGGCGCGCGACTTGAGAAGCAGATCGCCGAAACCCTGCGCTTAGTAATCGATTCTGCCCCGTCTATGGAGTCTGCGGATCGGACTCAGGCACTCATGGCGAAAGCCATATTGCATTCGCCAAGTTTTTCATTGCGAGGTGGCACGAGCGAAATATTACGCGGTATCGTCGCGCGCGGGCTTGGCTTGCGATGAGTGAGCGCGATCTAATTGTAGCAACAGCCGAACGTCTGTTTACGGATTTTTGCACTCCGAGCACGATCTTAAGTGCAGAAAGTGGTGTGTGGCCGGGTGCGTTGTGGGACGCGATTGAAGACAGCGGTTTGCATCTGGCTTCGGTACCTGAATCTTATGGCGGCTCTGGCGCCCAATTACTCGATGCGTTCAACCTGCTGATCGTGGCGGGAAGTTATACGACACCTGTTCCACTCGCCGAAACATTTCTCGCCGCATGGGTCCTAGGAAACTGCGAGCTCGTTGTTCCGAGCGGCCCGCTGACGATCGTCCCACCGGGTCAAGGCAGCGAGTTTCGCTTGACGAGACAATCCGACGCATGGCGCCTTAGCGGAGTGGCTACCCGCGTTCCGTTTGCGCGTCATGTGGGTGGTATAGTGTTGGTCGTCAATTATTCAGCGACTGATTATGTGATCACGTTGACTCCAGACCAATTCGAAATTGTGCACGGCACGAATATGGCGAACGAGGCGCGCGATTCGATCAGCTGCAAGGACGTCATTATTCCGGACAAAGACATCAGCGAAGCCGCCGACCCAGTGAGTAGTGACACCTTGACATTAATGAGTGCATTGGCACGCGCGTGCCAGATGGCGGGTGCGCTGGATCGGGTCCTCTTTCAATCCATAAACTACGTGATCGAACGCGAGCAGTTTGGTAGGCCATTAGCAAAGTTCCAGGCCATTCAGCACCATGTTGCAACGTTGGCGGGCGAAGCGGCAGCGGCAACTGTTGCGGCGCAAGCGGCCGCACAAGTTGTCGATGTGCACGGGATCGGGGCGGCGGAACTTGAAATTGCAGCGGCAAAATCCCGTATTGGTACGGCCGCAGGACTCGGTGCTGAGCTCGCTCACCAAGTTCACGGCGCAATGGGCTTCACCCAAGAATACCCGCTCCACTACGCGACACGACGGCTATGGAGCTGGCGCGATGAGTTTGGCAATGAAGCGTATTGGACAGATCGGCTGGCGACTTTGATTTTGCGGCGTGGCGGTGACGAAGTTTGGCCTGCGCTAACTGCGCGTGCGGGCATTTCTTCGCGGATATCGCGCGAGCGATAACGCCGTGTCACTCGGAAAACGGTACTTGGTAGAATCTGGAGGATACTTTTGAGTGCATTAGAGCTACCCGCGGGCAAGACTGCATTGCTTGTTATGGATGTGCAAAACGATATTGTGCATATCGACGGTAAGCTTGGCGGCGAGTTAGGTGCTGGTGCGATGCCGAAATTGATCGCCGAGAAAGAAATACTCCATAACATTGCGGGGCTAATGACGGCCGCGCGTGATGCGGGTGTTCCGGTTATTCACGTTAGGCACGTTTATCGCGCGGACTATCGTGACATGCCGAAGAATATTTCTATTTTTCGAATAATCAAAAATATCGGCGCGTTAAGTGACGGCAGTTGGGGCGCGGAGATTCATGAGAGCGTGAAGCCCGCGCCGGGAGAATTTGTTGTAGACAAAACGCGTATCAGTGCCTTCTATGCGAGTACGCTCGCAGGTCTGCTTGAAGCGCAAGGTTTGACTCATCTCATCATGACCGGTATCGCCACCGACGGGGTGATTGACGGCACGGCTAGGGACGCGGCTGATCGTGGTTACTACGTCATCATTCCGAGCGATTGTTGTGCCTCGACGTCCGAGAAATCGCACAACACGATTCTTCGTGGCGTCCTCGCTTTGATCGCCAAGGTCTGCGATTCTTCTGAGACGATTGACGCTTTAAGTGCGCATCGCAAGTGTTAGGTGTATTAATCGGTGCCGCTTCCGAGTGCGTTTTTTCTAGGAGACCAAAACGAATGCCGAAGTTTCCGATGACAACCATGATCCAGTTGGACGTCGCTCCATGACGACAGGGCAACTGCCGCCGGGATTTGAGCAACTAGCGCCTTTCATTGCGCGTTGGGCGTTGCCATCCACTGTCGCGCGTATGCGCGAACGCGACGCGGCGACGATGGGCGCTATTCAAATGTTCTACGACCAAGTAGCGCCGTACCTGCAGGCGGCGCTGGAACATCTAAAAAACGTCCCATATACCGATGATATGAACGCCGGAGATCGGAACCTCTTGAATCTCTGTTTATCAATCGCGGAGATCGCGCCGGCCGTCGAGTGGTACGGCCAGCCGCGAGTAATTGACGGCTACGCCGGAAGCGTACTGACCTTAACGTCTGAACTGCCATAGCCCGGAGACGGTGGAATGAATAGATCAGTGAGCGAAAAATTCCTGACCGACAAGTTTCCGGACTTGGACAGGGGGCCGGTATCAGTGGACATCATTCGCGATCCCGCGATATTCGAACAAGAGAAGGAACATATCTTTCGCAAAGGCTGGCTGTTCGCTGGCCGCGTTGAGCAGATCCTCAATGAGGGTGATTTTTTTGTTCGCAGTGTCCCTACCTTCGAGATGTCACTCATCTTTGTTCGTGGGAGCGACGGTCAAGTGCGAGGATTCCACAACGCTTGCCGTCATCGAGGAAACCATGTTTGTTTGGCGTCGCAAGGAAATTGCAAATATTTTACTTGCTCCTTTCACGGCTGGTCCTACGACACTCAAGGCAAGCTCAAAGGTTTAACCGACGAGGAGAGTTTCTTCGATGTCGAGCGCGACAATCTGGGCCTCATCCCAGTCGTAACCGAAGTGTGGGAAGGATTCATCTTTTTCTCTCTAGCACCAGAGCCGCGACATTCGCTTGCGCAATACCTAGGCGGATTAGGAGAAGCCCTCGCTGGCTATCCGTTTGATCGGGGCACGACGCGTGCGCAATTTACGTGCACGATCAAATCGAACTGGAAGAATGTCGTCGACTCGTTCTGTGAGATCTACCATATTCCGTTTTTACACAAACGCTCGATTGGTTCGACCTTAGCGGGGCCGGCGAATCCCTTCGGACATTTGATCGACGCGCTTCAATATGGAAACCATCGCACTGCGTCGATGTGGGGAAATAAGGACTACCATCCTAAATTCGTGCAGGGCCTTGGGTATCAATACGCGGCGGGTGATCCGATCACCGGCGGTAGGGCGCGAAGCGAACCGTTACCAAAGGGCGTGAACCCGTCGAGATCCTCGGACTGGGCAGTGGATGTGAGTGTGTTTTTCCCGAATTTTCTAACAGCAATTGGCGCGAATACTTACTTTACGCATCAGATGTGGCCACTCGCAGTCGACGAAACCCAATATGAAATGACGTATTACTTCCCAGAACCGAACAACGCCGCAGAACGATTTTCACAAGAGTATTTTTTCGTCGAACTGCGTGACTTATTAATCGAAGATCTGAACACGCTTGAAAGAGCGCAAGCGAATGTTAATAACGGTACGATCCGCGAATTTCATTTTCAAGACCACGAAGTCGTGTTGCGCATGCACTATGCGACGATTCGCAGATGCTTAAGTGATGCGGCGGCTGAAAGTCTTGGCGATACTAGCAAGGTATAAAAAAGATGGGAAATGGGGTTCTATGAATAAGACAGCAATGAAGGTGTGTGGCATTGTGCTTGCGGCGTGCGTCGTCGCAACGGTCGGTGCTGAGAACGAACTGGCCAACGTTCTAAACAAGATGTTGGCGCACGATATCAAAGCAGCGGACGGGTTCAAGGTTCACGAACTCGTTCCGCCTGGCGAAATGTATGATCCGTTAGTGATGCACGTCCAAGGTGACGCCGTATGGCTGAACGACGACGGCAAAGAAGAGGGCGACAAAGGCAGTCGTATGTTGTCGATCGACCGTGATGGCGAAGTAACGGTGCTGGTAGATGCGGACAAGATGGCGCCGATCAGCGCCGGATTTGATATTGCCCCAGCGAATTTCGGCCCATACGAGGGACAGATCTTTGCTTTGTCGCAACCTAAAATTGGCGCCGAAGGCGGCCTCGAGAACTACATCATCCAACGAATCGAACCCGAGAATGATTACGCCGTGAGCGTTTTCTGTACGTTACCTGGAATAGATACGAAAAAATCTAGCATTGGGGTTGACGCAGTATTTGGGCCGCTCGGCAGTCCGTTCGCGGGCAAGCTTTACGCTGTGACGACTTTGAACGGAACAATCTATGAAATAACGCCAGACGGAAACTGTGTGCCGTTCGTGACATTCGATGCCGAAGAACACGGCGGTCCGTTGTATATGCGCTTCGCATTGGATGGTCAATCGATTTTAGTGACCGTGGTTCGTGGCGGGATATTTAATGCGCGTGGCGCGGCGATACTTAGGGTGCTGCCTGATCGTACGATTGACAATACGTCTGTAGCGGACGGCGAGACGATGTTCGGTGGGCTTGATTTCGCGCCGCCGAGCTTCGGCAAATATGCCGGCCAACTGTTTGTCGTGGAAGTGGGTTTTTATGAAATTCCGGTTCCCCTGGGCAAAGCATTAAGGCCGGATGGCAAAGTCCATCGGGTAACCGAGGAAGGAGAATTGAGACTTGTGGCAAGCGGGTTTATTAATCCCTGGGCGTTGCGATTCGTCGGCGACAAATTGTGGGTCGCAGATATCAACGGCGACTTTATCTACGGAAAGCGCGAGTTGCCGGACGGGTTCATCATCGAGATCTCGCCGGACTAGCAGCCTGTCGGACTTAGCCAATCGTCGCGAGGCGAGTAGGAGTGCAAGGGTAAATCACTGTTCATTTGAAGCAAATCGTTGTTCTCCTTAACGAAAATGAACGCGGATTAGAACCCCTAAGTCACTTCTGCAGTAAAGTTCTCCTAAGTCCGATAAGCAGCCTAAGCGACTTTAATTAGAACTGTGCGCTCAGTCGAATATCGAGTGCAATTCCCGGCTCATTGACACCCGAGCCGTGTGATCGAAACGTCGTATCAAAGATATTGCTTACGCCGAGCGCAACATCGAATGTTTCATTTAGACGCTTGTTGCAAGAAAGTCTAACGAACTCGTAAGCGGGGGTTCCGCCCGGGGGAATACGCTGCGTATCTGCGCGATCACCGCGACTGAGGCCGTCGGCTTGGGCCGCAATTGTCACGTCTAGCGCCGCGCGAAACGATCTACCGGGTGTATCCCACGTGAAGCCGAAGTTAACCGTTAACGGCATCGTTCGACTTAATGGTTCGGCGATCGTGCCCCGTGTACCGGTCAGTGCGGCCGTTTCGAGCTCGGTTTCAAGCCAGGTTAAATTACCCCAGGCGCCCAGTCCGTTAGACCAATCGCGCGACCCACTCAATTCAACCCCTTGAACGAATCCTCGCGCGCTATTTTGCTTACTCACTTCTGTTAAGTCGGTAACGATGCGTCCGGTTGGCGTACTGGTGATGTAATCACGAATGCGGGTATGGAATACCACCGCAGAGAAATCCAACGGCCATCCGACGCGACGTAGTCCGAGTTCAACGGTCAAAAATTTCTCGGGCTCAAGTGAGACCGCTGCAACCTCGAGTTCCGTCGACCGGCTGGCGCCGAAGCGACTGATATCGGCGACATTGGGGGCCCGAAATGATTCACTAAGGCCTATCCACGCGGTCGTTTGCCGATCCTTTTCGAGCATGAAGCTGGCGCGGGCGGAATGAACGAATTCGCCCCAGGTATCGCTGAATCGCGCCGGTAGATTTGTCAGTGGATCCTCGTAGCGTCCGATAGTGGCCGAGACCTCTGTGTAGCGGCTGCCGAGTTCCAGCCGGACGCGATCGTGCGGCTCGACGATGCCTTGAATAAAAGCACCGCGTTGCAAGTATCGCGAATTGTCGCCGATCGGGCCTTGTATCCTGATACTGTCGAGGCTGCCGTTTGGATTGAAATCACGGCGACCGCTATCGACACCGTCTCGGTAGATATCAAAGCCATAGACGAAATCGACGTAATGAAATTGGCTAGAAAATTGCACATCGGCACCGAGCATTGTGGAATTGAAAAATTCCAGATTGCGCCGACCATCACCACGGATCCGATCGCCATCTTCGTTCCAGCTCTGCCGCGACAAAGTTAGCTGCACCGAATCAAGCCGGCGGAAGAGATCTTCAGCGCGTAGACGAAGATAGCCAAGATTGCGCCGTTGGTCTTTCAATCGTCGTTGATCCGTGCCCACGCTCGAACCCGCGAAAGACTGCGCGACTTCGGTTGAAAACGTCCGCCACACGTCATCTTGTTCGAGTTGCTGGTAGACCATGCTGAACATCCAATCACGGTTCAGCTCGATATCAAAGCGTGTATCCCAAGCGACTTCGCCGTAGCCGGTGTGGTGTTGTTTGCCTAAGCCGGCCGTTTTTACGTTACCAAAGTCTTTTATCGAATAGCCGAGGTGAGCACCCCAGCGTCCACCTTTTCCGATCTGTATTTCGGTACGCGACTGTTGACTGTTGTCGGTAGATGCGAAGCTTAGGCGTTGTAAGCCATGAATGAAGGGAGCATCGGCTTCCTCCACAGCATAGTCAGATTTGCGCGTGTGGATATTCAATGCGCCACCAATCGCATCGCTTCCGTAATGGGCGGACGTCGGGCCGCCGAACACTTCGATACTGCCGACGGAATTGAAATCGATCAGAGAAAAATATTCGTTCGGACCGTCACGATAGACTGAGTTGTTGTACCTCACGCCGTCGATCAACGTGAGCGTTCGATAGCCCGTGAAGCCCCGTAGAAAAGGTGAACCTTGGCCGTTAGCGGATTTTTGAACGAGCACGCCGGGTGTTTGAGCTAGCGCGTCGGGTAGGGTTCGGGCGAGTTTCTGTTGAATGCTTCGTTGGTCAATCACCGCGACGCTGTACGGTAAGTCGCTGCGGTTCGCGGGACGCCGCGTGCCAGTAACGACGACGTTTTCCATTGCTTGGGAAAACTCGACGATGCCAGCGGCGAATAGGATAACGGCAGCTTTTGCGAGATTAACGCTAGGCATTAGGAAGCTGATATGCAGGCATCGGACATAAGTTTTTTTCTTTGCGATCGAAGGAGCGTTTGCATGCAGGCTCTCGTCCCTCGACGTAACGGGATTCGGACAAAGTGCGTTTTAGCGCGGCAGAATGCGATTATACTTCGGCCTATGCGCCCATAGTCTAATCGCGTATTCGATCTATCAGAACGTCAATGGAATAACTGCGGAGATCCCGTGAAATGACCCTATCTAGAGTGCGTATTGCCGCATTGGTGTTTTCAATCGTGAGCGTTCTAGCGCCCTCGACCCAAGCGACCGAGAACGGGTTGCAAGACTGGGTAGAGATGCCGTTGAGTGTAGCGAAGGCAACTCGAGACAAGGTTTTCGCCCTGCCGCCGATTAAAGTGCCGGCGGATTTTCAGCATTCTGTCTTAGTCGCGCCAGGCTCACCGCTATACGATCCATTCGATATTTATGTTGTCGATGACAATACGTTATGGGTCGCAGATGACGCCGGCGGCGGAACGATTTACGCGGTAACGATGGACGGCAAGGTTGCAGTGCTCGCCGCCTCGGGTAAGCACCCGCCAATTTCGCTCGACGTAGCACCGGCGAGTTTCGGCAAGCACGCGGGACATATTTATACGGTGGCGTTTTCAGTTCCGGATAAAGTTGGTGGATGGGAATTGCCGAACGCGGTGACGAGATTTAATCCGACGACGTTGGCTGAGGAAGTTGTATGTTTTCTGCCGAAAAATGCCGCCGGTGCGCCTGGTGCTGGAAGCTTCTTTGCGCGATTTGGTCCAGAAGGGAGCCCGTTTGCCGGCAAACTTTACATTACTGCGGCAAGCAACCATACGATTTACACGGTTACGCCTGACGATGAATGTCTGCCGCTGGCGACAATAGATTTGCAGCGTTGGGGTTCACCGCGCGGCATTTCGTTCACCCCGGATGGCCAAACAATGCTTGTTGGCGCGGCGGTCCAGGATCCGAAGATTGCTGCGATTACCCGGCCCGGACAAGGCAGTATTCTTCGCGTCGCGCCGAATGGATCAGTTGCCGAAAAACCCTTCGCAACGGGTTTGCACGAACCTGGCGCCATGGCTTTTGCACCACGAGGATTTGGCGAATTCGCGGGTGATCTCTTTATCAGTGATGCGGGCAGCTGGGACAACGATATTGCGGCAACTTCGCCGATCGCAAGTGACGGCAAGCTCTATCGAGTGACGCAAGCAGGAAACTTGGAACCGTTCGCGTCGGGTTTAGCTAACCCCGTTGCGGTTACCTTCGTTGGAAAAATGCTGGTCGTGAGCGACATCAACGGCGATTTTCACGTCGGTCAGCATAAAATTCCGATAGGTTTCATCGTTACTATTCAGCCTAAGGTCGAACCCTAAACTCCGAACCATAAACCGCTCCGACCGATCGCTCGGCCGTAGCTGTTATGGTTCCGACCGAGCGATTGTTGGTCTAGCTTAGCGTCCGATAGGGCAAGCCGGACCGTCGGCGACTGCATCTAAAGTCGATGAGTCGACGTCCGTGGAAAAAGTCGAATGGACTCGATTGACCATCGCGGCGAGGCCGATCGTCATCGCCAATTCTACAAGTTCCTCGCGCGGGAACGCTTTTTCGAGTTCTGCGTAGAGCGCCTCACTCACCTTATTCTCACGAGTAAGAATTTCCGAGTAACGCAATACGAGTTTATCCGTATCGCTGAACGATGCGCACGACGTTGGGTCTGCCATCGACGCCATTTCTTCGTCTGTTAATCCGACACTCCGACCGAGCATCACGTGGGTGGGTATTCAGTAGTGGCAACTATTAACTTGCGAGGCGCGTAGGTAGGCTAGCTCGCGATAGCGCGGTGATAAGACTGCACCTTCGCCATACAAGGCTTCGGCTAGCTGCACAAATCCGGCAGCTGCTTTGCTATTGTTCGCCCACATTTTAAAAACATTGAGTAACGAAAAACCTAGGTTTTCCATTCGATCGAACATGGCGAGCACCTCCGGGGAGGCATTATCGCGTTCGACTAAGGGGATCCGTGACATCACGATTTCTCCGGTTATTTAAATCGACGCTCGAGCATAGCGTGTGACGTAAGGCTCGGATAGTCCCGGGCCATCCATCGGCCTCGAATGGCGCGCGAACCTGTACGGCCAGTCAAGACTTAGTGCGCGCGGGCTTTAGTCCACGGAAGCCCGATGAACGTCAAGCAGTTCTGCGCCAACGTCTTGGACCCAAGAACGAATCTCGTGTGTTGCCGAAGGAAGTGTGAAATTAGTCCTTTTTGATCAGCGCAACAAAAGGAAGTCGGGTGTCTTTAAATACCTCAAAGGACGGGGAGAATTCATCAGGTCGATCAAGGCTCCCTAAGGTGACATCGACAATCTCGGGATGGGATGCATTGATGCACACAACAGGTGTGCCACATGAGTCGCAAAAATATCGCGTTCCATCGGTCGAAGACTTAAGAATTTTTGGCGTCCCTTTTGTGTATCGGAATTGCTTGGCCGGTACGATTAGCCATGTAACAAAGGGTGCCCCGCTCGTTCGGCGGCACATCGTGCAGTGACAATTCGCCGTCCGGATCCCGTTTTCCTCGAACTCGTAGGTAATCGACCCGCAAAAACATCCGCCGCTATGTATCATGATTTTTCCTCCCGCATCGTTCGTGCACGATCGATATTGTTACCCACCAGCCGTCCACATAGACGCAGCGGGCCAGTTGGTGGCTGCCGATCGGAATTTAACGTCCGATCGGCATGCTGTTTCCCGCAGACTCTAGCCGTTGGCTTTGCCAGCAACTTCCTGATCGTGGCGGGCGCTGAAATCACGTATTGCGTCTTGTTGCGCGGCCGCTAAGGGCTCGCGAACTTTGCGTAAATCGGCCTCGCTGCGTTTCATCCGCACGTTCGTTTTTTTGAAGTGAGGAATGACATAATCGGCGAAGATTTCATAGTGACGCTTCTTCGTTGAGAATTCGGCCCAATTGTGATCGAACAACAAATAGTTCCCAAACCCACCGTTGGACTGTTCGATCAAACTTTCGATGTGTTGGATAGCGTCGTCGTAAGTACCGATAACCGCCGAACCTGTATTGGTGATCCACTCGATATACGACTCGATGTCGTTACCGGTCACTTGGATCTGCGGAGCCGCAGCGGTGTTCTGCAAGTAGTCACACCACTCACGCAATCCGTAGCGAATGTCTGCGAAGGCTTTCTCGCGCGTCTCGGCAAGATGCATGAGTCCGACTACCCGCCACGAATCGCGATCGACTTGCTTGTTAAATTCTTTTGCGCGCGCTTCAGCGACGTTCCAGTGCATTGCCAACACGTCGACTCCGGCCTTCATGGTCGCGCCAACGGAAATCAAGCCAATGCCATGTTTTCCGGCGAGGCGCGGGCCAGAAGGCGACACGACCGCTGCAGCAACGACCGTGGGGTGCGGGTCTTGATAGAAATCGAGTTGGAGTCTTGCGTCGACTAGTTTGTACCGTGACGTTTCAATTGAAATAGGTTCGTCACTGGTCAATAAGTGCATCAACACATCCATGTCTTGATCGAGCGCGTCGCGTTGTTCATGCGGCTGGATGCCGATCATCGCTGCATCGGTGGCTAGTGCGCCTGGTCCTACGCCGAGCATGACCCTGCCGCGTGTTAAGTGATCAAGCAACGCGAGCCGATCGGCGACCCACAATGGGTTGTGATATGGCAACGACACCACACCCGTACCCAAGCGTATATTGCGAGTTTGGCTCGCCACGTGGGCGATGAATATCATGGGGTCATTGATTAACTCAACGCCGCCCGAGTGATGCTCACCGAACCAGGCTTCGTCATAGCCAATGTTGTCGATGAGTTTAGTGATTTCCACATCGCGCTCGAGCGCGTAAGTCGGGTTGTAATTTGTTGGGACGTGATGGGGTGGCAGAAAGACTCCGAAACGCATGCGCGACATAGCGTCGACTCCATTAAAATTATTTGGCCGGCGATTATAGGATAAATCCTGTGGATGTCCGCAAACCGTGCGGATATTTGGCCTGTCAGTAGGTGCCCAAACTCGGACGGGTACGTGTTTTGCGGCTACTTAGACCAAACTGGTGCGCGCTTTTCCAGGAACGCATGTAAACCTTCACGACCATCTTTAGTGTCGAACACATTGCACAGCGTCTCGATCTGGTTTTCGACGTTTCGCCGATAGTCGAGGTCGTTGGCGCGCATAAACGATTGCCGTCCTAAGGCCATGATGGTTGGAGACTTTTCGGCAAATACTTTCCCGATTGAAAGCGCCTTCTCGAGTAACTCTGCTCGCGGAACAACGTGGTTAATGATGCCCAAACTTGCTGCCTCGCTTGCGGGAATGGGTTTGCCGCCAAACAACAATTCAAACGCCTGGTGACGTGATATTTGTCGCGGCAGATGTGCATAGTGAATAGCGGGAATTAAGCCGATATCGATTTCCGGATAACCCAAATCGATGTCGTCGGCCGCAACGATAACGTCGCTAGTGATTGATAGAGTCATGCCGGCGCCGCGCGCAGGACCATTGATTGCAACAATGGTCGGCTTCTTCATTGCGTACTGAATATCCATTGTCTTCATGTAAAACTTGTAGACGAACTCACGTAAGTCCTGAGCGTCACCTGCCGCCACCATACGCAAATCCATGCCGCCGCAGAACATGCCAGGCAATGCGCTAGTAATAATAACCGCACGGACATTCTCATCCGCATCGGCGCGCAATAGTCCGTCGTGAATCGCGTCGATCATCGGGTGATCTATTGCGTTTACTGGTGAGCGATTCATCGCCAACGTTGCGATACGGTCGTTCACTGAGTAATCGATCCTCTTCGGGTCTGACATTTTGTGCTCCTACGTTATACCAAAGCAGAATTTCTGCGCGGCGATAAATTTAGCATGACTATCGAATTGTTGATCGTTGAGGAAGATTCGGCGGATGGGCCGCGAAGAAAGATAAACAATGGCGGTTCGCGATCGGCCCCACGGGGCCGGCATTTATCACTGGCCCTCATTTGAATTTGACTGTAAATCTTCAGAAAAAATTGTCGCGCCGAGATGCTCCTCGCAAAATTGAATCCCCGACATGTCCAGCCTTTCGCAACCCCGCTTTATCGAAGGTCTGTTGCTGAGCGACGACTCAGGCTGCCGCGACGCTCGAATTAAATATATCTTCTTTAAGCTTCCAATCACCACCCTCGTTCTTCCACACGACGACGTATTTTCCGTTATCGAGTGCTGTGCGATTGTCTCCGTATAAAACGTACTTTCCAACCTCAATCGCGGTATCTCCGTGAACTTCAACCGTGTCAGAGATTAAGGTCCCATCTCGGACCCCCATGTCGATAATGCCTTGCCAAAAGGCAGTAAGGCCGTTATTCGAAACTGTCTCGCTGTTGGTGGCCATTAAGCGGGCGTTGTTTGCGTACAAGGCGGCGACGCCGGCAGCGTTTCCAGCTGCGAGGGTGGCGCAGAATTTCTTATTGTTCTTGTCAATCGTTGCGGCAACATCGGCATTATTACTCATGATAGTGGACTCTCCTATTAACCACGGTTTGTACAACTCGAACCCATTGTGGAGCGGTTCGTCACGCGACGTATTATAACTGAAAGCGTTCCATTTCGACGTTGAGCCGATCGCAATCGTTATTAGGGATCACAGGCTGAGGACTAGGGGTAGCCGAAGGATGGCTAGGTTCTGCAACTACTTATTGGCCGCACAGTTGGCCGTGAGACATCTGCGCAGTTTCCTAGGGATGCTCAGATAAAGCGGGACTGGAGTACAAAGGTATGCCACCGACAAGTAAGTTATTTAGCTTTTGTGTCGGATCTCCAGACCATTAGAATCCAGGTATAAAAAAACCCATGCGCAGTGCGCATGGGTGGAAGGTGAGCAGGCGAATAAAGGTGTAGAAAGCTTAAGTCGTCATCCTTGTCCGACTTATGCTGTCCGCACCTGATCCAATGGCAGCGTATTCGGCGAGGTTGAGGAAACCGTCACCGTTTGCGTCAAGCTCGCTGAATCGTTCCACAACACGTGAGTCAGCTTCTGCTTGCGTGCTTGTTATGAGTCCATCGTCATTGCTATCTAGCGCGTCAAAAGTGTTCTCGTCGGCAATAACAACTTGCCAAGTGAGAATTAAGCTTAACGCCAGCAGTGGGTATTTGCTCATCAAGTTTTCCTCTTCAATTTATCGGGGTAAGAATGCAGGCGGATTTACTGTCCGCCGTACCCTGAGTAGAGCAAATGCTGTGCCAATTCTGAAAATATTTTTGGCATCAATGGGTTGGGCAATGCCGTTGGGTTTCGCGTGTCGCCAATCGGAAATTAAGTGGCCGTGCGGCATATTTGTGTAGGATTTCCCCTACACGAAATAGCGCACAGTGCAAAAAGAACGTGGGTAAAAGAACACGGAATTAATCGCGCCGGTCTAAACCCGTGAAATTGCGCACTTAAACTGTAGGTGAATGCCCACAGCCCGAGGGCGACCGGGAGCAGTAGGATTCGTTGTCTGATATTAGACGTTCAGCTTGAAACCATGCGGATCAATTGAATGACGCGCCAACAGTTGGTAGAAATCGCTTCGATCTCGCCGCGCTATGCGCGCTGCCGCGCTGACGTTACCTTGGCTAATGGTGAGCCGTTGGCAGGGGTAGCGCCGAGTGAATTCATTCTTTGCATCTCTGTAGGAGCCAACTCGCTCGATACTCTCACCAAGCGCATCGGCGATTAGCCGCGCTCCGATCACGGGGCCGACACACAGCGCATGTGCGCGTTCGATCACATTCGCTAACTGACGAATGTTGCCTGGCCAAGATGCCCGTGACAGTAATTCAATGGCACGTGGTGCTAAGGACTTCCGCGAATCGGACGTTGTGCCAACGCGGTTTAGAAAATGATTCCCAGCAAGGGGATATCGATCGCTAGAGCTGCTAACGGGGGAATGGCCAATTCCACCACGCCTAGCCGGTAGAATAAATCTTCGCGAAACGCTCCACATTCTATTTGTTGTTGTAGGTCACGATGGGTCGCAGAAATGACCCTTACTTTGACCGCACTATGACGATTACTGCCGACCGGTCGGACTTCACCTTCTTGCAAGACACGTAATAACTTCACCTGTAAGGCGGCCGGCATATCCCCAATCTCATCCAAAAATAGACTGCCGCGGTCCGCCTCTGTGATGAGGCCGGTGCGCTGCGAGGAAGCACCAGTGAATGATCCGCGGTCATGGCCAAAGAGTTCCGACTCCAGCAATTCGAGCGGCACAGCACCGGTGTTGATCGCGACGAAAGGCCCGTCCAATCCACTCGCCTGATGGATCGCGCCCGCCAACACTTCCTTACCACTGCCGCTCGGTCCGGTTATTAGTACGCTCGCGGTCGTGGTAGCGATCTGTCTGGCTTGCGCTAACAGCCGATTCAACTTTTAGCTATTGCCTATAATATCGCGGCGCCATTCATCACTGGGCCAACTGCCTGAAGACACGGCAATGGCGCGTTCGATATGACTTCGAAGCTCGTGCTTGTCGAGCGGTTTAGTCAAAAATCCAAAAGCGCCCCGTTGCCTCGCGAGCATCGCATCAGGGATGGTTCCGTGTGCCGTCATCAACAGCACAGCAAGTCCTGGCCAGCGAGTTTGAATTTCATCGAGCAGGGCGGCGCCATCCATTCCGTCCATGCGCAAGTCGGTAATGACGAGTGCAGGCGCAAATCGCGCAATAACTGTTAGCGCGTTTCGGCCACCATGAGCTGTCTCGATGCAGTAGCCTTGGCTTTCCAAGCGAATGCTGAGCAAGCTCGCATCGTCGTCAACTAGTAGGATGCGCGTGGCCGTGTTCTTCATGGTGTAAGAACGTCGCTTGCAACCGCGCGCGTTATCTCTTGTTCGATTGCAGTTAGCGCTTGGATTTTCGCTTCGGCAGCGCGGTTTGCAGAGCGAAGTGCTTGCAACCCTTGTTCGGAGTTTTGCTGCAGGCGTCTAAGCGACGATCGCAATTGGGCAATTTCATGCTGCGCGGCGGCCCCTTCATCGGCCACTTTAGCGCGTTGTCTACTCGTTGAGATTAGATCGCGGGCCAAAACCTGAAGCGGTGCTGGCAACGGCGGATCAAGCGATGAAATTGCTTCCCCTAGAGTGGCGTCTATATCGCTTCCTGCTTGTTGGTTCATCATCAACGCTAGCAGCAAGCCATTTAGGGCTGTTCGATCGGTTCGGTAGTTGTCGAACGCATCGTTCAACAAAGCGACTCGATCGGGTGCTTCGAGGTGGCTAAGGGTCGCCTTGTAACGCAGTAGTCCTGCTATCGACTTCTCGGATGGCGGATGCTCGAGCGCTGGTACGCCGCCGAGCAGCATACTGTTGCGCGGTTGCGGCGCAGTGCACGCGCACAACATTAGCGTGACTAGCAATGGGAATAAGGACTTCATATGCACTCCGATCCTGTAGGATTGAGCGGCAGCGACATCCGAAAGTGCCCGCTGGAATTCTGATCGATCATTAATTCGATTCGACCGTCATGCGCGCGTACGCATTCTCGCACCACGGACAAACCAATCCCCGTGCCTCGAACAGCGGATCCAGCGACGGGCTGACCTTGATAAAAAGGCTCGAAAACAAATTCTCGATCTTCAGGTGGGATACCGGGACCTTGATCAACAATATCGACGCATCCACTTTCGGCAACCGTACGGATTGGGATAGCTATTTGTCCGCCCTGTGGCGAAAATTTAATCGCATTGCTTAACAAGTTGTCGATCGCGCTACGGAGTTTGCTGCGATCGGCAGAGAGCGTTACGGGTGCCGAGGTAATTGTCACGTCGAGATTTTTGCGACGAATTTCGAGACTGTGTTGCGCGACGACAAAGTCAACTAACAAGCGCAAATCGAAGCGCGAAATGTTGAGTCCGCGTGCTTCGTGTTGCCACGCGCTGAAATCCAGCAAGTTCTCGATCAAAGTCTGAAGTTTTAAGCAGTTATCATTTAGGATGTCCGCGACTTCCTTGTGCGCTGTGCTTAAGGGGCCGACCGAACCGTCTGTGAGTAGTTCCGTACCTTCGCGCAAGCTCGCCAGTGGCGTTTTTAGTTCGTGCGATATATGGCGTAGAAAAGTATTTTTCGTCTCATCGGTTTCACGTAGACGGATCCTCAACCAGTCAAGGCGCGCGCCCAGTGCGCGCAGTTCGTCGGGTCCGTTGATAGCGATTGGTGAGGAAAACCCGCGTTTGCCGAGCTTGGTAATTGCCGATGTTAGATCGCGAATTGATCGCACTATCATCGCGCTGAATAGAGCAACCAGGCCTATCGTCAGGGGAAGCAGGGCAATTGATTGCCAAAGCAACTCGCGTTGCGCGCGAGCTGCTTCATAGCCCAGACTCCCGAGCTCTGCGTCAAGGTTGGATGTATTTCTTTCTGCGATATCGATAGCCAAAGCCCGCAGATCGGCGAAGTGCTCGACAATCGACTCTGGAGCAGAGTGCGGCTCGGGTAATGTATTCGCATCAAACACCGGTAGGCTGTCGTCTATTGCGTCATTTAGTCGCATTAGTTCAAGTAGTTGGCGGCTTAGGCGCTGTTCGCTGTCCATGCGGCGCAGTACTTCAAGCGCCTGGGTGAATGTCGCCTTATTCTCTAGGTATAAACCCCACAAAGTGGGGTCTGAGACAACGTAGTACTGGCGCACGTAACGTTCCATGTCAGTGATATGTTCTGCCATCCGCTCATGCAAGCGAGTGACTTGGACTCCGTGTACTACTAGGTGTTGACTGTGATCGGCAAGCTGGTCAACCCGATAAGCTGCGCGAGCAATACCGATCAGAAGCGGTAGGGCGACAATCGAGAACTCAATAAGCACCAATCCCAAGGCGGTTCGAGGTCTATGAAAACGCATCATCCATAATTGCGTTACCTGGTTAGTTTCGAACGTGAAGTCTATCAACCGATCTCGGTTTGCGATCGTCCAGTTTGTGACGGACGTCACTTTTTAAGCGCCGCGTCGCCTCGATTCGACAAACAAACCCAAGACCAGCCATTCGGATTGCTTTCAGCTAATAGCTGTTATGGTGCGAGGCGATTATCCCGAGATAAATCCGCATGACGACGAAAACCCTGAAATGAGCAAACTTGCCGTTTTCGTAGACGTTCAGAACATCTACTACACGACCCGTGATGCTTATGGTCGCCAGTTCAATTACCGGGAATTTTGGCGACGCCTAGAAAAAATGGGCGAGATTGCGCAAGCGACCGCTTACGCGATTGATAGAGGCGACCCGGGGCAGATGAAGTTTCAGGCAGCGCTGACGCACATTGGGTTCAACGTTAAACTGAAACCCTATATTCAACGTCGAGATGGATCAGCAAAAGGTGATTGGGACGTCGGGATCACCATTGACGTGTTGGCGGCCGCTCCGAGCGTCAATACGATTGTTTTACTGTCTGGCGACGGAGATTTCGATTTATTGCTAAAGGAGACGGGGCTGCGGAACGGCGTCGCATCCGTCGTAGTCGGCGTACCAAGCCTAACAGCGAAGTCGCTCATCGATTCTGCGGGGACGTTCATTCCGATCGGCGACGACTTACTACTGTAGTTAGTGTCTCCGCCACCCCTTGCAATATTTAATGGGCTTCGATCGACTGTAATTAAACGATCGGCCGTGCTTTGTTCGAGGTAGGGGAATCGCTCAAGCTCGTCTTTTTTAGTGGTTGTTGCGCGCGTATTGCGCAGGCGGAAATAATCTTTCAAGGCGAAAATCGCCAGCGCGTTTAAACTGGGAACGCGATCTTGGCTCGTGGTGTGTTCGCCAGCGACACCCTAGATGCCAGTAATTTATCCTAATGCGAAGCCCCTCGGCATTTTAATGTTTTCCTAATTAGTGTTGTCGATCCCGCCATCGTCGATCGCCTGATTGCGCACGCCTATCCACAGAAATGTCGCTACTCCGAGTGCCAAATAACTGACGACGCGTCTCCATTAGCTCCTATGAACGATCGAGCAGATCGACTTAAGGATTTCTCAGATCGGTCGATAGGCCATGTGATAGCTAGTTTAACCACAACGTGTCCAGGAACTTATTTCGTGTGCATTACCGTATAAAAACACAACGCCGGCAACCGGCGCCTCGTTGTGATGTAAGGATAAGGTTGGTGATTCGATTGAACGTCATCCGAGATATCACGGGTCAAGGGTTGGATTGACGGCAATGCTCCGATCTCAACTGCTTATTGTTAGCGATAAGGCTCCCTATCGAACGCACGTCAGGGGCCTGGTAGAAGAGTGCACGCTAGATGCCGATATCGTGGAAACCGAAAGTATCGCGGCAAGTCAGAGTTTGCTGTTGTCAGGAGACATTGACTGCACGATCCTCGATAGTCGGGTCGTTAATGAAAGCGCCATCGATCTTTTTGCGCAAGGCCGTCAAGTGCGAGGCGAGCTTGGCTGCGCGCTAGTACTACTAACCCCGGCGGATACCCGGTTTCCCGCGGCTGACGTGTTAAAACTCGGGGCCGGCGACCAAATCTGCAAAAGCCACCTGAACGCTAATCGCCTGCGGCGCGCCATCAGATGCGCAATGGAAGAAGGCCGTCGCCAGCTCAGTGCTCGACAGACACGCCACGGTTTGGCCTTTCACGACGGACTCACCGGCATGCCGAATCGGCGGCTATTTCTCGATCGACTAGAACAACGGATCAGACTGGCCGATCGCACGGGTGAAAGTTTTGCCTTGCTTATGCTTGGCTTAGACATGTTTAAGTCGATAAACGACGCGCTTGGCTACGTTGCTGGCGATATTGTCTTGAAAACGGTAGGCGAGCGTTTGTTGAAGCTCGCGCGACGCTCCGATACTTATGCCCGAATTGGCGGCGACGAATTTTCTATCCTGTTGTCTGGTTCGATTGATGGCGCCATTGTGGTGGCAGAAAAAATAGTAGCAGTCTTGGCACCGCCGATTGATGTTGGGTTGCAACAGTTAAAAATCGACGCGTCAATTGGCATTGCCGCTTTTCCGAAAGCAGGTCGCGAGTCGAATGTGTTGTTAGCGCACGCTGATCAGGCAATGAGCGAGGCGAAACGATCACTACGCCACTATGCGATCTATCACGGGTCAGATATAAATCTAGACTACAAGAATGCGCAGATCTCGATGGAAATCGCGCATTTGCCTCAGTCGGATCAGCTTAGGCTACATTACCAACCAAAGTACCATCTCGACAGCGGCCGTATCGTTGGTGTTGAAGCTCTCGCACGTTGGGAACATCCGCGACTCGGCAATATCCCGCCTGATAAATTCATCCCAATACTCGAACGAAGCAAATTCATGTTCGATTTTACTGATGCGATCTTTCACAAAGCGCTTGGCCAAGCGGCAAGTTGGCGTAGGCAAGGCCATCGCTTGAAAATGTCGGTGAACATCTCACCGCAATCCCTAGATAGGGTCGGCTTTGTCGCTCATGTCCATGAATTGCTCGCCGAATACGGTTGTGCAACAGAAGATCTGATTATTGAAATCACGGAGACTGCGAGCTTGAGCAGCTACGATCGGTCTGCAAAAGTATTGTTACGGCTTGCGGAATCTGGGGTCGGAATATCGATTGACGATTTTGGCACGGGCTACACGTCCATGAGATATCTGCGCGATTTTCCCGTCAGTGAGCTCAAGATTGACAAGATGTTCATCTCGAACGTCGCCGCGCGCGGTCGAGACTACGCGATTACTTCGGGAATTGGTCGCTTAGCCCGGGGCCTTGGTGCAACGACGGTTGCAGAGGGGATCGAGACGCTGGCAACGCTGGAAGCCTTGCGCGAACTTGGCTGTGATTATGGCCAGGGTTATTACTTGTGCAGACCGAAAGCCGCACAAGACATTAGTTCAATCCTGAGTGCGACTGCCATCGCACCCGATCCGAGTGAATTCTCCGAGCGACACAACGAAGTCGCCGCGATTTAAGTGGGTGTCCCACTGTCGATCAGTGCGCGGATAACCTTGTCGAGACTTGGAGCTGGCGAACAATCCTTAAATTCGCTGAGGGTGGAAAAAATTGCCGCCGCCGCATGATGAAATTCCGCCGGTAGGCTGTTCGCCGAATAGGTCTTCGCGATTTCGTGCATCTCTCCTTCGAAGCGCCAGGCTTTTGGCGCGTTACCGGCTGCGGTGGCATTCACACGAGCAGCTAGATCGGGGATCGATAGCGCCCACTCCTCGTACAATTTCGTCGTCACATCTTCTGATGCCGCCAAAGCGGCGACCGATAACAATAGGGCAGCCGAGCCTTTTGTCCACGCGGCGTAACACATCTTCAACGCCGAAGCAGCGGTTTTGGAATGGCCCATAACGACCGCATCTAAAGCGGTGTTGGCGAAACACTGAAGAAGGTCGGCACTTCGATCGCCGGACAGATAAATCCGCGTCGTTCCAGGTCTCCAAGCGGGCGGTCCAATGATGCCAGCGTCTATGTAAATTGCGCCGGCCGCTTCAACAGTCTCAGCGATAGCACGGGCCGTCGGTGGAGCCACGGCGTTCGCGTCGACGTAGAGGCCACGAAATTTATGCCGCGCTGCATCTTGCGCAGTCGATTGCGCAGCGCCCGGCGGACAGACTGAAATCGCGACGTCGCTTTCGTCTAGCAACGCAGCCAGATCTTCGTATGGTCTAAATCCACCTGCTTGTGCGCGTTCATGCGTCGCGGCACTGCGGCCACAGGACGACCAACCCACTTGATGACCCGCCTCGACGGCACAGATCCCGACGGTCACGCCCATGTTTCCCGGGTGTAGTAGGGCGATCCTCATTGCAGTAGATTCGCGCGCCTAATTGTCAACTGGATACCTGATTTCGACGGCCCCTTATCCGAAGTGCGCAGGTTTTCGGCCGGACCAAGGCTGCGTTTGTTCCAACTGTCCAGCTAACGAGTACAAGGTTTCTTCATCCCCTAATCGTCCGACAAACTGCATCGCTAACGGTAAACCCTTCTTTGATTGCCACAGCGGCAACATCACTGACGGCTGTCCGGTAGTGTTAAATAGTGGGGTGTATGGGGTGTAGTCATACATCAATTGTTGCCACCATCCCATCACATCGACGCCTTTTGCATTTTGGTTAAGCTCGCCGAGCTTAGCGACTTCTCGACCTAATCCTGGGGTGAGTAACACGTCGTAATTTTTCATCACCGCCCCAACGGCGCGAGATACTTGATTCTGTACGCCCATTGCCCATTCCATTTCCATCGCATTGAGTTTCTTCGCGTAGCGATAAACTTCAAGACTGACATGTTCGAGCGTGGCCGAGCTGATTTTGCGCCCGGTCATTTTTGCAAACTGTTCGATCGTGTGACCCAACGTTACCGCCCAAAGCCGGATCGTCGATTCGTTGAATGCTTCTGCGTCGTACTTAAGTCGAAGCGGCTCACACACATGACCTAGGTCTTCGAGGAGCCGACGCGTGTCGTCAAGGCGCGCTTTATTTTCTCTAGCGGGTTTCGCGCACCCCGGCAATTGTTCAATCACGCCGACTCTTAATTGTCCGGGTGGCGTCATTGCGGCGGCCAAGAATCCGCGTTTTGGAGGTTCTGCCGTATAAAAGTAACCGTCGTCGGGGCCCGCCAAACAGTCGAGCAATGCGGCTGAATCACGTACGGTTCGAGTGACAGCAAACTCAATCGCCAGGCCCCACAAAAAAAGTCCGCCATCTGGACCGGTAGGCGTTCGACCGCGAGTGGGTTTCATCCCAACCAGACCGTTGCAGGCAGCCGGGATCCGAATGGAGCCGCCGCCGTCATTGGCATGTGCGATTGGGACGATGCCGGACGCTACTGCCGCGCCCGCCCCACCTGAGGAACCACCGACGGAATGGCCCAGATTCCACGGGTTGCAAGTCGGTCCGTAAGCGACCGCTTCGCTGTTCGCGTTAAACGCCATCTCTGGTGTCGTGGTTGTACCGATGGTAACCAGGCCCGCGTTTTTACAACGCGTCATGAGTTCAGTATCCGAGTCGAACTGCACCCCGGCAGCGAGTCGCGAACCGGCCGATGATTTCATGCCTTTAAAATGCATACCAAATTCTTTCACCAGGAACGGCACGCCGCAAAACGGTCCCTGCGGCAGCCCGCTTTTGATCTCGGCGATCGCGTGGTCGCGCAATTCCTGTACAACGCAATTCAGTTGCGGGTTCAAACGTTCAATCACGCCGACGGCGCTGTCGACTAATTCGCGTGCGGATACTTCACGGCGGCGGACGAGATCCGCGAGACCTAGTCCGTCGTAATCACTGTAGTTTTCTATTGGCATTGGGTACCTCTGAATTGTTCGATCATCGTTGAATAGTAATTAATAGGGTAATGTTGGCTCCGGCTGGGCCGGTATTTTGTAAAGGCTTATTCGTCTTCTTACAGCTCACGCGAGCACCGCATCTGCCTCGATTTCAACGAGCAAATCCGGATGTGCCAGTGCGCTCACGGCGACGCCAGTTGAAGCGGGTCGGATATCGCTAAAGTAGCTCGCATGTGCTTTCGCGACGTCGTCAAAGTAATCCATGCTGGTGACATAAATCCGTGTCCGCACAACATCGGCCATCGTGCCGCCGGCCTCGGCCAAGGCATTTTTGATGGTCTCCAAAGCCTTGAGTGCTTGTGCCTGTGGGTCGCCGCTTCCCGCTACCGTGCCGTCTGATTGGACCGCGGTACACCCTGAGACGAACACCTGGTTATTCACTCTAACAGCGCGCGAGAAACCGAATACGGGTTCGTAGGGCGAACCAGATGAAATGTTGGTGCGATTGCTCATGAGCGATTCTCCTTGGTAGTGTGTCGGTTCGTGACGTCGGTGTTCGAAACTGACATTATCGTGCATGCTGGCATTTCTGGAATCTTTGAGCAATCCGGGCCATCAAAGTTCGGCCGTGCCAACAAGGGCTCGCCGCCAGCATGTTCGACGTAGCGAGAACTTCGTTTAAATTTGTCGCACTCTTCCAGTAGCGATACCAACTAAGCGAGAATTCTAAGCATGACTGAGCAAAGTAATCAGGGTTGGCGAATTAGCGTAGATACGGGCGGGACGTTCACGGACGTCGTCGTCGCGGATGCCAACGGTCGCTTTACGATTGGCAAAGCGCCAACGACCCCTGAGCGAATTTTCGTCGGTCTGCGTGCCGCACTTGAAGCAGCAACGCGCACCTTAGAACTCGACATCGCCGAGGTGCTCAAACGAGCAGATTTGTTTATCTATGGTACGACGCGCGCGACAAACGCTATCGTAACGGGCAATATTGCCAAGACAGCTTTTCTTACCACGTATGGATTTCCGGACGTGCTGGTATTGCGTGAGGGCGGCAAGTTTAATCCGCACGATTTTTCAAAACCGTTTCCGAAACCCTATATTCCGCGGCGCTTCACTTATGAAGTAAATGAGCGAATCGACGCCCAAGGCCAAATCGTCACGCCGCTCGATGAAGCGCAAGCGCTCCACGTTATCGCTCAACTGAAATCTAAGGCCTACGAGGCAATCGCGGTTTCATTATTTTGGGCGACGGCCAATGCGAAGCACGAGAAGCGCATCGGCGAATTGTTGTCGAGCGAATTGCCTGGCGTTCCCTATACGTTAAGTCACAAACTGAATCCGATTTTACGCGAGTATCGGCGGGGTTCTTCTGCAGCGATCGACGCCTCTCTGAAACCCTTAATGCAGACGCATCTGCGTGACCTGCAGTCAGACCTTCGCCAAGAAGGTTATGTCGGTGAGATATTAATTAGTACGACGATCGGTGGTTGTTTGGATATCGATACGGTGATCGATCGTCCCATTCATACCGTCAGATCGGGCCCTGCGATGGGGCCCGTCGCAGGCCGACGTTACGCCGAACTTGAAGGTAAAGTGGGATCGGTGCTCGTGGTCGACACAGGCGGTACGACGTTCGATGTGTCACTCGTTCGCGATGGTGCTATCGCCATTACCCAAGAGACCTGGATCGGCGAACGCTTTACCGGGCATATGCTTGGTATACCTGCGGTCGATGCACGCAGTGTCGGTTCGGGCGGCGGTTCGATTGCGTGGCTAGACGAGGCGAACCTTCTGCACGTTGGCCCACAAAGCGCTGGTGCGAACCCCGGACCTGCTTGCTATGACCAAGGGGGAAGCCTACCGACCGTCACGGATGCCGCTCTAGTTCTCGGCTACATCGACGCGAATTATTTTCTGGGTGGACGCATGCAATTGGATTCGGTTGCGGCGGCAAGCGCGATCGCGACGATCGCAAAACCTCTAGGTATTACCTCGCAAGAGGCGGCGTATTCGATATTCGCAGTTTCAAACGAAACGATGATTAACGCGATCAAGGAGATTACGGTTAGCGAGGGCAGCGACCCGAGCGAAGCAGTTTTGGTCGCGGGCGGCGGCGCAGCTGGACTCAATATCGTGACGATTGCACGTGAACTACAGTGCAAGGCCGTACTCGTACCGCGCGCTGCGAGTGTGCTCTCGGCGTGCGGCATGCAGTTCTCTGATATTCAAGCGGAACAAAGCGCAACGGTACCGACCCGATCGGATAATTTCGATCGCGGCGCCGTGAACCACGCCCTGGAGGAGATCGATAACGGTCTAAAAGTGTTTGCCGGGCGACTCGCAGAACGCGGTTTCGACCAATACTCGTTGAGCTATCGGGTCGACGCGCACTACGCGGCGCAGGTATGGGATATCGCCGTCGACTTGCCGGCTAGTCGTGTGGACTCAGATGGCATTGAAGAGACCTTGTTCGAGGCGTTTCACGCGGCGCATAAGCGCATATTTAGCGTGGAGGATCGCGCGAGCCCGATCGAGTTTCTAAACTGGACTGGCCGTTTATCTGTGCATCTACCGCAGGCGGTTATCACGGCAAGTGGCGGGCGTAGTGAGAAGTCTCAACCGTCACGCGCAGTTTGGTTCGATATTGCCGGCGCTGAGGAAGCGGCAATTTTACGTGGCGACACGATAAAAGTCGGCCAGTTGATTGCGGGCCCAGCGATTATCGAAGAAGAGACGACCACATTAGTTTTGCCACGCGGTACCCACGCTACCTTGACGACCAATGATAGCTACTTCGTTGAACTAGACGTCTGAATTTCTGGAGTAGGCCTGATGGATACAAAAGCTAAAGCAAGCTCGACGATGGATATTTCGCCAATGCTACTTGCCGTGCTGGCCAATCGATTCGACGGTGTCGTGCGAGAAATGACAAACACCATGCTCCGGACCGGTCGCTCGGCAGTGATCAACAGCGCGCGTGATTTTTCCTGTGGCATTACCACGGGCAGCAATGAATTGTTTGCCACGGCCGAAGGCTTGCCAGCGCATACCTACGGATTGAATCTGCAGACAGCTGCCATGTGCGAATTTCACGACGACATTGCCGAGGGTGACGCGTATTTGCATAACGATCCTTATAGCGGCAATTCACACCCGGCAGATCACACATTAATCGCGCCGGTTTTTTGGCAAGAGCGGCATTTGTTTAACGTTTGCGCAAAGGCGCATCAGGCCGATATTGGCAATAGTTTGCCGTCGACCTATCACGCGACCGCTCGCGACGTCTACGAAGAAGGGGCGTTGATTTTTCCGGCCGTTCGCGTGCAGCGTAACTTTCAACAGAATGACGACATCATTCGCATGTGCCAGCGACGCATCAGAGTGCCCGATTTTTGGTATGGCGATCACTTGGCGATGCTTGGCGCGGTGCGCACTGGCGAGAAAAGAATCCACGACATCTTCGAAAAATACGGTGCCGAGACAGTTGAACAGTTTGTCGACGAGTGGTTCGACTACAGCGAGAAACGCATGCGCCATGCGATCCGGGCGCTCCCGGCGAAAACCATTGTGCGCCAAGGTTTTCATGATCCGATGCCACCGATGATGCCGGATGGAATCCCGGTAAATGTAAAACTGACAATCGATCCGGAAGCCGGGGTGATCGAAATCGACCTCACTGACAATATCGATAACATGGACAACGGTCTAAATCTGTCCGAGTCGTGTTCGATCAGTAACTCCGTTGCTGGAGTATTTAATTGCTTGCCTTCTGATATTCCGCGTAACGGCGGATCCTATCGTTGCATTTCGATGAAGTTACGCGAAGGTGCGGCAATAGGTATTCCGAAGTTTCCACACAGCTGTTCGGTCGCGACCACTAATTTGTCCGACCGGCTACTGAACGCCGTTCAATCTGGTTTATCAGATTTAGGCGAAGGCTATGGTCTTGCCGAGGGCGGACTCGGCATGGGACCTGGTTTCAGTGTAATTTCTGGCAACGACGCGCGTCACGGAGGTCACCCATACGTCAACCAACTGATCTTGGGAAATAACGGCGGTCCGGCCGGCGCCGAATGTGACGGCTGGATAACCTACGGCTTGCCGGTGGTAGCCGGTCTTATGTATCGCGATAGCTTGGAAATCAGCGAGCTTACTTATCCGATCCGCTATCGTGAGATTCGACTCGAACAAGACACCATGGGTGCAGGTCGCAATCGCGGCGCGCCGGGTGCAAGAGTGACCTACGGGCCGAGTCACGATCCGATGACCGTGGTGTTTGCTGCAGATGGCCAAGTGAATCCGGCGCGTGGTGTTCGTGGTGGCCGTAGTGGTAACACCGGTGAGATGCACGTGATCGATGCCGAGGGTAATGCGACACGCGCGCCCAGCGTCGGCGCGATTGTACTTGAAGCAGGTAGTTGCCTGAGCGGCTTGGAACTCGCCGGCGGGGGCTACGGTGATCCGCTTGAACGAGAACCCGAAAGAGTCCTCGATGACGTGATTGAACGTTACGTTTCAGAGCATTGTGCTCGAGATATTTACGGGGTCATGTTTAGTGGATCGATAGATGATGATTCATTGAGCGTGGATATTGAGGCGACCGCGAAACAGCGCGAGCACTTGCAAACAGCTAACGCTAGCTAGCGCGCAATTCATTCCAGAGTAACGGAGAACAACTGTGGCGACCTCGGAACCGATCATTAACGAAGACGAACGTTTGCCCTTAATTCTAGGCTTTCAAAAAATTGCCGACAACACGAACCAAGCAACACGATTCGTTGAGTACGGTAAAGGTATCTACGTCTACGACACGGATGGTCGCGAATACATCGAGGCAACCTCGTCGTTTTACGTTGCGTCACTTGGCTATAACAACGAGGAGCTTATTGATGCAATTGCGGCGCAGTACCGCGAATTGCCTTTTTTCGTCTCCGCGTTAAATCGTACATCAAAGGCGTCGCTCGATCTGGCAGAGCGTTTAGTCGCGATTGCACCAGTTAAAGACGCGCATATCTTGTTTGGCTCGACCGGTTCCGAGGCGATCGATTTTTTGATAAAAATGCTGCGTTTTGGCGCAGTCGCCAGAGGCGAACCGCAGCGCCGGACGGTCATCGGGCGGCACGGAAGTTACCACGGCGGCACTTTGGCTTCGGCTAGCTTGACGGGTGGGCATCACGAAGAATTCGGCCTCCCGATTGAAGGCTTTCGTCACGTTTCACAACCGGACTACCACGGCGATCGTCAACCAGGTCAATCTAAGTCTGACTACAGTGCTGGTTTGGCTGATGAACTACGGCGCCTCATCGAGGGCGAACCCGAGAATACGGTCGCCGCGTTTTTTGCCGAGCCGATCAGTTTCTCTGCTGGCTTTAAGGTGCCACCAACGGAATATTTCCCGGCGATACTAAACGTACTTCGGGAATTTTCCATCGACTTTGTCGCTGATGAAGTGGTCACGGGCTTTGGGCGAACCGGTGCATTGTTCGGTAGTGAGACCCTCAATCTTGGGCCCGACCATGCGACGATGGCGAAAGGTATTACCTCCGGCTACTTCCCGCTGTCTGCCATCGCCATCGGAAATCAGTTGTATCAGGACCTCGAAACGGGGTCGGAACGGTTTGGTACTTTAGCGCACGCGGGCACCTATTCGGCCCATCCCGTTGGTGCCGCCACTGCATTGAAGGTGATCGAAATTATCGAAAGAGACCATCTTGTCGAGCACGCGCGGGTCATGGGCGATAATCTGAAAGCCGGGTTGCAACGGTTCCAAGGACATCCATTAGTTGGTGAGATTCGAAGTCTAGGACTCGCGGCGACTATCGATTTTCTTCGTCGTGACGTTAACGATGTGCCCATCAATACGGACGCAGATGAAATTTCGCTGGCAGTTTACGCAGCCATGTTGGAACTCGGCGTTGTCGTTCGGCCAGCTGGACGCAGCGTTATTATCGCGCCGCCGCTAATTGTGCAAGTCGCTGAGATCGATGAAATATGCTCGCGTATGGGTCGCGCGTTAGACGATGTTTGGCAATCATTAGACATGAATCCAGGGGCAGCAAAGCCCTAATCGACGAGGATCAATGGGGCGGATCAAAAGGCTCAGACTCGATTGAAACACCCTGCCAGTACCGTCCTCGCGTTAAATCGAGTCTGACCTTTCTGATCCCTCCAATGATCCCAAATTGGTTCCGATCCCACATGAGCGACAGGTTTTAGCTTGCAAGCAATCACGTTGATCTATCAGACTGATAGACGTACTACGGTTTCGCTTACACTGCTCGCAAGCCTGTCCACAGCTTGACGCCGCGCGTTGAATTAAATTAACTAGTAGCCAGTCAATTTTCGAGGAAAAATCGCTATGAGCATTACAAGACATCACACCGGCGCTCGGATGAGCCAAATGGTTATCCACGGCAACACGATCTATCTGGCAGGACAAGTCGCCGACGATCCCAAGGCCGACATCATGACGCAAACCCAGGAAGTACTCGACAAAATAGATGCTTTGCTCGCCGAAGCGGGTTCCGACAAATCCAAAATTCTCACGGCCCAGATTTGGCTCGCGAACATCAGCCACTTTTTTAAAATGAACACCATGTGGGACGCATGGGTACCTCAAGGAGATACCCCGGCTCGAGCCTGCATCGAAGCGCGGTTAGCTACACCCGATTATTTGGTCGAAGTAGGCGTGATCGCTGCTTTATGAATGGATGTAACCCGTGATCAATAGCGCTTATTTCGATGCTGGGTTTCTCGAGAACAATGCGTCCGAGATGTTTGGGTTCGGATAGGCCTATTCGCGAATGCTCGTGGACCTAGTGTCGACACGATGACTGCTTGCCCAGCTGAGATTAGCTATCGCTCAATGGGCGCGGCGGATATCGACCGCGTCCTAATCGGCCGTTAAGGGGAACGAAAAGCCATCCAAGATCGCGTCAAAGATTTAGGCTCCATCGCGTCGCGCGCGGATTTTGACATCGCAGTGAGGGTCGCCTGTTGCGTAAAATAGATTCGAAAAATTCTCTTTCCTTTTTGAATTGGAAATATCAATGAGCAACGCGCAAATTGTACGTGACGCGTGTCGAATCGTTTGGACAGAAGGACAGGTGTCGCGCATGGGGGAGTTTTATGCCGACGACTTCAAAGCAGACTATCCGATGACGAATTGGGGCCGCGGATTAGAGGGCGCGAAAAAACTTGCCGCGGCGATTCGTGTTGGATTTCCAGACTACGCAGAGCGAATTGATGAATTGATCGACGCAGGCGAGGATATTATTGTTCGACTCACCATCCGCGGCACCCACACGGGACCACTGCTGGGTTTGCCCGCAACAGGTAAGGCTGTGGAATCCAAAGATGTAACAATTTGCCGAGTGAACAACGGCAAGATCGTGGAATAACGTGGCCTGACGGATTATCTGAGTCTGTACGCTCAATTGGGATTAGTGCAGCTTCCAACAGTCGGTTAAGTAGTGGTCCTGAATTCTATGTTTAGAATACTTATTTCTGACGAGTAATAGCAAAGAACGGTTGAAAGAAAACTGAGACGTCGTGGATGCGGCATCCAGATCCTATCCTTTCGTGCCCAAGCCGAGCAGGGGCGTCCCTGCAGAGGCATTGCGGCTCATTGGATCGAAAACTATTCGCTCAGCACTTTTGGCGAACGGTCGCGCCGACGACGATGGCGGCAAGCCGCCGCTGGTTGAGCGACTCGGTGCGCGCTCTGCACCATCAGGGAGTACCGAATCACAGGACCGGCCGTTGTTGAGTTCGTAATACCCACGCTCGTCGTCAACACCGATGATGTTCTCGTCGTACAGGCTAACGGAAGCGTATTAATTATGATCCCGATATCGAACGAGTTCTGGCCTAGGAATCGCGGAGGTATAAATGAGGTGAGTGAAACTTAAGTGGTTGATGGTGCCGCCGCCGACGTATATGAAGAATCGGCGTGGCTGAGACGTCGGGATATTTCGAAGGAGCACGGTGCACGCGCTGTGTCGTTTAATGTAACAGCCTTAAACGAAGGTTGCGATGAACCGGCCGTAATTCATCCCGAGCATACTGGAGTCGTCTACTTCTTAAGCGCCACAGTCGACTTTACGATAGATGCGGCTATCCAGCCCCTAGAGCTAGGCAAAACAGCCTATACCTAGCCTGCACGGTGAATCCTATGGCTACAACGTGGTCAAAGGACCCAACGTGTGCTCGCGGTTCTCACGTCGGAAAAATTCTAAGTGAGCTAGATTCGATCAGCGCATACAATGTATCGAGTTTAGCGTAGCGTAGCGGTCGCGTAGGTGTACGCTAAACGAGAACTAAAAATTACGCGAATGACACAGGAGACGACCCAATGCTGACTGATCTGCAAGGGATGGACTTGGATTCCCATCTACACCCGTACACTAATTTCAACGACTTAAACGAGCGTGGCGCGCTGGTCATGAAGAGCGGCTCGGGTGTGAATCTCGTGGACGTCGATGGGCGGAGCTATATCGACTCTATGGCAGGTTTGTGGTGCTGCGACGTTGGTTACGGGCGAGACGAAATAGCCGATGCGATTGCGAAACAAGCGCACGAGCTTGCTTACTATCATTCGTTTTTCGGTATGGCGACAGAGCCAACGATTCGTCTGGCGGATCGTTTAAAACGCATGATGCCGTGGCCGATGGCGAAAGTGTTTTTCGGCCTATCCGGATCCGACGCGAACGATACCCAGATCAAGCTCTTGTGGCTGTATAACAATCTTCGCGGTCAGCCTCAAAAAACCAAGATCATTTCACGGTATATGGCCTACCACGGCATTACCTTGGGCGCGTCGAATATGACCGGAATACCACAGGTCCACGCGCGCATGAATATGCCGCTTCCCGGATTCCTGCACTTATCGATGCCGCATTATTATCGGGAGGCGGAGCCTGGCATGAGCGAGACGGAATTCGTCGCAAAGTTGGTTGAAGAGCTGGAACAGATGATCAAACGCGAAGGCGCAGAAACGATCGCGGCGTTTGTTGCGGAACCCGTGATGGGGGCGGGTGGCGTGATCGTGCCACCGGCAACGTACTACCCTGCGATGCAAGCCGTTCTGAAAAAACACGATATATTATTCGTTGCCGACGAAGTCATCTGTGGCTTTGGACGACTCGGACAAGCATGGGGAAGTCTTGCGCTTGGCATCGAACCGGACCTGGTCACGATTGCGAAGGGCTTAACGAGCGGCTATGCGCCGCTATCGGCGTCGCTCATATCCGAAAAAATCTGGTCGGTCATTGAAGAACACGGCGACGAGATTGCACAATTTAACCACGGGCAGACCTATAGCGGCCACCCGATTTGCACCGCGGCTGCACACGCGAATATCGATATTATGGAAAACGAATCCCTGTTCGAGCGCGCGGCCGAAACGGGGATCTATCTGCAGCAGAGGCTACGCGAAGAGTTCTCCGACCATCCACATGTAGGTGAAGTACGTGGAATCGGCATGATCGCGGCGATCGATGTGGTGAAAGATCGCGACGATCGCAGCCTTTTCGCTGCGGAGCTAAAAGTACCCGCGAAATTGTTTCGTGGAGTCTTAGACCGCGGGGTCATCTCGCGTGCTAGTGGGGTGTCCGCACTAGCCGTTTGTCCGCCCTACGTTATTTCTCGTAGCGAGATCGATACAGTTGTGGGTGCTATGCGGGAGACCCTAGACGATGTGGTTAGCAAGGTCGCCTAGGACGTTGCTCGAGCTAAACCGATTTCAGGCGGACGCGCCGTCACAGAGCATCCAAGCGATGCTTGGAAGGAGATAGCTCTGGCGATATTTACGCTGGTTTGATGGCATCGGACCAGGCGCTAGAGCAGTTCAAGATAATGGGCACCGAAGCACTCGGCCGCCCGTATTTCAATCTGCGAGCTTGCAAAATTTAAAAGCGCTCCGATCTAAAGCGCCGTCGTCACGGGCCAGAGCCCGAGTGGCGCTGTAAATAGTAGCGTTGAAATACAACGAGCAATATCTGCCACCGCTTACTCACTCAGCTAACGTAGGGCTATCGATTTGGGGACCGATGAAAACATTCATGGAAAACGCGTTAGTACCTCGGCGTATCGGACACGAGTCGGATTAGTTGAATCCCATATGCCGAATTCTGTCGACCCCTTTTTCTTCTGGATTATTCGTGGGAGACGATTTTCGAGCCATACCAGAGTTACCGTCCCTTCGAATTTCGAGAATCCGCTGGCCGAAGCTGCGATAATCAACTCCTGAGTCCGACATCGGGTTGGACCATAACCGGCGGCACGCACCATGACAGACCTCGTTTTGATACCCGGGTTACTTTGCACTGAGATCCTTTGGGAACATCAGATTCAACATCTTAACGATGTCGCGGACATCACCGTGCCCGATGTTAGCGGCGCCGACAGTATCGCGGAGCTTGCCCAAGCGGTCTTAGACAATAGTCCTACGCAGTTTGCGCTTTGCGGCTTGTCCATGGGCGGGATCATCGCGCATGAAATTATGCGTATTGCGCCGGAGCGAGTAACAAAACTTGCGCTACTCGATACCACGGCTCGGCCCGAGATGCCGGAGCAAACGGTGAAGCGCAAAGGATTACTAGCCATGGCCGATCGAGGCGAGTTCGGCCAGGTATCGATGGCCATCATGCCAGCGCTCGTCCATTCTGATCGAGTCACCGACATCACGCTTAGCACTGAGATCTGTGCGATGGCCGCAGCAGTTGGAGTAGACGCTTTTCGTCGCCAAGTCGCCGCAATCATTGGACGTCCGGACGCCCGCGAACGTCTAAGAGATTATGCGTGTCCAACATTGGTTTTGTGCGGCCGCGAAGATGCAATCACGACCCTGGAAATGCATGAGGAGATGGCGAACGCAATTCCTAATGCGAAGCTTGCCGTCATTGAACAATGCGGCCACGTATCGACAATGGAACGGCCACAGGCTGTGACTGCGTTGCTCCGGCAATGGTTACTTTACGGCTAGAGTTTCGACAAGAGTTTCGGGGACACTATATTTAATTCCCACTTGATCATTCGGTCCGATCTTCGAAAGTCTCCGCGTCGTGCGCAGTGTACCGATGGAATGCACGGAGCTATCGAATAGCGGTACCGAACACGGATGAAATTGGCGCGAATTACAGTCGCCTCCGATAGAACGAAGTGCGAACGCTCTATCAACACGACGAATAAATCGAGGTCGACCGGCTTACTCGTCGACGACCCCGTTATCTGGCCCGTTAACTGGGATTACAGTTGCACTGGCAGCTTGTAATGCGTGCGCATGATCCGATCACGATGTTCAATCACAATTGGGTCCATCGCCGCAATAATTTCTGCGGGTGTGTTCATAAACATCGGCCGAGCATCTGGATTCATCGGCATTTCTTCGGCTGGCTGGAGGACCACAAAGTTACTGAAGGCTGCCCAATAGAAATCAGCAGCCGTTACCGATTGTCCAACGAGATAATCGCTGCCGCGTTCCTTCTGCGCTTTTAATATGGCGGCGAGTTCAGCGATAAACGCACTGACCCTTGTGTTGGCTGCTGCGGCATCGGCTTCGCGATAACCATATTTTATTCCGAATCCCGATACGTCAGTGCCTGGGGCAGGGCGCACCAAGTCGAGTCTTCGATTCCAGCCAAATCCGAGTTCACCACAAATTTCATGGCAAATACCCAATGCCTGAATGCGCTCCTTTTGGTTTTCGGGCAGGAGCCGCTTCTGTGGTGCCAGTCGTTCGAGTAGCATCAAAATGTCGTCCCAGCGATTGATTGGCGGTTCGTCGTTCCATGCAACAACCGGTGCACTATTCGTTCCAGACCACGCGGCTAATTCAGGGTTGTCGGCCATCGGTATTTGGTAGGCGACTTTGAAATCCAAAGATTTGAAATCTATCATCGCTTTTGCGGCGACACCCCATGCGCTTGGCATGGCTTTTACTATGACGATGCGAAGGCCATCGGCCTTAATCGCTTCATTAATATCGATGATTTGCATTTGTTGTCTCCGTTGTGTTTACGTGGCGATGTGCGGTCCCTGTTCTGGGAACAGTCTACTTACTTTCAAGTTTCCTGAACAACTCACTAATTTTCCGAGTCTAAGTTGTAGCTCGTTCTATAACGACAGAGATACGTAAACTGTCCTCGCCACTTGACTTGACAGCATCTCGTTTCAACCCTAGCGTGGCCCTTGCACCAGGACCGCCCGGTGTGGGGAGCGCGACCACGAAATACTGGAGTGCCTCGTCCTTTTTAGATTCAATGGGAGCACAACGATGCTTTGGCAGCGACCTTTCCGTTCTACCATCCTGTTTCTCCTCACTATGCCCTTAACAGCTCACGCATTCGATACGTCGCGTATCGCGGATCCGGAAGTAAAAGCTTGCGTCGAGCGCGCTCTGCCGAGCAAGACCGCACGTCAGATTCAAAAACTGGAGGCCGTCGGTAACGATGGGTTCGTGCGTGAAACCGTACGTGAAATGTGGTGGATGCGCTCCGATACCAACGATTCGAGGGTCTTGTTACGAACCCTGGAGCCGTTCAACGATCGAGGCGTTTCGGTGTTGGTTAATGATGACGCATCAAGGGACAAAGTCAGCTATACGTCTTATTCGCCGGAATTTAAACGTACCCGTAGAGTCTCTGGCGAGTCTGTGTTCGGTACGATTATCACTAGCGATTTTACCTACGACGACTTCTCGTACTTTTATCGACGTGACGACCGAGAGCAAGTAGAGCGTCGCGATAACGCGGTTGTGGATGATTTGCCTGTCTACATTCTCGAGACCAGCAAGCCGCGTGACAACGCGAGTTATAGTTTGGTGCGGTTTTTCATCGACCAAGAAAAATGCGTGCCCGTGCGAACGGAGTTCTTGGCGCCCAATGGTGAGCTTCGCAAAGATCAAGTTGTCGATCGGGAGCAGATTCTTCAGGTGGGAGATCGCTGGGTTCCGCATTTAGTTACCATGACGGATCACAAGTTGAATACTCACAGCATCTATACGATTCAGGAAATCGACATTGATCCGGAATTAGACAATTCAATGTTCGAGCGTACAGCGTTGTTGCGCGGCGCGAATTAATCGCACGATTGGCGCAAGTGTTAAATTGCTACTTGCGTCGTTGAAATGAGTTTCAGTGGGCGTGCGATCACTCGTATGCTGGACGGTCTAGTTGCTGCGCCACGCCGGGTACTACTAGCAGCACTGGTGCTGGGCGCAATGTCGGTTAGCGGACTACTGACCTGGCCGGGTCCGCAGTACTCACTCACTGTCGATTCATCGTTGCGCGCGCTGTTGCCTCGCGATGGCCATGAAACAGCCATTTTCGACAAAACCGCCGAGCGCTATACGAGCGACGACTTATTATTCGTCGCGTGGGTGGATGACGAATTGTTCACGCCCGAGCGGCTTGCCGCTCTAAAGCAATTCACTCGAGACGTCGAAACAATTCCAGGTGTTGAGGACGTCGAAGGATTGGCGACGGCGCTGCGAAGTACAACCTACGATGACTATACTGATGTTCATGCCTATTTGGCCGTGCCACCAGACACGCTTGCCGGGGCATTGGACATTCGCGATGCGGCAATTAGTAATCCGCTTTATGCAGGCTACCTAGTATCGCGAGATGGACGCGGCACCTTACTTGCAGTGCGTTTCGCAACTGATCTGAGCGCCGCTGTTCAACTAGAGATTGTCGAGAAAATCGCCACTGCGTCACGCGCTGCTGCTGGTGATATCGAACAGTTTTTGTCAGGGCCGCTGTACGTGCGTTTAGCAATGAGTCGGCTGCTGCTGAGTGACTTATTGCATGTTATGCCCTTAGCAATCGCCGCAACCTTGTTTGTCGCAGCGCTTGGCTTTCGTCATTCTCACGGTGTACTCGTGCCGCTAGCAGCGAACGGTTTGGCGTTAGGGACGATGCTTGCAGTGTTCGTGCGTAATGGCCACGCGCTAAGTTACGTCACGGTTATTCTGCCACCTACGGTTTACGTGATCGGTTTCGCCTACGCGATACATCTCGTCAGTGACTTCGATCGCCAGCGCGCGAAAGGGCATAACGCCAGCATCGCAGCTCGCAATTCGCTACGTAAGATGGCCGCCCCAGTGAGCTTCGCGGCGCTTACCACCATTATCGGTTTTGCCTCGTTGACCAGTAGCGACATCGACTCGATTCGATTGTTCGGCGCCTACGCCGCGTTCGGCACGGCGCTCGCTTGGCTTGCAACCTTGGGTTTTGTGCCTGCCGCGCTTGCGCTATGGCCCGTCAAGTATCGAGAACGTGTAAGTCATCATGGTGAATCGCGCATCGCCACCGTGCTCACGGGGTTCGCAGTGAAGCGCAATCATTGGGTATTAGCGGCTGGCTTTTTGCTCGCGCTTTGGTCGGTAGCCGGCATGTTCCGGATTGAGGTCGGTACAGACTATCTAGCGAACTTCTCCCCCAAAAGTGTAGAACGGCAACATTTCGAGCAGCTTAATACGCTGTTCGCCGGCGCCGTTCCGCTGCAGGTCGTGCTCAGCGCCGAACCAGTCGATACGTTCAAGTCGCGCGACGCCCTACAAGCGGTCGCGGATCTACAAACGTGGTTGCTCGCACAGCCGGAGGTTGGTGGCGTCTATAGTCTTATCGATTACATCGCCGAAATCGAACAGACGCTCATGCCGGAAGACGTCGACGACGACCCAGTCCCTGCTACAACGGCGTTGGCAAGTCATATGATATTGCTCGGCTCCGGTGAGGACATTCGCCGTTTCGCCGACAGCAGCTTCCGAAGTACGTTGCTACAAGTGCGAGCCCGAAGCATCGCGAGTCCCGATCTGAACGCGCTGTCGGATCGCATCGTAGCGCGCCTAGAAAAGCTACCAAGTGGGCTCGAAGGTCATGTCACTGGGAGTTCATATCTCATCGCACGCACTTTGGATGACGTGACTCGCGGGCAAGTGTTGAGCATGGCCGCTTCCATCCTACCCATTTTCTTGATCTTGTCTTGGATGCTGCGTTCGCTGCGACTCGGCGCTCTGGCACTGATTCCGAATGTGCTACCGATCCTCGCGTTCTTCGGGATCCTAGGCTGGAGTGGCATTACCCTTAATCTGACGACGAGCCTCATCGCGGCCCTAGTGTTCGGAGTCGCGGTTGATGACACGATTCATCTTCTGATGCGCCTGCGCGCCAACGCCGACGAAATAGCAAACCGCAGTTCCGCGTTACGCAGTACGCTTGAAGAAATTATTCGGCCAGTGAGTCTCACCACAGCCGGTGTGGCACTCGGCTTCCTCGCTTTAATCGATGGCGAGCTTAGTAGTCAGAGTGACTTCGGCACGTTGGCGGCGATCACTGTTGGTGTTGCGTGGCTCCTCGATATTGGATTCACACCGGCCTTGGGACTACAAATGTTGAAAATCGATCCGCGCAATCGACGAGACAATATTAATTAATCCACGGTCGCCTACGGCCCACAACGGCGAGCTCAGTAGTGTAACCGCGGAGAATACACTCGCCTGAAGCTGCCGAACGAATTGCATATTGTCGGTATATTCGTTCGGTGAGCTTATTCTTGTGCACCGAATCCGATTATTTGCGCGCTGAACGCATCAGCGTGGCGTCGATAAATCGCCTGCGTGCCGGCCGCCAAATGTTTTGCTCGGCCCACAGGACGTCGAAATCAATATGTTAAGTGCCTTAACACAAGCGACGAAACATCAGGGCCCTCACGGTAATGCTCGTGCAATGAATGGGCCGCAACGATGCTGATAATTAATCCCCCACGCGGGCGTCACGGCGGTTACCGCAACAGGTCTTGCTTCACGAGGTGCGTGAGTTTTTCAATGCTAACTTTCAACCTCTGCGCGTTCGCCGAACCGAGTGCTTCAACTGATTCAGTTGCAGTGCCTGCCAACAATGAATGGCGCTATCTAAGCTTCGAGCAACGTCACGAGAAAATGACATTCCTGATCCATCCAACGATGATGGAACAGTTCCAAGCATTTTATAAAACAGCCTCGCCAGAGCTTCGTTGCACGAGCTGTCACGGCGACAATCCAGAGCTTGCCGCGTACGATCTCGAGAATTCGAGATTGGTTGAACTTGATCCAGCTCGCATTCAACATCTCTATCTGGCCGGCGCCGTGCTCACCCCTGAACAAACATTCAAGCGCGATATTGTTACGCCAACGATGGCACGATTGATGGGAGTGCCACTGTACGATCCGAGCACGGGTCTCGGATTTTCGTGTTTAGGTTGTCACCGGCAGGAAGACAAAAAATGATCACGCGACGCGAAATGCTCATTGCGAGCGCAGCGGTGCTTGTGGCGCGTTCTTCGTTGGCTGCCTCAGTAGCGTGCCTAGCCTGTTCTTTGGTCATGGCGGACCGCGGCTCGCGAAGGACAAAGTACGGGGTCAAGAATTGTTCGCCATGGTGAACGAGCTGCCAGCGCGACCGAGCGGAATTATTGCGTTCACGCCCCATGTGCGCGCTCGAAATATAAGCTTAGTGTCCAGCGGTATTGCGCGCTGGAGTTTTCCGCGTCGATTCCGAAAAATGGTCCGAGACATTCGTTATCATCCGCCGAGTGCGGACAGCTTAGCGCAATCGATATTTCAGATTATGGGACGTTCGAGATTCGATATCAGAAATCGATTTTATGGCATCGACATTCCACAAAGGCGCGAGCTAGAGAGCCGAGTCGCGCGATAAAGCACAAGCCCGAGAGATTCGTTACGCGGTGGACATGGAGGTGGGGTTGAGCGCAAGCGTGTCATTTAACCCTGGGGCTTGGGCCAGAAACCATTAACGGGTATCGGAGCTGCGGCACGATGGCGAAAGCAATTAAACTTCACTACTTCCATGGGCGCGGAATAGGCGAATCAATCCGACTACTACTCACGACGGGCGAAGTGGAATTCACTGATCATCGATACACGGTCGATGAGTTTGCCGGCACCCCCGATTTCAAAGCGGGTTTACCGTTTGGCCAAATGCCCGTTCTTGACGTGGACGGTGAGCTTCTCGGGCAGACCGATAGCATCACGCGGCTTGCCGCCAGACTCGCTAACTTATATCTGTTGGTTTGCACGTCCGATTGATACGTTTTCGAGGGTATTTGCATTTAATATTTAAGCCACCATAGATGTCCTATTTCCGGCCGAGGGTGTGTAAAAACTCCTAAACAGATATGATCTTTCTTTCGGTTCTAGAGCACATCGGATGAGTGGATTTATCGAAGGTGAGAACCGGCATCAATCGACGTTATTTCCAGAGCGCTTAGA
>JBLFWX010000038.1:0-44692 GCA_047611805.1 Gammaproteobacteria bacterium
ATGATAAAGCCCAGAAAATTCGTCGTGCCGCACTCGCACCGACGAACCCATCGCAGCAGGACAAGGCCGTCGCAGCGCGGGCCAGCTCGATGGCCATGCAAGCGAAAATAGAAATTCAAAGAGCCGCCCGTGAGGATGCACCTGTGGGGCCTTCGAACAGCCGAGAAGATGCGCCGCACGGGTCAAAAATAGACTCGTTTCTTAATCAAGACGAGACGCACGTACCGAGCGTGGATTTTTCGGTCTGACCGCCATCCTTGGCAATCCCGTGCACGCCCGTCTTGAACAGAAATTAATCGGTTAAATTGCTACTTACGAAATGCCGGTATCACGTCTTTCGCGAACATCTCCATGCTCGAGCGGATGTGATGCGGTGCTAGGCCGGCAAACGCCATGCCGCAGACGAGATGTGTCACTCGGCCGCGACTCAGGTAATCCGCGATCATCCCGCGAGCGTCTTCCGGGGTTCCAACGATGGCATTTTCACCGAACATGTCGAACTCTTGTTTCGCGATCATTTCTTCGACGCTCGGCATGCCGACAGTCTGTTGATCGTCGCCGGGAACATCGTTTGCTTCGCTAAACCATTTCGCATAGCACTCTGCCGTATGGTGCAGCGATTGTGCCGCCGTTTCCCACGCTTGCTCGCGGCTTTTGGCGATATGTATCCAGCGTAGTTGTGCCGTATTGTATTCCTGCGGATTGCGTCCTGCATTTTCCAAGCAGGTATCGTAATACTCAACAGAAGAGGTAGGGCCGGTTACTTGAAAGTGGAAGCCCATTTTCGCTGCGCGTTCGATTGCTTTTTCTGCGACCGCGCCGAGCCAAATAGGGGGATGTGGTTTTTGTAATGCCGGTGGGACGATTCTAATCTTGTTCAGCTTGCTGAACTTACCATCAATGGTAACTTCCTCATCGCTGAGTAAGCGTTGGATGATGTCGATTCCCTCACGCAAGCGCGCGCCGCGTTCAGTATGCGATATCCCTTGGTCGCCGAATTCTTTACGCCGATAACCGAGACCTACGCCTAAATCGAAGCGACCGTCAGACATGAGATCGACCGTTGCTGTGTCTTCCGCGATGCGTACAGGATTGTGCAGCGGTAGCAACACTAAGAACGTACCGATCCGAATTCTGCTGGTGCGCGCGGCGATGCCGCCAGCAATCGGCAGTAGGGAAGGAGAGTAACCGTCGTCGACGAAATGGTGTTCAGTGAGCCACGCATTGTCGTATCCCATTGCCTCTGATTGAACAATTAAGTCCATATGAGTGCGATACAAATCCTGCCATGGGACGCGATTAAAAGACGGGTTGCGGAAAGGCCATAGCAGGCCGAATCTAACATTCATTACGGGTTTCTCCTTCGAGTGATATTTCCAATCCTGGGCAGGCGACCAGGGCGGGTAGAAACTACACGTCGAAGTAAGCTTGGGCAAGCAATAGCGGCGACACGGACGCCTTGCTCCGGTATAAAGCAACTCCTGAACGAGATACCGTGGTCCACCGGCGCACAAGAATGAGGATTATCGATGGATTTGATGGAGGCCATACGCACGAACGGAACGTGCCGCTATTACACGCGCGATCCGGTGCCTGGCCCACTGATAGCGCAGGTATTGGGAGCGGCACAATTGGGACCGAGCGGGAGTAACCGCCAGCCAGTGCGATATCTTGTCGTTCGGGATCCGATTAAGCGGCGCGCATTGCAAGCGCTCTACTTGCCCGTATGGGCCGGCTACCTAGCGAAATTACGCGCGACACAAGCAGCGGACGGCCGCCCGAGCCGGTTTTTGCAAAATGCCGATCACTATGCGCAACATATGGCCGAAGTTCCGGTCCAAATTGTGGTCTGCTATGGGCTTGACGATGTCGTTCCGGTCGATCTCAACCTCGATCGGATCAGTGTCGTTGGCGGATCATCTATTTATCCCATGGTGCAGAACCTGCTGCTTGCCGCGCGCAATGAAGGTCTCGGCAGTACACTAACTACCTTGTTATGCGTCGTTGAGCCCGAGGTGAAGAAGTTGCTCGATATACCCGACAATGTGGGTACAGCCGCAGTGATCGGCTTGGGTTGGCCGGTACGCGCATTTCCGAAAAAGCTCAAACGACGGGCGCTCGCAGACATAAGCTATGCCGATAGTTATGGTACGCCGCTGCCAGAAGTACAAGACCGATAGCCTAAGCGCATTATTTCTAATTTGGAGGAAACACTAGTTGACTAGCCAACACGTAATAACAACCACTGCTGCGACGTTTGAAACCGACGTAATTAATGCGTCGCATGAGCGGCCAGTATTAGTCGATTTTTGGGCCGAATGGTGCGGCCCTTGTAAGGCGATCGCGCCGGTTCTCGAGCAACTCGCCGACGAATTTAACGGTGATTTAGTCGTCGCTAAAGTGGATACCGATGTGGAGCAGCAACTTGCCCAAGTATTCGGTATCCGTAGCCTTCCGACGATGGTGTTATTTCGCGACGGGAAGCCCGCCGAGCAAATTGTCGGCGCGCAGCCTGGCGCAGAAATTCGGAAAGTCATCGAACGTTTTCTCCCGCAAACAGGCAACGATTTGCTGGGTGGTGCAATTGAGGCACTCGCTGCCGGAGAACTTGAAATCGCCGAACGACTTTTACGCGAAGCCCTGGCGGCGGATGAAACGAACTATGCGGTTCATCCTTTATTGGCCACGGTATTGATTCGACAAGGTCGCTTGAGCGAGGTCGAAGAGATGCTGGCGGCATTGCCGATCAATATTTCGACCGATGCGTCGTTCGACCCGATCCGGGCGCAGTTGCACTTAGCAAGTTTCATTGACGGCGAGTCAAATCGCGAATCTTTGGAGACGCTCGCAGCTGACGCGGAGAATATTTCTGCACGTTTTGAATTGAGCGTTTTGCAAGCGCTAAGCCGCGAATTTGAACCTGCGCTGGAGACTCTGATCGAATTAATTATTCGTCATCGTGCCTGGAAGGATGGCGTTATCCACAAAGTGATTCTCGATGTTTTTAATGTTATGGCGCATGACGATCCCCTATTGAAGCGCTATCGGACACAGCTTGCTCGAACCCTGAACTAGGCAAGAGAGGCTTATGGGTGTGGCCGCAGCGTTGCGGTTCTCTTGGTCAATATCCGGCGCCGTGATCGCGCGGAAAAGCGCGTGTGATTCGACTCATCAATGCCGGGCGTGCGGCTCACTGAGTCGTCACTCGGCGTCTGGGGCCAAGGGCGCGCGTAATCGGCGTTACAACCCTTCGAAGCAGTCGTGCTCTTAGGCTCGAATTCTGTGCGTCGCGGAACATAACTAACCGGACGAGATTGATTCGCGTGATCCCTAGTGTGTTGTCTCCGGCGAGTTACTAATAATCTCCGGAGTCCCCAAACCGGCAAAAACCGTAGGTGTGAACTTTCCGGCTTCTGTGCCGACGAGCGCGGCATCGTAAATCGGTAGAGAGCAAGCGTCGTCGTTGCATATGTACATTGCCGAACGTTCGCGATCTGGGTATCGGCCAGGGGCTTCGAAATGCACGACTTTGCGCGGATCGAAGACGCGCTGCGCTGCCGCAAGGAGTGCTTGTGCGGCAGGATCGGCCGGGTCGCCGACCACTGAAAATTCTACGTAACCGGCGCCAATCATCTCCAGCGCCATCGCTAGGTTGCCGGTAACTTTGCCCTCGCGTCGCATGATCTCTGGTGACGCCGCGGCACGGATGGTTTTTTCGGCGAGTAATTCTAATTCTTCTTGTTTGCTCGCGACACCGAGTAGGTACAAAAACTGCGCAGCCACGGCGTTATCTTCGAGTGGTTTGCGCCGCGCGATGATGGTCTCAGTGCCATCCGCCGCAGCGCCGTAGAATCCGCCGAGCTGCTTGTCTTCCAAATGCTCGCGCATCGCGACGGCGATCTGTGCGGCGTCGTCGAGCCATTGGTGGTCCGCGCTCGCTTGGTAGAGCGCGATCAAGGCGCGGCCTAGATAGGCTTGCGTGCGCAAATAGGGTCGCTCGTCAAAGCGCAGCACGTGCACTCGACGGTCCTGTTTCAATTCGACGGCTGGCTTCAACTATAAATACCAGCCAGCGTCCGTGCGCCGTTCGGCGCGCAATGCGCGAGCAGTGATGATCGCTGTATCAAGAAAGTGTTGTTCTTGCGTCGCTTGAAAGGCGTGCGCTAGCCCCTCTAAAACTCTTGCATTGAGGTCCGTAAAACTCGAGTGATCAGTGTTAGGTAGGCCGTGAGCACGCCGACCTTGGTCATCCAACGCGTAATAGCCCTCGATGTCGAGGCCCGTCATGCCGTCGACTTGATCCTTTTGGCTCGCGTAAAACAAGCCTTGGGGGCTCCGCAAATGCCCGCCTAAGTAGTCGCCAATTTGCTGCAGGCGTTGGCGAAAAAGCGGCTCGGCTGTGAGCTGATACGCACTGGCAAATATTTGAAGGTCCGCTGCCTGACTTTCAGTGCGCTTTTCCTTTACCGTGTTCGTCCAGTCTTTGAACGATGCATAAAATACACCGCCCCAAACGTCATCGAATTGCTGGGCAAAGCCGCGTGCGTTTTTTAGACCTCTGTCCAAAGATTTAGCATCTGAATACAAATGCGCGCGGAGCAGGAACTGGAGTATGGGTTCTGCGTAATCCAGCACGTGTGCGTCGCCCCATCCACCCACTTCATCGTTAAAACCCCGCTCGAGCTGCGCACGGATCCGTGCGCGAAGGTCGCTTAAGGGCCCTGTATTTTGCGTCTTGGGTGCGACATAAGGTTCTGCTCCGTCGGCGCTAAGCGCTCCTGCCGCATGCCGTGAAACTAGGTCCTCGAGTACGGGTAAGAATTTCGCGGGGCTCCGACTACCGCGTAGCGCGCGGACTTGTGTGCCGTCTGGACGCATAAACGCCGTTGCCGGCCATGCCCAATCGGAATAGCGCTCGCCGATATCGGGACGTGCTTCGCTGTCGACTTGGATACTAATGAAATGCTTATTCAGTTCTCCAATGACGGCAGAATCAGTGAAGGTATTGTTCTCCATATACCGACACGCGGTGCAGCCCTCGTGACCTACATTTACCATGATGAGTTTGTTCTGCGCGCGCGCCGCTTCAAACGCCGATGGTTGCCAGTCGCACCAATCAATTTCACCCGAAGCAAAGGCATGGGTAGCTAGTACAGACATCACGAGTGAGATAGTGGCGATACGCTTTCGAATCATACGTCGTGATCCAACATACGGTGGCGAGGTGGTCCAGATCGACGCGCCCGATGAACTCGTTGCAAACACGCCCTTGCGCTAAGTAGACCGAAAATCCTTAGGCCGGTTCCTTGTGCAACGCGTATCGCATGGAAATGTCCTTGCCCTGCGCATAGGCAGCTTGCCAGAGCCGACTTAGCCGTCGGTGACGGGGGGGCGTCAGTTCAGGGCGCAGGTCATCTGCACTGCGGCATGTGCTGACTACCCGGCATGAAAGACTTGCCAACTAAACTCTATGCCGAGCGCCGAGATTTTCTCTTTAGCTTCAGTAAGAAACGCGACACCAGATTGGGGAGGGTGAGTACGCAATGCCACAAGGATTTTGCGATCACTGCCGTCGCCTGCAGGGTACGATTTATCAATCTCACCGGATCGTATGAAATGCACATAGGTATTGAGTTTCGCTTTTAGCTTCTCAACGTGCTTTTCGGGATCGTCCCAGTCTAAATCGTCGGCGACGGTTAGCACGCAGAAACCATCTGGTGCGATGCCAATAAAATCAATTTTTTCTGAATCTGAGAGCGCCATGGTGCAAATCGTCTAGTTGCCACAAGCCAATATAACTTCGGGTCGGACATTCTAATCGCTGTGCGGTCCACGTTCACTGACTTAATGAACCCGTCGTCATTCGAATTTTCTTGCCCGCAGGTTAAAGTGGCGTTGTTCCTTAATATTCGGAGTGCCTCGTGGAAAAAGAACTTGAATTTGCGCAGCAAGCGTACGATGTCGTAATCAACTTTGTCGTTACTTATTCGTTTCAGCTAGTTGGCGCGATCATCATATTGATTGCCGGATTCGTGATCGGCGGTTGGGTGTCGCGCGTCTTACTGCGCCTACAGGAACGGCGCAATGTTGATGTGACGTTGCGATATTTTATTGCCAGCACGGTACGTCTCGTTGTTATCGGATTATTCGTGATTATTGCGGTAGGCAAGCTTGGCATCAGTATCACGCCATTTATTGCCGCTCTCGCCGGTCTAGCAGTTGGCGCTAGTTTTGCGATTCAAGGGCCTGTGTCGAATTACGGTGCAGGTTTTGTGATCATCCTGACACGCATGTTTAAGGTCGGAGATACAATTTCTGTTCAAGGGTGTTCCGGAATGGTTAAGGAAATAACGCTCGCGACTACGCAATTAGTTGCCGAAGACGGCGAGGATATCGTTATTCCGAATAAACACGTCGTGGGGGAAATTCATCGAAATTCTTATGCCAACCGGGTCATCGAAGGGAGTATCGGCATCTCTTATGACGATGAACCGGATATTGCGATTGAATTGATCAAGCAAATCATCCGTGATTCTTCCGCTGTCGCCACCGAGCCCGCGCCGCAGGTTGGCATCGAGGCGTTCGGCGATTCGTCGATACTAATCGCTTATCGATGTTGGATCCCGACACACTCCTATTTCGAAGTGCGCTACGCGGTCAATCGCGGCGTACTAAAGGCACTGCGCGAAGCGAATGTGACGATTCCGTTTCCGCAGCGCGAAGTACGACTATTGACGAGTTAATCGCCGATCCAGGCAGCGCGCTTGCGCACCAAAGTGCCATCGCGGTAGTCGGCGAAGGCTTGCTCGATTTCTTCTCGTGACGTCATTACGAATGGACCGTATTGAACAATAGGCTCCTCGATCGGTCTGCCGGCAAGTAAGATGAAGCGTAGTTCGCCCTCGGCAGTGATTTCCGCTTCGGACCCTGCGGAAAGTTTCGCCAATGCATGGGTCGGAATGGGCTCGCCACCGATCTCGCCGTGCCCTTGGAACGCATAAACAAAGGCGGTCATTCCTGTTGGCAGCTCGTAGCAAAACGTTTTCCCTGCACTAAGGGTCACATCGAGATAGCGGACGTCGGTGTTGGGGTCCTCGATCGGCCCCGTAATATCCGTATAAGTGCCCGAGATCACACGGACGTTAGCGCCGTCGATGGCGGTAGTCGGTATCCTCGCGGCAGAAAATTCTTGGTAGCCTGGGTCGCTCATTTTCTGTTCGGCCGGTAGGTTGATCCATAGTTGGAAACCGCGCATCAGACCCGCTGTTTGTTGCGGCATCTCGGAGTGGACCACGCCGCTGGCGGCCTTCATCCACTGAACGCCACCAGCGTGAAGGTCACCTTTATTACCCATACTATCCTGATGCTGCATGTGTCCATCGAGCATATAAGTTAGGGTCACGAATCCACGATGCGGGTGGTTAGGAAATCCAGCAATGTATTCATTCGGGTTGTCGCTGCCGAAGTGGTCGAGCATTAAAAACGGATCGAGATGGCGAAGCGCTTGTGTACCAATTGTTCGATGCACCGTGACGCCGGCGCCTTCAGCGAGTGGCACAGCTTGTACCAGTTGTTCGATTGTTCTTAACGTCATGCGATTTGCCTTTGGATAAATCTTGTCAAGCTACCAACGTCTAACGCCCCGGCCTGACGAGTTACTTCGTGGCCGCCCTTGTATACGATCAAAGTGGGGATCGAACGAACATTAAATCGCGCGCCTATAGCGGGTTCATCTTCCGTGTTCAGTTTTGCGAGCACCGCACGAGTCGCGAACTCGGCCGCAGCTTGCTCGAAAGCCGGTGCCATCATCTTACAGGGCCCGCACCACGGCGCCCAAAAATCCACGATCACGGGAAGGCCGGATTTAGATGTAACCGTTGCAAAATTGTTCGCGTTAAGTTCGACAGGGGTTCCGGGCAACAAATTTGTGCCGCATTTTCCGCATTTCGGTTTGTCTTGGAGTCTTTCGCTAGGTAGGCGATTGCTCGCATTGCAATGGTGACAGGCTAGTTGAATTGGCATCGGACTTTGCTCCCGTGTTCGGTGCAACTTAGATAGGGTTGCACATCGGGCTTTTCAACACCACGCAGGGTTTGAGATTTGATGGTGCGTCGCAACAAGTCCGCTAGGTGAGCATTTCGATTGATAGGGGTATTATCGAGCGCTTCAAAATCGATTAATTACCGCATCCACGGTCCATTTACTTCTTGGAGGAATCCCCAATGCATGTAGGTATGGCAGCTATATTTCAAAACCCGGGCAACGAAGCCGGCGTCAGTGACCATTCAGTTTATCAAGACGATCTTGCCTTAAGTTTAATGGCTGAAGGTCTAGGCTACGAATCTGTGTGGGGCGTTGAGCACCACTTTACGGATTACACGATGACGCCAGACGTTACGCAGTTTCTTTCCTATGTTGGCGGGCGTTGTCAGAAAGTGAAACTTGGCACGATGGTTGTCGTGCTGCCTTGGAATGATCCGATCCGGGTCGCCGAAAAGATCTCGATGCTTGACGCAATGACTGATGGTCGCGCCATCTTCGGCATTGGTCGGGGACTGGGGAGGGTCGAATTTGAAGGGTTTCGCGTCGACATGAACGAGTCGCGTGAGCGTTTCGTAGAAAGCGCAGAGATGGTTTTAGAAGGCTTAGAAAAAGGCTACTGCGAGTACGATGGAAAATTCATCAAACAGCCCCGCGCAAGAATTCGCCCAGAGCCCTATCGCTCTTTCCGTAACCGCACTTATGCCGCTGCGATTTCACCCGAGTCGTCGCGTATCATGGCGCGTCTCGGCATTGGGATCCTCGTCATCCCGCAAAAGGACTGGGCCGAACACGCAGCCGAACTTGCGGAGTACAACAAGATATTCCGCGAATTGCACGGAGTCGCGGCTCCACGCCCCTATATCGGCGCCTGGGTTGCGTGCGATAAAGATGCCGGGAAAGCGGAAGAGATGGCGCGCAAGTACATCTCGGGATATTGGGAATCGGTTGTTAAGCATTACGAAATGTTCGGCGATCATTTTCAAAATACTAAAGGTTATGAGTACTACAAACGGCTGCCGGAAGCGATCAGCGAAGTCGGCATCGATGGGATGGCCGAATTTTTTATGGGGTTGCAAGTCTGGGGAACCCCGGAAATGTGCCTTGAGAAGATCAAGGACATCCACGCGAAAACGGATTGTTGCGGATTTACCGGAGTGTTTAGCTATGCAGGGATGCCGCACGCAATGGCGCGCGGCAACATGGAACTTTTTGCGCGCGAGGTCATGCCTGAGCTACGTAATCTCGGCCACAGTCCTGTGTTTGATCTAGAAGAAGACGGCGTACCTGCGTTTGCTGCAGCAGGCGCGTAAAGCCTAGGAGTTAGGCCGCGGTAAGAGTAGTGCATTCGAACCGCGGCCAAGTCGCTTCTTAGAATAAATGCGCCTTGCTGGTCGCCGAGGCGAGTCCTTTGCTGAGACCGGCATCCGCTTTCTACTCTCGCTATCCCTTCTGATTTCGCTCAAAGAACTTGTTTAATGCTAGGTATAGCCAGTGGGGATCGTCGCTGCCGGCTAGTTCACGAATCGAGTGCATTGCAAAAGTAGGCACGCCGACATCGACCGTCTGAACGCCTAGCGCGGTTGCCGTTAGTGGACCGATGGTGCTGCCGCAGCGCACGTCCGCTCTTGAAACAAAGCTTTGAGCTGGCACGTCTGCGGCGACACACGCCTGTTTGAACAGGCTAACGGTTGTGCTGTTCGACGCATAAGCTTGATTCGCGTTGACCTTAATTGCGGGACCGGCGTTGAGCTTAGGTAAATGTTGTTTGTCATGGCGATCAGAAAAATTTGGATGCACGCCATGCGCGTTGTCCGTTGAGACCAACGTTGAATGCGCAATCGCCCGAGAAAAACCTTCGTTCGATTCGGTAAGCCGCTCAATCACGCTCCGCAGTAACGTGCCTGATGCCCCGACCGAGGATCCGCTACCGACTTCCTCATGGTCATTACACACAACGAGGCGATTAGCCTCGCCGGCGGTATCGATCAACGCCTGCACGCCGGTGTAGCAGCTGAGTAAATTGTCGAGGCGCGCACTGGCAATAAATTCCTGACGCAAACCAACGAACGCGGCTTTTTCTACCGGATACAAACTCAGTTCGTGCGCGCTGACTTTCGCGTGCGTAAGTCCTGGCTCCTCGGTGACCAGGCGATTCATGATTTCCGCGTCGAGATCAAAATCTTGCGAATCCGTTGCAACGATCGCGGGCAGATAGGTTTGCGCATTGATCTCGCGGTTCGCATTCGCCTCCCGATCAAGATGAATCGCGAGACTCGGAATGATGGCGATTGCGTGGTCGAAATTGATCAATCGATTGACCAGTTCCCCACTTGGCAGACACAGGCTTACCCGCCCAGCCAGTGACAAATCTCGATCAAACCACGGGTTTAGCAATACACCTCCGTAGACTTCCACGCCTAGCTGCCAATACCCGTGCGCTTTGAATGCCGCGTTCGGCTTAAGCTTCAAGCACGGGCTATCGGTGTGGCTTCCAGCCATATGAATGCCCGTTTCCGTCACCGACTTTGACCCGAGCGAGAATGCGACAAGTGACGACTGCCCGCGCGTGACGAAATATTTTCCTGGCGGCGAAATATTCCATTTGTCTGTTTCCAGGAGCGCTTCGTAACCGGCGCTTCGCAATGTTGTGCAAAGGTTCGCGAGCGCATGAAATGGCGTTGGCGATCCGTCGAGAAAGCGCAGTAGATTCTGGTTAAAAATTTCTTTGTTCATTATTTTCCAATTGGTTTCCAGGGTGATGCCCGGCAGAGTTTGAGGCGAGGGACGCTAAGACCAGCGGCGCCGAGACCCACTCGTAGCCATAATTACCCGTTCGGGTCGTCACCACCAAATCGTCGCTTGTGACATTTGCTTGTTGGTAAAGAGTCCTGGGGACAACGGGATCTTCGTATTGCCGCCCTGGACGCCAGCTGCGAATTTTGACCTTATAGGTCGTGTTGCCCTTGTTCGTACGCGACCATTTTTCTCGATCCTACCCTGATGGTGCGTATCCAAGCTGTCGTCATTAAATCCGTTTGCGACCATTAACGCGCCACAACTGAACAACGGCCAGGCGATTATGGCTATCAGGCCGCTGATCAGTAAATGGACGTGCGAGGTGGAACGCCCGCGTAAGTATGCAATTAAGACGAAGACGGAAACGACGAATGGGAGGCTTGCATAGCCGAGGCTGTGTTTGAATACTGTTGCCGCATCGAGCGGCTGAAAAATTCTCGATCCGAAAAAGACGAGGGCAGTGCCTATGGTCGCAAGCAGACCTAGAACAATGTACATCGTCCAGGTTCGGATCTTCCAGTCAACGCGAACGTCTCGACCGAGGTGCGCGGCGACTGCTGGTTGGTCGATCGATAAAGCGTAAAGGCCTTCAACGACATCTCTGATGCGTGCGGTATTGTCAGTGTCGAGCTGCGGATTGGTTACTTGAGCGAGAATCTTGTCTTTGCTGATAGCGACGTTGTCAAAACCGCTTTGCATGATTTTGTCGATGGCTTCGCGGTTAGATTGTCTAGTGAGGAACGCCTGGGCAACATTGGGCTCGGAGGTGTCGATAAAAAACGCGCTGTCGAATATGGGGTCCTGCGTTTGCACCTCTGCGACAATGCTAATCCGTTTAAATGCGCGATCAAATCCAGATTCGCCACGTACTTTAAGGAACCCAAGATTCGCATGTTCAACCCAAACTGAAAATTCAAGCTTTTTGCCGCGACCTAACTGCGTGTAACGATAGCTAATCTCGATGTCGGAAAATCGCGCGCGGTGAATTTCACCAAGCTCAGGTATCGTGAACCCTAGATGCTTAATAAACGCTTGTATTCGGTCCGTGTCGCGTTTCGAAATCTTAATCGAAAAATAGATTATTGTCGCCGTCAAGAGTATTCCGAACAGCACCAGACCTGCGATTAAAGCGGTTTCATCAGGCTGGATCATGATGTGATATATGAATTGATTCCCGGTTGGCTGGCCGTGACAAACCGGGTGCTTCGCGAATTCCTACGCATATTCTATTGTCGCTTCGTGGGCTGTGAGTGCGATGATTACGCAGCGCTTTTGCTCTTAAATCGATCTCGTAATTGTACAACGCGCGAAGCGATACGCGATATTAGACACGAGAATCATTGTGCTGTAATTAATGCCGCGTCAGCGACAATTCAACGTGTTTGCGCTATCTTGCGTAGACATCGTCCTAGAATAACTGACAGAGTCACATACTGTGATGCATCTATTTCCAACTTCATCGGATGGGAGGTCGTGAGCGTAATGTCTATTTCGGAAGTCCCGTTGCGAATTGCTGGCACCAACAATGAGCGCGAGTGCGATGAGGCCGCCATCTATCGGCAATGTTTGCCTCTGGGAGGCGCAAAAATTCTTGAACTCGGTTGTGGTACGGCTGTGCATACGGTGGCGATCGCATCCCACGAACCGAGTGCCAGCATCACGGCCTATGAAATTGATGCCATCCAACATCGCAAGAACGAACTGTTAGCTAGCTCGAATATTTCATTCAAGTTCGGTGGGGCCCAAGCGATAGCGGAACCAGACGGTACTTTCGACGTTGTGATGATGTTTAAATCTTTGCATCACGTGCCTTTAGATGATCTCGATCTGGCCTTCGCAGAAATTTCCAGGGTTCTAAAACCGGGCGGGTTGCTGTATCTATCGGAACCTGTATTTGCTGGTCCGTTTAACGAAATATTGCGACTTTTTCATGACGAGGAAAAAGTCCGCCGCGCCGCGTTCGATGCAACCTGTCGTGCGGTCTCGTCTGGGCAGTTCTCGAGTGCGGAGGAAATATTTTTCAATTCGCTTGTGCGATTTGAAGATTTCGCGGACTTCGAATACAAAGTGATTAACGTTACCCACTCGGATCATCAACTCGATGTGGATTTGCACAATTTAGTGAAGAAGAGATTCGAACAATCGCAAACGCAAGACGGTGCACGATTTAGCGCCCCAATGCGGGTGAACGTACTGAAAAAACAGTCTTAGATTTTCGTTATTCGACTATCGCGTTAATGACGACCTGGATTGATTTCACGTCGCCGACAATCAGCGACTCGGATACACCTTGCAAGTCGCCTGGGGTCGCTCCTGGGGTTCCTGATTTAGAAATTCGAGCAGTAACGGTTACCGTCTGCCCGGCCTGCAGCTTGAACATGGGTGCCATCGCCATTGTCTCATCCAAGGTGACCGATAGCGGTAGACTTGCAGCCGTTGTGCGGGAAACTGCGAGGGGCGGGCCACCGGTGTTCGGCGTGCGAGCGAACACAAACAAAGTGGCGTTAGGCTCGATCTTTGAAATCAGCTCTGGCGCGACAGTCACCGATACGTCAATTGAAGTCGCCAGAGATAGGGGTTTAATGGATTCAACCGGCGCGCCTTGTATCTCTTCGATAGCCTGATCAAGCTCTACCGTCGACGAGCCTGTTGCGGCGCGCAGCCCACGGGCGTGGCCTAGATAAGCTAGTGCTTGGTCGTTCTCGCCGGCCTCGCGGGCAGCAAGCCCAGCGAGCCATAGCGCAGTGATATTGTCTGGTTCGATTTCGAGTGTTTTAAGAACGAGTTTTCTACCCTGGTCGGTGATTCGACCACCATTCGCCATTGCAAGTGCGTCGGCATAGTGCAACAGGACCTGGGGAATGTCGCCGACGAGTTCGTGGGTTTTGGCTAACGCGGTGGCGGCTTCTTGGTAACGTCCTAAGGCCAGCAATGAGCGGCCGAGCAATAGCCATCCTTCAGGATCCTGCGGATTGTCTACCAGGCGCTGCTGAAGGCTCGCCAGCATGTCCTCAATTTGTTGTTGAGCGATATCTGGTTCGGATTGAGTCGGCATATTGCCTAACGCGACATCAGGTTCACCGAGTTGAAAGTAAGTGAAGAAAGTAATTGCTGGGACTACGACGAGTATGACGGCAACTGTCAACCACTTGGCCGCATCGTTCGGTGCGTTCGATGGCCTCGGCCCCGCACCGGTTTCGTCAAGTAATGCGCGGTCGATTTCTTCCGTAGCGGTTGCTAATTCTTCTTCTGCGATTACCTGGTCTTCAATGTCGCGACGTAGCTCTGTGAGTCGTGATTCGTGCAACAATTTGTTCGTGCCGAGTTCCGCTGATCCACGACCGGGACGTAGCAGGGCAGTTACTAAGCTTGCAAGAACGAAAAGGAGAAGGACGGCGGAGATAATCCAAAATAGTTCCATCAGACAGTCTAAGCGTCCCCATTGTCATTGGTGTTGATCAAGCGTCGAATATTGTCGCGATCGGCGTCACTTAACGGTGCACGTTGCGCTTTGTTTTTGCGCGCGGCCACAACGACGATCATCAAAGCGGTGATCACTAGTAGGGCGGGGCCGAACCAGAGTAACCAAGTTGTCGTGTTCATCGGCGGTTTGTAAAGAACGAAATCTCCGTAGCGTTCCACCATGAATTTAACGATGTCTGCGTTACCTTGGCCAGACACGATCATGTTGTAGACTTCGGTGCGTAAATCTTGTGCGAGCTCTGCGTGAGAATCTGCGAGAGATTGATTTTGGCAAACCAAGCATCGTAATTCTTCGAGTAGTTTGTTGTATCGAAGTTGGTCGCTAGGTGAATCGAAATCTACCGGGATATCTGCCGCTTGCACACTCGATACCCACAGAAGGGCAATTATGCTCAAAACAAGAATCTTCCTCATGGTTGGCTCGCCAATTGCTCTAATAGTGGAATGATCACCTCGCGAAGCGCGGTGTCAGTGACGGGACCGACCTGTTTGTAACGGATGATGCCGCGGCGATCAATGACAAAGGTTTCTGGCACGCCGTAGACCCCGAGGTCGAGACCTAGACGCCCAACCCGGTCATAGACAATCTGCGTATAAGGATTACCGTGACGGTTTAGCCAAGCCAACGCATCTTTGCGTTCATCTTTGTAATTTAGTCCGACGATATCGAAGCGTCCGGTTTTGGCAAAATCGATCAACAACGGGTGTTCGACTCTGCACGCCACACACCACGACGCCCAGACATTTAGCAAACGCGGGCGCTTCGTGAGGTCGTCTGCAGTGAGTACGATCTCAGTATTGTGTAACTCGGGCAACGCAAATGCCGGTAGCGGTTTATCGATTAATGGCGACGGGACATAACGGGGGTCTAAGGTCAGCCCGATCGCGAGTACAGCGACAAGAACAACGAACACGGCGATGGGTATCGCGTAGCGCATGGCAGGTTCGAGCGACTAGTCGGACGACGGTTGCGCGGGAGCAATTGCTTCCCGTCGCACAGCGGATGGACTGCGAAGGCGCGGATCGAATATCGCGATAAAACCGCCAAGCGCCATTAAGATCGCGCCGAGCCATATCCAACGAATAAACGGCTTGAAGTGCATTCGGACACTCCAGGCGCCGTCGGCGAGCGGCTCACCAAGAGCAACGTAGAGATCACGTGTGAATCCGGGGGCGATCCCCGCTTCCGTCATGGGCATATTGCGCACGAGATACAAACGTTTTTGCGGCTTGAGTACATCGACCAGTTGTCCGTCTCGATAAATCTCGAAAGTTGCCTCGGTGACTTTGTAGTTCGGGCCATCGAATGAGCTCAGCTTGGTGAAATGAAATTCGTAATTGGCGATCGTCGCCTGTTCGCCGGGCGCGAGCTTTTGATGTAGATCTACCGTGTAGAAACTCGTGATGACCACCCCGATCACCGTACTCGCGAAACCTACGTGCGCAATACACTGACCGACAAAGGCACGCGGTAGGTGGAAAAACGCATACCACGGATTCCGGCGGTTACGGCAGCGCTCGAAGATTCCGGCGACGATCGTCACCATAATCCACGCGCCAAAGCCGATGCCAATACCCGCAGACACGATTTTTTCACCACCTAATAACATGACTGCGACGATCGCAATTCCTATGGCCGCGACGAACGCATATTTCACCTGGATCGCGAGCCGTCGGAGAGAATCGGATTTCCAGCGCGAAAATTGGCCAAACCCCATGAGGGCAATCAGCGGGAGCATTACCGCACTGAATACCACGTTGAAATAGGGCGGACCTACTGAAATTTTTCCGAGACCTAATGCCTCGAGGAACAACGGGTACAGGGTGCCAAGGAGCACAGTTGCTGTGGCGACGGCTAATAGCGCGCTATTGAGCAGCAGAAATATTTCGCGTGAGACGGGTTCGTAGCGGCCGCCTGCAAACGTCGACGGGCCACGCCAAGCGTACAGGATTAATGAACCGCCGATTACCGTCCCCAGTAACACTAAGACGAATACCCCGCGGCCCGGATCAGTTGCGAAGGCATGAACCGAGGTCAGCACACCAGAGCGCACGAGGAACGTGCCAAGCAGACTTAGCGCGAAGGTCGCTAGTGCCAGCAATATCGTCCAATTTTTAAACGCACCGCGTTTCTCGGTGACTGCCAGAGAGTGTATGAGCGCCGTGCCGAGCAACCAAGGCATAAACGAGGCGTTTTCAACCGGATCCCAAAACCACCAGCCGCCCCAACCGAGCTCGTAGTACGCCCACCAGCTGCCGAGGGCAATGCCGATCGTGAGAAAGATCCAACTGCCAATCGCCCACGGTCGGATCCATCGGGCGGCCTGTGCCGTAATGCGTCCTTGGATAAGTGCCGCGATCGCGAAACCGAACGCCACCGAGGTGCCTACATATCCGATATACAGCATCGGAGGGTGGATGATTAGACCGGGATCTTGGAGTAGCGGATTGAGGTCGCCGCCGTCTCCAGCTGCGGGCAACAGTCGCGCAAAAGGATTTGAGGTAAACAACATAAACGATATGAAGCCGACCGACACGATACCCATGACACTCACGACCAGGGCAGCGAAGCTCCGGGGTAGCTCTTTATCGAAAAAAGTGACAGCGACCGTCCAGCCACACAAGATAAGAATCCACAACAGCAGGGAGCCTTCGTGGGCACCCCATACGGCAGATACCCGGTAGGCAGTCGGCAGTGCGCTATTGGAATTTTGCGCGACGTAGGCGACGGAAAAATCATTCGTAACGAATGCATGAACTAGGATCGCGAAGGCACTCAACACGAGTACGAATTGGATCCGCGCTGCAGGTTTTGCTAGCGCCATCCAGTTGTCATAACCCCGTATCGCGCCAATGATTGGGAGCGTGGCTTGAACGCAGGTCACCGCGAGTGCCAACGCTAAGAGGAATTGTCCAATTTCAGGAATCATTGGGGGTTTGACTGCATTGTGCTGGCCTTGGCGTCGGCCAGCGCGCTTGCGACTTCAGGCGGCATGTAGTTTTCGTCGTGCTTGGCGAGCACTTCGGACGCTTCGAAAATCCCGTCCGGACGCGTTTGGCCATGCGCGACGATACCTTGCCCTTCACGAAATAAGTCCGGCAGGATGCCGGTATAGGCGACGGTCATTTCGTGCGCGGTGTCCGTGATTCCAAATTCGATGGTGAGGCTGTCCGGAACTCTTTTTACGCTGCCGTCAATAACGAGCCCGCCAACCCGGAATTTCCGCTCCTCCGGGGCGGCGCCCGCAGCGACTTCGCTTGGCGAGTAGAAATACATCAGGTTCTTTTCAAATGCTGTGAGGATCAATGCAGCTGCAACACCCATCCCGCCAACAATTGCTAGGACCGTGAGAAGACGTTTTTTTCTGGTTGGTGTCATTAGTTTTCTTTATTTCCGTGCACACGTTTGGCGATGCGGTTAAGTAGCATTTTCTCTTTCCTTGCCGGTAAGAATGCGTTGGCTAACAAAACGACGGCGCTTAGTCCGTAGGAAAACCAAACAAAATACGCATAACCACCCATCGCAAAAAATTGCCCGTCCATTATACGACCCCTTTCTCTAAAGCACGTTCCTTAACCCAAGTGGCATTGCGCTCGAATTCCAATATTTCGCAACGTGTGCGGGCAAACATCACGACCATAAAATAGACCGTGTAAGCGATCGCCATGATGAGCAGGGGCATCAGCATGGAAGGCGCGATCGACGGGGCGTCTAATTTGCTAACGGTTGGCCCCTGGTGCAAGGTGTTCCACCATTCGACCGAATAATGAATGATTGGGAGATTAACCGTTCCAACCAGCGCAACAATCGCCCCCGCCCTGGCAGCAACTCTGCGATCGTCGATCGCGCCCTGCAGGCCGATGTAGCCGAGATATAAAAATAACAAAATCAGTTCGGAAGTTAAGCGCGCGTCCCATACCCAGTAGGTCCCCCACATGGGTTTACCCCAGAGCGACCCAGTGACCAGCGCTAAAAACGTAAACCAGGCGCCGAGGGGTGCACTTGCTCTAGCAATCATATCGCCGAGTTTAACGTGCCAAACGAGTCCGGCGGCCGCCGCCGTTGCCATTACAACGTAGATGAATAGGGACATCCAAGCCGCCGGCACGTGCACGTAAATGATGCGAAAACTCTCGCCTTGTTGATAATCGGCTGGCGCGACGAATAAACCCGTGTAGAGACCGGCGACAAGTAAGAGCACGCAAAGACCCGTTAACCATGGGCTAAGCACGAGTGACCAGGCGTAGAAGTACTTTGGCGAGCCGTATTTGTGGAAGGGAATTAGGTTCACAGTCGTCCCGTTAACTCAGTCGGATTCTCAAAGCAGCCGCTGCTGCGAAAGGGGCCAAGGTCGCGGCCAATATAGCTAGCCCCGCCAGAAAATACAGTTCGGCGTCGATCGGTAGATCAAGGGCTGCATTATGCATGGCTGCGGTCGCAAATATTAGCGTTGGCATGTAGAGCGGTAATATTATGAGTGCCTGCAACATCGCTCCACCGCGAAGGCCGACAGTTAACGCGCTTGCGACCGCGCCGATCAAGCTCAATATGGGTGACCCGAGCAGCAACGTCAGCACCAGCGCGCCAATGACCCTGGACTCGAATCCGAGGATTATTGCAACGAACACGGAAACCACAATTTGCGGGCAGGCGCTGGCGAGCCAGTGCGCGAGAATTTTCGCGGCCACGAGCGCTGGCAATGGTGCCGCGCTCAATAGCAGCAGTTCGATTGTGCCGTCTTCAAAGTCGCTAAGAAACATGGAGTCCAGGTTAATAGTCGTCGCCAATAACACCGCAATCCATACACCGGCAGGGGCTATTTGGGCGAATATCGTCGAATCTGGGCCGATCGCAAGGCCGAGTAAGGTGACGACGATGACAAAAAAGACCAGCGGTTGAAATAAATCCTGCTGCCGGCGCGCAAAGCGTCTTAAATCGCGCGTTGTCATCGCGGTTGCGGATCGCACGGCCGCGCTCATAGTGCGTCTAAGTCCAGAATCTTCAGCTGCGGCTTGTCCAGTGACATGGGTTGGTGGGTGGCGACAATACATATTCCGCCGCTCTGGGCGCGCACCTCGACCAAACGCTCCACCACTTCCCGACCCGCTCGATCGAGCGCAGTGAAGGGTTCGTCCAAACACCATATCGGTGTGTCCCGTACGAGCAGCCGCGCGAGTGCCGTACGTTGGACTTGGCCGGCCGATAAGAAACGCGTCGGATTGTCTGCAACGTCGTCTAAACCCACGATTTGAAGTGCCTCACGACAGGATTGGAGAGTCGGTCCGTCATCTAGGTCACAGGCGAATTTTAGGTTCTCGAGGGGTGAAAGATCCGCGCACACGCCGCGGCGATGGCCAACGTAGGTAATGACTGCTTGGTAAGCACGCAGATCGGTTTGAATATCTGCGCCGTTCCAACAAATAGTCCCGCCGAGCGGCCTCGCAAGTCCGCAAAGGATGCGCAAAAGGCTCGTCTTGCCACTACCGTTGCTGCCCTGTAACTGCACGATGTCGCTTGCTTGCGCGCTGAAATTGAGGTCGCCGAAGAGGGTCTTCTCGCCTCGTTCGCACTGCAAATTGGAGATTTTTAAGGTGTTGAAAATTATAAATAACTCGAGTTCGTCGGCGGGATTGCTGCAGGTGTACGTGGACTATCGGAGCTACCGTGTCGGGGCTCCGAGTAGCCGATTGCTTGTCATCTGCCGGGCCGCATCCCGGGTCCCGGTCCGACGCCAGGAACGACGATGCGTGATGCTTCCTCGCGAGCCATTTCTTGCGCACGCTCTTGTAAGCGCACGATCGCCTCTTCGACCCCTTGTGGGAATTTTTCGAATGCTTCGCGCAAGGTCGTTGCTTCAAGTGGGAACTGCACTGGAATGGGTCCCATTTGGGTCATCAGCGTTGTGTCGCCGATAAATTGAGCGGGCCGCGAAGCGTCCACGTTGCCATTTCCGTCAACTGCGGTGAGGCGCTTTATATTGGCTGCACCTAGATCGGTAAATGATTCCTCGCGATACAAATTTTCGACATCGACAGTCATTGAATCAGGTGTCAGCGCAGTGCCAGTTGTCATCGATCGTCCTTTGAAATTCGAATTTTAATCAGTTTATCAAATCTCGGCCGATTAAGGGTCGATGATGAGTGCGCCAAATAGTGGGTGATCATTTCGCACTGGATTATTTTGCGACTTGGTTCTCTTTCGAGACCCTAAATCAAGTGGTCTGTTGCGCTTTGTAACATCGTGTAGATCATGAATAATGTAGACTAAGCCTTTTTAAAGGAACACAAATACGGTATGAGAATACTTGTGACCGGCGCGGCTGGATTTATCGGTTCCCGCCTAAGTGAACGACTGCTGGAGCGCGGTGACGAGGTTGTCGGTATCGATAATCTGAATGATTATTACGACGTCTCATTGAAGGAGGCGCGTCTCGCACGTCTGCTTCCGCACGCAAATTTCGATTTTCATAAGATAGACGTTGCCGATCTCGCTTCTTTAAATTCGGTTTTCGACGAGACCCGCCCGGCCCGAGTCATGCACCTTGCGGCGCAAGCGGGGGTTCGGTATTCGATTGAGAATCCTCACGCCTATATAGAATCGAACATCGTGGGTTTCATGAACATCCTTGAGGCATGCCGACATCATCAGACTGAGAATTTGGTCTACGCTTCCTCAAGTTCCGTTTACGGGGCGAATACGAATATGCCGTTTTCGGTTCACGACAACGTCGATCACCCCGTGTCGATGTACGCGGCAACGAAAAAATCAAACGAATTGATGGCCCATTCTTATAGTCATCTCTACCAGTTACCAACTACCGGGTTACGCTTTTTTACCGTCTATGGACCATGGGGACGTCCAGATATGTCATTGTTTTTGTTCACCAAGAGTATCTTGGATGGCAAGCCCATCGATGTATTTAATTTTGGCAATCACCGTCGCGACTTCACTTATGTGGACGACATTGTCGAAGGGGTTATTCGGTGTATCGATACAATCGCGACGCCCGCCGAGAGCTGGACGGGAGACCATCCTGATCCAGGTACTTCGCGCGCGCCCTACCGACTTTACAACATTGGTAACAACTCCCCAGTGGAGCTGATGGACTTCATCGCGGCGATAGAAAAAGGTCTCGGTATTGAAGCGAAGAAAAACATGCTGCCATTACAGCTGGGCGACGTCCCGGACACTTATGCTGACGTCCAAGCCTTAGTTGACGATTTGGGATACAAGCCGGCGACCGCAATTGAAGACGGCATCGCCAATTTTATTTCTTGGTATAAGGACTACTACAAAGTCATATGAGCAAACATTCGCGCAAAGTCTCAGTCATTGGGTTGGGCTACGTAGGATTACCTGTTGCGGTTGCGTTTGGGCACCATCAGCAAGCGATCGGATTCGATATTAACGCAGCTCGAATCGCCGAGCTTAAACGCGGACTAGACAAGACACTCGAAGTAGAGTCGGACGAGCTTCGCGCCGTAGATATTCTATTTACCAGCGACCCTGCAGACATTCGACGTGCAGACTTCCACATCGTCGCAGTGCCGACGCCGATTGATACTGCGAAAAGGCCCGATCTAACCCCCGTATTAAAAGCCTCAGAAACCGTGGGTGGCCAACTCAAAGTCGGTGATATTGTCGTCTACGAATCAACCGTGTATCCAGGTGCCACCGAAGAAGACTGCGTTCCGGTGCTTGAACGCTGCTCGGGATTGACGTGCGGCAAGGATTTTTTCGTTGGTTATTCTCCGGAACGGATCAACCCGGGCGATAAGGAACATACGTTCACGAAAATCACCAAAGTAGTGTCAGGTCAAAATCCGGAAATCCTGGAGATTGTCGCCCAAGTGTACGAGAGCGTGGTGACGGCCGGTGTTCACCGAGCCCCAACGATCAAAGTTGCTGAGGCGGCAAAAGTAATTGAAAACACGCAAAGGGATCTCAATATCGCGTTGATGAACGAGTTGGCGCTTATTTTTCATCGTATGGATATCGACACACGCGACGTGCTCGCCGCCTCCGGCACCAAATGGAACTTTCTTAAATTCGATCCCGGTTTGGTTGGTGGACATTGCATTGGGGTCGACCCGTATTACCTAACCCACAAAGCCCAAACGACTGGATATATCCCCCAGGTCATTCTGGCTGGTCGGAGTATTAATGACGATATGGGAGAGTTTGTCGCGAGTCAGACCATCAAACGGATGATCAATGCCGGGACGCTCATCAAGGGCAGCATCGTTACGGTCTTAGGGTTTACGTTTAAAGAGAACGTGCCCGATTTACGCAATACGCGCGTCATAGATATTGTGACGGCTCTGCAAAGTTACGGAATAAACGTCCAAATTCACGACCCCTATGCGAGTGCCGAGCAAGCACATGAAGAATACGGCGTTAATTTACTGGCCTACGACAAGCTCTCACCTGCCGATGCGGTCGTGTTCGCGGTGCCACACCAAACCTACATCGACGCTGGCTGGCCCGGCATTGCGAAGTGCCTACGCGGTGATGTCGGCATTGTCATGGACGTGAAGGCGCGACTCGATAGAGCGACATGTCCGATTGGCATGAATCACTGGAGACTTTGATTCAATGAACGTTGTGTTAATTGGTACGGGTTACGTCGGGCTTGTGTCCGGCACCTGTTTTGCTGAATTCGGAGCCAACGTCACTTGTGTGGACGTCGATGCGTCGAAAGTGAAAAAACTACTCGACGGGCAGATCCCAATCTACGAACCCGGACTCGAGGCGCTCGTTGCCAAAAACGTTCGCGAGCAGCGGCTGAATTTTTCGACAGACTTAGCCTCGGTGGCCGGCGACGCCGATCTGATCTTTATCGCGGTTGGCACCCCAAGCCGTCGCGGGGATGGCTTTGCCGATCTAAGTTTCGTTTACGAAGCGGCCAGGCAAGTCGCATCTCACTTGAGCGGTTATACGGTGATTGTGGACAAATCGACTGTTCCAGTTGGCACTGCCAGAAATGTCGAGCGGATCATTCGCGAGACGAACCCGCAAGCGGATTTTGACGTGGCGTCGAACCCGGAATTTCTTCGTGAAGGTGCCGCGATATCTGACTTCATGCGTCCAGATCGCGTTGTGATTGGAATCGAAAGCGCGCGGGCGGAAAAATTACTTCGGGAACTTTATCGACCGTTGAACCTCATCGAAGCACCGATTCTATTTACCGGTCTCGAAAGTGCGGAGTTGATTAAATACGCCTCCAATGCATTCCTTGCGACAAAAATTAGCTTTATCAATGAAATGTCGATGTTGTGCGAGGCGGTTGGCGCCGACGTCCATGCGGTGGCCAAGGGTATGGGCATGGATAAGCGAATCGGTTCCAAGTTCCTTCATCCTGGGCCGGGGTACGGCGGGTCCTGCTTTCCGAAAGATACGCAAGCCTTAGTGCGAATCGCGCAGGAAAACGGCACCTCATGCCGGATTGTAGAATCTGTGATCGAAGTTAACGCGGCCCAAAAAGCGCGCATGATCAAAAAGATTCGAAACGCCTTAGGCGGTAACGAAACTGACAAAACAATCGGCGTACTCGGATTGACATTCAAACCCGAAACTGATGACATGAGGGATGCACCTGCGCTATCGATCCTGCCCGCGTTAATTGAGAAAGGGGCCGTGGTGAAAGTCCACGACCCACAGGGAATGGCTGAAGCGCGAACCTTGCTTCCGAAAGGCGTCCAGTTCTGTGATGATCAATTCGAAGTCTTCGCGCAGGCTGACGCAGTGGTGCTGTTGACTGAATGGAACGTCTATCGAGGAATCGACATGTTGCGCGGCAAAGCGGTGATGCGAACGCCGGTTTTTATCGACTTAAGAAACGTCTATGAGCGTTCACAAATGGAAGAACTCGGATTCGCATACCATTGTATTGGTCGCTAGTTGTGAGTACTCAAGCCGCGCGCTAACGACGCTTGAGTGGCGGGCAATACGTCGGCCGGTGATTGGTAATGCGACTTCCTGCGCTCGGTCGGCACGTGCTCATTCCTGACGCTGCTGAACCCAGGGGGCTTCGGAGGCTAATTCCGATAGCTTGGAAACGTGTTGGGTCTGTGTAGAATACCGGCCCCATGCTGTTTTCGTCGCAACCGTTCTTACTTTTATTTCTTCCCCTAAGCCTGATCGCTTATTTCTGCGTCGCTAAATCCCAGGCCGCACGTCTCACCGCCCTCACAGCAGCATCCCTCGGGTTCTACGCCTGGTGGGATCCTCGCTTCGTTCCCTTGTTGGTAATCATGATCCTGTTCACGTGGCTAATCGTTCGGTGGCACGAACGGGCGGCTCGGCAATGGATACTTAGTGTAGGCATAGTGGCGAATTTGCTAGTGCTCGGATTATTCAAGTACGCAAATTTTTTTGCCGAAAGCGTTTTGCATTTTGTCGGCGTCGAACACGAGCCGTGGAGTATCATTTTGCCACTGGGGGTAAGCTTTTTTACTTTTCAGCAAGTGTCCTACCTCATCGATCGTCGACGCGGCGAAGCGCCGGTCTACCGGCTCAGCGAGTACGCCGCTTATGTGAGCTTCTTTCCGCAACTCATTGCCGGACCGATCGTCCGGCATAATCAACTTATTGGACAATTTGCCGCGTCGCCGCGCCGCAAAGGAATGGCCGCGCAGTTTTCACGTGGCCTTGTGCTACTGACTCTCGGGCTAATTAAAAAAGTCTTCTTGGCCGACGAGCTTGCGCCAATAGCGAATGATGGTTTCGATTTGGTTGCGGCCGGAAACGCCATTTCATTGGCCGAGTCGTGGCTGGCTGCCTCGGCATATAGTCTGCAATTGTATTTCGACTTCTCGGCGTATTCGGATATGGCGATTGGACTCGGCGCAATGTTCGGACTTCGTTTGCCCATGAATTTCGACTCGCCTTATCGAGCTCTCGATATTCGATCTTTTTGGCGCCGTTGGCATATGACCTTATCGGGGTTCTTCCGTGATTACGTCTACATCCCGTTAGGCGGCAACCGACACGGTCATTTGATGGCAGCCGCAACCGTGATGGTAACGATGCTGCTGTGCGGGTTGTGGCACGGCGCGGGTTGGACATTCGTAGCGTGGGGCGGTTTGCACGGCGCCGCAATTTTCGCCCACCGAGTTTGGAACAGCGTGCCGCTGCGGTTACCAGCGCCGCTCGCTTGGTTACTAACGATGACGTTCGTAATCGTCGGCTGGGTCTTGTTTCGCGCAGATAATTTCACGGATGCGCAATCGATCCTTGTTGCGATGTTTACATTGGCCGAAACTGGCGTGCCTTATCCCGGCTGGGACGATATTAATTACGTACTCCTCGGGGCTGTTTTTGCGCTCTTTGGCCCGACTAACATAGGGCTTTCCGAGAAACCGAATTTATTAAAACGGCGTTTCGCGGTCGCGACCGCATGCGGCTTGTTCCTCGTCGCGCTGCGGGTTGGGCAAGGTCGCGGACTAGAGTTCATCTACTTTCAGTTTTAGCCGCAATGAATCCCCGGTCTTTCATTCAAGCAGTCGTTCTGATATTCGCCTTTCTCGTTTTGGCTGTTTATGCGTTGATTTTACTTGTCGACCCGTATGGCAATGTAGCGTTTTCCTTACCGCTCGATCGCGCACCGATAAGTACTAATCAGCGATTCGCTTTCCCGAGCATCGCACGTGATCACCAATACGACAGCGTGGTGATTGGATCTTCGACCATGAGGTTACTGAATCCAGAGCGTCTCGATCCTTTGTTGGGCGCTAGATTCGCTAATTTGGCGATGAATTCGGCGACCGCATACGAGCAAATGAGGGTGCATGCGTTATTTTCTCTTCATCACGCGAAAACAAAGTACGTGATTGTTGGTATCGACGACAGTTGGTGTAAGCGCGAACAGGCGTACGAAAAATTTACGTTCCGCGAATTTCCAGAATGGATGTTCGACGAAAATCAGTGGAACGATTTACTTTACTTGTTCAACGACAAGGCACTTGAAAATACCGTGCGACTTTTGGAACTCGTCGGCGGTCGACGCGAACCGAAGTATGAGAAGAGCGGCTATCGCGATTTCACCGTCGATTTCGGCAACTATGACCGCGTATGGGTTGAAAAGCGCCTATATCCACGAGGAAAATCTCCTGCGACGGGTCCAGGACAGCTAGCGCCATCAAGCTTGCAGCCGAAATGGCAATTCGCCACTCATCCGTTACTTGAGTCGATGTTGGCTTTAGAAGCGTCGCTGCCGAAGAATACAATCTTGGTTTTTGCTCCGATACACGCCGCTTATTTAGCACGAACTGAAACGTTATATCGCGAATGTAAAGATCGCATAGTCAAGATTGGACGAACGCACGGAGTTCGAATTATCGATTTCATGATCGAATCCGATATTACCAAGCGAGACGACAATTATTGGGATCCGCTGCATTATCGATCGGAAGTCGCGCGGATCATCGAAACAGATATTGCGAACGAGCTAAATGAATCCAAGTCGCGCTCGACACGCTATGTGACTTACTGAACGAGATGACAGGAAAACGCGACGGACGTGAGTTGATAGGGACTACAGCATTGCCTCAATGCCGACAACTTCTAGGCGCAGGAAATCGTTCAGTATCGAGACCCCTTGGATGTCGAAATCTGCTAATGTCCACCGGGCTGGAAGTGTCATAATTGATGCAACGAAGCACCGGCCGAGAGCGCGCATGAAGATCAATTTGTGGTCCAGTGTGCTATAGTCCTGCGGCCCGTCCGCGCGGAAAATATGGGCTAAATTCATGTCTCGAAAACCTATTTCCAATGTCTCTGAAATGTCCACTACGCCGATAATCGATAACCGCCTGTGGGTCAATTTCCCGTAGACTTATGTGCGGAATTTTAGGATTTTTTGATCCCCGGGGCGTTGATGAACTGAGTTCTATGGCGCTGGCTGAACGCATGGGCGAGCGTATCGCGCATCGCGGACCGGACGATCATGGCGAATGGTGTGATGCCAACGTCGGCATTGTGCTGGGACAACGACGTTTGTCGATTAACGACCTTTCGCCAGCGGGTCATCAGCCGATGCAATCCGGGAACGGCCGTTACGTCATTGTATTGAACGGTGAAATCTACAACTTCCTCGAGCTGAAGGTCGATCTAGAAGGTCGCGGTTACCCCTTTAGAGGCGACTCCGACACTGAAGTCGCTCTGGCAATGATCGAACATCATGGTTTAGAGGAAAGCCTCTCGCAATTCGTAGGCATGTACGCCATCGCCCTATGGGATCGCGAATCCCGTCGCTTGATCTTGGCGCGCGATCGACTGGGCGAAAAACCACTTTATTACGGTAGGCTCGGTCGCACGTTCGTATTTGCGTCTGATCTCAACGCGATTCGCGCAATGCCAGGCTGGTCGGCAACTATTGATCCTGATTCGCTGGGCCTGATGATGCAGCATTTTTATATTCCGGCGCCGCATACAATTTACAAAGAATTCAGGAAATTGCTGCCCGGATCGTACTTACAAATCGACGCTGCAAACACTGAGTTGGACGGCGAGCCGATCCGATACTGGTCGGCGGCGGACATTGCGGTCGAATCTATGCGCACACGAGCGTCGATGGACGCCGACTTCGCAATAGACGAACTTGATAAATTATTGCGCCGAACGATTCGCGACAAAATGATTTCCGACGTACCGCTAGGCGCGTTTCTATCCGGCGGTATAGATTCATCGACCGTCGTTGCGTTGATGCAAGCAGAAAGCTCGAACAAGGTTAAAACATTCAGCATTGGATTCGGTGAACCGGAATTCAATGAGGCGCATGAAGCCAAGCGAGTCGCGGAGTATCTAGATACGGATCACACGGAATTGTATGTCTCCGCCGAGCAAGCGCAGTCCGTCATTCCTAATTTACCGGCAATGTATTCCGAACCGTTTGCCGATTCGTCACAGATCCCGACTTACTTAGTCTCTGCACTAGCCAGGGAGCAAGTCACGGTTGCCTTATCGGGAGATGGGGGTGACGAGCTTTTCGGCGGTTACACGCGCTATTTGTTAGCAGAAACCTTATGGAATAAGTTCAACCAGGTGCCGAAATCAATACGATCGATTGTAGGCAAACTAGCGGGAGCCGTACCGCCGAATCAGATAGACAAGCTTGTCGATCCGATCAAGCCGTTTATGCCCGAACGATTGCGCTACAAACAATTCGGCAACAAGGTGCACAAAGTGGCCTTGATGTGCCAATCCAACGACTCTGCGGCGGTCTATAAATCACTCATCAGTATGTGGCTGCGACCTTCGCAAGTTGTTATCGGCGCGAAGGACGTGGATATGTTGGCGGCGCTACCGGCGGTGATTCAAACACTGCCCAATTTCACCGAGCGCATGATGCTCACTGATCTACTATCTTATTTGCCTGGCGACATACTCGCAAAGGTTGATCGAGCGAGCATGCAAGAAAGCCTCGAAGTGCGCGTGCCGTTTTTGGATCATCGGGTTGTTGAGCATTCTTGGCGGATCCCTTTCGATCTCAAGGTGCGTGGCACAGACGGCAAATGGCTGCTAAAACAAGTGCTCTACAAATATGTCCCGCAAGAATTAATCGATCGCCCGAAGATGGGATTCGGTGTGCCCATCCATGATTGGCTGCGTGGCCCACTGCGCGACTGGGCAGAAAACCTACTAGATGAGCAGCGACTGCGCGAAGACGGGTTTTTCTATCCCGCCGAGGTTAGGGTAACTTGGCTACAACACTTAAGCGGAAAGGCCGACTGGTCGCAATTGTTGTGGCCAATTCTGATGTTTCAGGCATGGTATGACCACTATGAGCGTGCGGCGTAAGGTCCTTATTGTCATTGGACAACTTGAAGTCGGCGGAACCGAGCGACATCTCTTAAACACATTACCTCAAGTTCTTTGCGGTTCATTGGATGTCCAGATCTACTGCCTGCGTGGTGGTGGCAAGCTGGAACCAGAATTTGTCGCAGCCGGCGTGCCTGTGTTTAGCCCTGCGCATCATTCACGACGGTGGCTTGGATTATTAAAAACGGGCATCCATCTGATTCGCACATTGCGCCGGCTGCGCCCAGACGTCGTACACTATTTTCTGCCCGAAGCTTACCTGCTTGGCGGAATTTGCTCGTTATTTAGTCCACCCAGCGTACGAATAATGAGTCGCCGTAGTTTGAATGCCTACCAACTAAAATGGCCATTCGCTCGGTTCATTGAGACGTGCTTACATCGCCGTACTGACGCGATCTTGGCTAACTCGAATGCCGTCTTGCGCGATTTACTCGACGAAGGTGTACATGCTGACCGTTGTGCGGTGATTTACAACGGCGTTGAGGTACCGACGCGTATTGGTGCGCAATCGGCAGTGCGTGAAGCCTTGAGGATTGGGCAAGACGTTGTCGTTTTCGTCATGGTCGCGAATTTGATCCCGTATAAGGGGCATGCCGATGTCATCGAAGCATTTAGGATCGCGCGTACCAATTCAACGGTTGCATCTACGTTGCTTCTGATCGGCGCTGATAGCGGCATTGAAACCGAGCTTCGCCAACAAACCAGCGACGCTGGACTTGATTCAGCGGTGCACTGGCTCGGACTGCGGGCGGATGTAGGTGCCTGCTTAGACGCATCAGACATTGCGCTTCTCGGTTCGCATGAAGAAGGGTTCTCGAACGCGATCCTGGAAGCGATGGCGCACGGCTTGCCAACGATCGTCACCGACGTAGGTGGGAATCGAGAAGCAGTGAGCGACGGGGTCACGGGTATCGTGGTTCCTCCCAGTGACCCGGGAGCGATGGCGGGCGCAATGTCCTGTCTGCTCGCCGATCCAACGTTGCGATCGTCAATGGGCCGGGCCGGGCGCGAACGAGCTAGCGCGAAATTTCATACCGCGCAGTGTCGTGACGCTTATCGTCGATTGTATTTGGCGATCTCTAGTAGTCCGGATAATTCGATCGCTGATCTAATTGGTGCCCGGTCTTCGGACGTAAACGAGCTCGGTTGAAGGCTAATGATGCGTCACGATCGTGCGCGAATAATGCGCCAGCGAAGTACAGTCGTCATCGTGGATATTGATAGCTTCGTAGAATGATGAGCTTGCGACGGGAATCCGCGAACCGCATCTGTGCTAATCGGTTCGTAATGCTATGGGGGGGAGAAAACGCGTGACGGAATTGGCGCAATCAAGTACCGCACCAACGGTATTGTTTGCCGTGACAGAAGATTGGTACTTTTGGTCGCATCGGCAACGGCTTGCGTTGTTTTTGCAATCAAAAGGTTGGGACGTCTCTTTGGCCACACGGTTTAACCGTCACGCTGATCGATGTGCGGAACTAGGCTTTCACTGCATCGCGCTCCCGTTCGAGCGCTCGTTGCGCCATCCCCTACGAGATTTATCGGCTGCCATCGGGTTATTGCGCGTGGTGCGCGCAACGAGACCGGATCTCGTCCACTTGGTGTCGCATAAACCGATACTCTTAAGTGCTCTCGCGATTATTTTGAACCCGCAAACACAGTTCGTTGCCGCGTTTACGGGAATGGGGTATCTGTTCTCGTCTACTGATCGACGAGCATGGTGGTTTCAACGGTCGGTGGTCGCCGTACTTCGTTTAATATTGCGGCGCCCGAATGTGTCTGTTCTCGTGCAAAACGAAGAAGATCTTCAGCTGATCGAAACCGAACAGATCGGGCGCGCCGGTTCCTCGGTGATGATCCAAGGGGTCGGTGTTGATACACAGCATTTCAGCTTCTGCGAAATTGATTTCGGAATTGATCCGATTGTCGTTCTGCCCGCCAGGTTGATCCGCGACAAAGGCATCGAGGAGTTTGTTGAGGCTGCTCGCGTCGTAAAAAGGACACATCCTAATTGTCGATTTGTACTCGTCGGAGCAGATGATCCAGATAATCCAGCGGCAATCGCACGCACCGTCGTTGAGCAATGGATAGCACAGGGTAGTCTAGAATGGTGGGGGCAAAGGGACGACATGCCAGCGGTTTACGCACAGGCGCGTATCGTTTGTCTGCCGTCATATCGCGAAGGGTTGCCGAAAGTCCTGGTCGAGGCTGCGGCCTGCGGTCGCCCGTTGATTGCGAGTAACGTGGCAGGATGTCGCGAGGTCTGTCGCGACGGAGTGAACGGCGTCTTGGTAGAACCACGTGATGCGTCTCAGTTAGCCGAGGCGATCACATCATTGCTCGCTACTCCAGATTTGCAGCGACGCTATGGAACCGCGGGCCGCGACTTAGTGGAAGAATATTTCTCGGTTGAGCATATCGGAGCGCAAACTCTGCAGTACTATCGAGAACTTCTCGACACCAAGAGATCGGTGTGAATTCTCGTTCTATTATTTTTGACGGGCGCTTATCGGGCGCCGAAGCGTTAGCAAAGGGATAGCGAGTGCGCGTACTAGTTACTGGCGCTACTGGATTTATCGGTCGGGCCTTGAGTAAGAAATTGATCCGTGACGGTCATGTCGTTATCGCAGCAACGCGATCTCGTGTTGCCGATGTCGTTGACGGGTGCCTGTGCCGTGTCGTCGGAGAAATCGATGGACGAACGAACTGGGACGCGGCATTGGAACAGACAGATGCTGTTGTACATCTCGCAGCACGGACCCACCAAAGCGACGGAATAGATTCCGAATCGGCTTACCGAACCCTCAATGTGGACGGTACGCGACAACTAGCCGCCGCCGCCGTTAGTGCAGGGGTTAAGCACTTCGTGTTTATGAGTTCAATTAAGGTGAACGGCGAGCAGTCCCCGATTGCTGAGGACGGGTGCGCACATCGTTTCTCAGCCGACGATGTGCCCGATCCGACGACCGAATACGGCCGATCGAAGTGGCAGGCCGAGCAAGTATTGCGCCAGATTGTCGGTAATTCGGGCACACGACTTGCCATCTTGCGGCCACCGTTGGTATACGGAGCCGGGCAGAAGGGGAACTTGCAGAGCCTAATGCGTGCCGTCGATAGAAGACTGCCGTTGCCGTTAGCGAGCACCAAGAATCGCCGTAGTCTAATCGACGTTGACAACCTCGCTGACGCTCTGATCATCGCGATGACTTCGAATTTGAATTCGAGCACCTATACCTTGGCTGATGTCGATGTATCAAGTGCCACCTTGGCGCAAGCCATGGCGAGCGCACTCGGTCGCCGCTCGAATCTATTTCCGTGCCCAAAAGTCCTACTCGAAGTAGTCGCGACGATTTGTGGTCGGCGAGCGCAACTTGAAAAAATTGTCGATACGCTCTTAGTCGACAGCGAACGCTTTATTGCCGACAGCGGCTGGATGGCAACAAGAACTCTCGAACAATCACTGCGTGCGGCCGCCGAACATTATTCGTCGTTGCGACGCGAATGACGATGCTCGCGATCAGTATTTTCTCCGTCGCCTTGATCTCGAGCGCTACGCTATCCGTATTCATATTGAATTATGCGCAGCGGCGGAATCTAGTCGATATACCGAACACACGCAGTCTGCACAAAACACCAGTGCCTCGCGGTGGCGGGGCCGCAATGCTAATTGCGGCGAGTCTATGCTGTGTGTTCATACTAATTAAATCCGCCGAAACTGAAGCGGTTTTCTGCGCTTGGATTGCTTGCGGTGTTGCGCTGGGGTTATTGGGTTGGGTTGATGACCAGCGGCATCTACCAATAACGCCTCGCTTAGGGTGCCAGTTGCTTGTCGCGGTGGTCTTCGCGCTGGTTCTTCTTCGCGCCCCGGGCTCAACATTCGCCAATGCTTTCACGATCAACTATTTCGCGTGCGTGTTGATCGTGACAATCGTCATCGTGTGGATGGTTAATCTGTACAATTTCATGGACGGCGCGGACGGCTATGCAACAACTGAAGCATTACTTGTCGCGGGATGTGGTGCGATTATCGTCGGATTACGCGGAGCCGAGCTGCCTAGCTTGTTCGCGTTGTCTGTTGCCGGTAGCGCGGCCGGGTTCCTGATCTGGAATTGGCAGCCGGCGAGAATATTTATGGGCGACGTAGGCAGCTATTTCCTAGGTTTCCAATTCGCCGCTTTAGTTGCTTATGACACCTACCTTGGACCGGGTCCGTGGGTGTGGTTGATATTGCTTGCACCATTTACAGTCGATTCCAGCTTAACGTTGGCGTTGCGAATCCTCCAGAAAAAATCGTGGTGGCAAGCGCATCGTTCGCATAACTATCAACTCCTGGTTCTCGGCGGATGGAGTCACGCGCGCCTCGTCGGTGCGCTTTCGCTAGTTACCTTACTAGTTCTCGCCCCCGTCGCCACTTTCACCGTGATACAACCCGAATGGGCTCTCGTTGTGACGACCCAAGTCTATGGTTTAACTGCTATTATATGGGCCGTCGTCCGATATAAGCATTTGCGTTATCTCCATTAGGCAACGTGTTAATTAGCAACCGCACAAAAGTTATCCTCCACGACACGCTGGCTATTTCGTTAGCATGGTTCGTCAGCGTGTTCGCGCGTTTTAACTTCGAGATCCCACCGGATGAGTATCTCCATGCGGCAACGGTTGCGTTTCCGTTTGTACTGTTGATCCAGGGAACCGTCGCACGATATTTCGGGCTTTACAAAGGCTTATGGCGTTTCGCAAGCTTGGCCGATTTGTGGAACATCATTCGTGCTGCAACATTGGGCTCTGTCTCTGTCGCATTAGCGTTGTTTGTCTACAACCGACTGGAAGGGATCCCTCGATCGATCATAATTCTGTATCCGGTTTTTTTGATTTTTCTGCTCGGGGGGCCACGGTTGACCTATCGAGTGTTGAAAGATCATTCGCTTAGTTTGCGAAACATTTCAGGTGGCCAACGCGTTATCGTGATTGGTGCAGGCACTGGCGGCGAGATGATCGTTAGGGACATGCTGCGTGACGGATCGTATATACCGGTCGGGCTCGTCGACGACGAGGCGAGTCTTTTGAAAGCCCGTATCCACGGTATTCCGGTACTCGGCCCAGTCGCAGACCTTGTGTCCATCGCACGACGCTACAGCGTGGATTCGCTAATCATCGCAGTTCCGTCGGCGAGTAATGAGCAAATGCGCTATATCGTCGAAACCTGCGAGCAAACCTCGCTACCGTTTCGTACCTTGCCGCGCATTCAAGATATCGTCTCGGGAAAGGTCTCTCTCCAAGAGATCCGTGAAGTCTCCATCGACGATTTGCTCGGCCGCGACAAGGTTGAGCTTGATTGGCAGTCGATTCAATCTGCGCTCGTTGGGAAGGCAGTATTAGTCACAGGTGGCGGCGGTTCGATCGGATCAGAGCTGTGCCGCCAGGCCGCACGGCTCGGTGCTTCAAAAGTCATCGTGTTTGATCACAGCGAATTTAATTTATACACAATCGAACGTGAGTTACGCGAAAAGTTTCCGAATCTGACCTTGCACTGCTTCCTAGGCGACGTGTGTGATCGCGGCGCGCTAGACCAATTATTTAGTTCCTATGCGCCGCGGCTGGTGTTCCACGCCGCAGCTTACAAACATGTTCCTATTCTAGAAACGCAATCGCGTGCCGCAGTACGTAATAACGTGCTTGGAACGTACGAAGTCATTAATGCCGCCGAACGCCATCGCTGCGAAAATGTCGTGTTTATTTCAAGCGACAAGGCAGTTAAACCGAGTAGCATCATGGGCGCCACAAAGCGCTTTGCTGAATTAATGTGCGAGAGCAAAAACGGCGAGTCAACGACTCGATACATTACCGTGCGCTTCGGGAACGTACTTGGCTCCGCGGGCAGCGTCGTCCCCTTGTTTGAACGCCAAATTCGAAATGGCGGCCCAGTAACCGTAACGCACGAGGAAGCGACTCGGTTTTTCATGACCATTCCTGAGGCCTGTCAACTAATACTCCAAGCCTCGGCGATTGGTCAAGGTGGCGAAATCTTCGTGCTAGAGATGGGTGCCTCGATCAATATCAGCTATCTAGCAGAGCAAATGATTCGGCTTTCCGGTCGAGAACCTGGTGTCGACATCAAAATTGTGTACACCGGTTTGCGACCGGGAGAGAAACTTCACGAGCAACTATTTCATCTCGAAGAAAATCTCGCGCCAACGCGACACGAAAAATTGATGTTGGCGGCGCACACTAAAATCGATATCCGCCGAATTGCATCGTTGTTTGAAGAACTAAAGCTTGCCTGTGAAGCATTCGACGAAAACTTGATTCGCCGGCTGCTATTTGAGGCCGTTCCAGAGCTGACGGAAGCTCACGATACAGTCGGCGAAAAAACGAATATCTTGACGTTTACAGGGAATAAATAATGAATACGGTGGTTCGCAAGGCGGTTTTTCCAGTGGCGGGGATGGGTACGCGTTTTTTACCCGCGACGAAGGCGAATCCAAAGGAAATGCTGCCGATCGTCGATAAACCGTTAATTCAGTATGCAGCCGAAGAAGCCGTAGAAGCGGGAATAAAGGAGTTGATATTCGTAACCGGACGGACGAAGCGTTCGATTGAGGATCATTTCGATAAAGCCTACGAGCTCGAAGCAGAGCTTGAGAAGAACAACAAGCACGAAATGCTCGCGCTCGTCCAAGATATCCTGCCCCGAGACGTTGCGTGTATTTATATTCGACAAGCTGAGCCGTTGGGATTGGGTCACGCCGTTTTGTGTGCGAAGCCCGCGATCGGTGACGAACCCTTTGCAGTGCTGCTCGCTGACGATCTAATCGACGGTAATGGCAACGGCTGCCTGAAACAAATGGTGGAGGTGCATTCCCACTTTAACTGTGGCGTCGTTGCGGTCGAACCCGTACCAAAAGACGAGACGCATCGCTATGGCATTGTGGAAGTAAAGCCTATTGACGACAAAATAGGAAAGATACAAAGCATTGTTGAGAAGCCGGCTCCGGCTGTCGCGCCGTCAAACCTCGGGGTGGTTGGCCGCTATATCCTGCCGGGTGAAATATTAGGCATTCTAGAGAACACCGAACGCGGCGCCGGCGGCGAAATCCAATTGACTGACGCGATTGCGACGCTACTCCAACGCCAACAAGTCCTTGCTTACGAATTTACCGGCACGCGTTACGATTGCGGTTCCAAACTAGGGTACCTGGAGGCCACGATAGATTTCGCATTAAAGCATCCAGAACTCGATGAGGATTTTGCGCGCTACCTGCGGCAACGGGTTGAGAGGCTTTAAGTGCTAATGGCACTGATCTGAAGCGTGCCGCGCTTACGCGCACTGGTCACCAGCTGGAACTCTGTTTTTGCGTGAGCGACTGCTCAAAAACCGTCGAGCAGCGCTCGTTTGCGGGCCAGCTGAGTTTGTAAATAGGCAAGAGCCTGCATCGAGTGCTGATCCCGCGGCTCTTGGGCTACAGATAAGAGTTGCTCTAGCTCGCGAACCTCGTCGGCGAGATCGTCCCGATGGTCTATCTCGCCCAGCAACGGAAAGAATTCTTCCAGCTGATTTAATTCTTCCCCCAGGTCTCTGAATCCGTCAGACATGATATTTGCTGCCATGTGCAACAACCCTCCTTTGAGTGTCGTTACTAAGTAAGTTACAACATGATCCTAATAGTAGATATTATCATGATCAGTTAATCTCCTGATCTTTAGATGAATAATATACGATGATGAGAAAGGACTTCAACCATTTCTTGTAATCCGACAAGCGAAGCAGACTAATGACAACAATACCAACCCATACCATCGCGTCAGCAACAGTGCGCCCAGAAACGCATCTCGCCGTGCTCTCTGCGTCAGAAGTTCATAATTTGTGCGCTGCACAAAATGATGAAATATATGACATTTTCAGACGTTGTGCCTTGGCGGTTCTAACGAGCGGGGCGGATGTTGACGATGCGCGGATTTTATCCCAGCTTTATCGAGATTTCGACGTTCGAATTGAACAAGCAGATCGCGGAATTTTGCTCCACTTAACGAACGCGCCGGCAACAGCATTTGTCGACGACGAAATGATTGCGGGAGCCCAAGAGCATTTGTTTTCCGTTCTAAGGGATATCGTCTTTGTCGCGAACGACACGTCGGTTGCCGGCTTACCCGACGATGCGCCGCCCGGCGAAATCACGAACGCTGTTTTCAGAATTCTTCGCCAGGCGAATCTGTTGCATCCGGGCAAGCAACCGGGATTGGTCGTTTGTTGGGGCGGGCACGCAATCGGTCCGATTGAATACGACTATGCTAAAGAGGTCGGCTACCAACTCGGCTTGCGCAAACTAAACGTCTGTACCGGTTGCGGTCCTGGAGCGATGAAAGGACCGATGAAAGGCGCGACGATTGCGCACGCTAAGCAACGGATCAGAACCGGGCGTTATATCGGCATTACGGAGCCGGGTATCATTGCCGCTGAAGCGCCTAACCCTATCGTCAATCAATTGTCGATTTTGCCGGATATCGAAAAACGCTTGGAAGCCTTCGTGCGACTTGCCCACGGCGTAATTGTATTCCCCGGGGGGGCCGGAACGGCGGAAGAAATTCTGTATTTGCTGGGCGTACTCGCACACCCAAATAACGTCGACCACCCGTTCCCATTAATCTTCACCGGGCCGCGTAGCAGCGAAGGATACTTTCAGGCGCTCGACAAATTTATTCGGGACACCTTGGGCGACGACTTTGCCCAGAAATATCAAATAATCATAGACTCGCCGAGTACGGTTGCGAGCGTCGTAAAAACTCGTGCTGAAGAAGTTCTCAATTACCGCGACGCAATTGACGATGCGCCGTATTTTAATTGGTCGCTCACCGTAGACGGCCCGTTCCAGCAGCCATTTCAGGCGACTCACGAGGCGATGAAGTCGCTGCAGTTAAATTCGCAGATCCCGCGGCACGAGCTTGCTTGCAACTTGCGGCGCGCGTTCTCAGGAATTGTTGCCGGGAATGTGAAAGAAGAAGGAATAAACGCGGTAGAGGCTTATGGCCCATTCGAATTGCATGCCGATTCACACATCGCATCAGCACTCGATACGTTGCTACGGACATTCGTCGCCGACGGACGCATGCGCCTTCCAGGTCGACAATATATTCCGAGTTATACCGTAGTGAGCTAGCGGCTGTGTTATTCGGATCGCGCTTTCTCGGCGAGTTGGTCCTTGTTTCGCTTGCGGTTCATTCGTATCCAACGAGTTCAACGTAGCCGCTGCCGGTTATCGGCTCGTTGGTTGATTTACCTGTGACTGATACGGCGCCTTCCCAGTACGTGAAGTTCTCTCGCCATTCCTGATCCGCAAAGCGCGGGGTTACGATGAAGTCTAAATGTTGATCCGGGATCTTTATTTGCCACTGAGACGGGTATCGGGCGCCACTTTGAAGACTCCGCCAATAGCGTTGCACTTTAATTTCGACATTGGCGGAGTCGAGGAGAGATTGGGTCCCGTCATTCGACAAAAGGACGCCATGGCTCGCGCCGGCGCTTAGCCCGTCCGGACCTCGAATTTGATAAAACATCATCTCGCGTCCGTCGTCCAATTGCAGACTAAACCAGTCCCATCCTTGCTGGCCTTGCGCTAAGGCGCTGGTGCTCCATTCATGGTCGTACCACCCTTGTCCATGGACTTGATACGCATCTCGGGGCGTGTCGATTGTTCCGTTCACAGACAATCGCGGAATTGAATAGTAGTAAGATGCGTTGCCAGGTGCGGCGCTTTTCTTTGACAGACCCTTGTCGCCTTGCAACAAAATCGGACGCTCGGCGCGCATGACAATATCGAGAGCGAAACCATCTTGCTTGGCGATCAAATGCCAGATCTCCGATTCTTCGTCGCTCAGTTCTAGCGACCAGTCTGCGATCCAGATTTTCAATGGCCGCCCCTGATTTCCCGCTATGCCTAATGTAGGGCGGGATTGGCGCTCGTAGCTATGGAAGGTTCCAGCTGAAATGTCCGAGATTGCAAAATGTCCCATATATAAATTGCTGCGTCGCCATGGAGAAGGCGATTGCGATGGGCTTGGTTTTAAGGCGAAGCGAAAAATAGTGAATTGGAAACCGAACTCGTGACCGTCCTCGGTGGATGTATTGCCGGTGAAATACCACCACTCGGAGCGGAAATCGGGGTGCGCGTTGTGATCGCAAGGAAACTCAAATTCTATTGGATCAATGGCGTAGCTGAATCCGGGAGGAGGATCCGTTTCGGTCAAAAGGCTGGCGACGGTTCTGGTCGATTTCCGCTCCACCAACGATCTCGAGCCGATCGTCGCGAGGGCTAGGCTAATGATGATTAGGACGACGGCGCTGCGCATTTTATTCGTAACGCATTGCATCTGCCGGCTCGATCTTTGCGGCTCGGTAACTCGGATAGAGCCCCGCGAGAAACGCGGCAAAAATAGCAATGGCACAGGAGTTAAAAATGAGTTGCACGGGAATTTCTAATGTCATGGTCCAGCCGAAGGAACGCGGGTTGATGACATCGATAAGCACGAGGCCGATTAATAATCCAACCGGTATTGCGATCAAGGCTGCAGTTGCGCCAAGGAGAGTCGTTTGGGTAAGTACCGTGCGAGAGATCTCGATATTACTGAAGCCAAGTGCGCGCAAGATCCCATATTCTTGCGTGCGTTCGAGTTGCTGCGCGAGAAGGGCGCCTAATACCCCGATAAATGACACGGTGACAGCGATTGCACGCAATAAGTCCGTGATGAGAAACGTCCGGTCGAATATTTCCAAAGACGTCTTCTTTAACTCGCTCGTCGACTTTACGACTAAACTCGAATCGTCTCCTAATGCCGTATGGATTGCAGTGACAAGTTCTTCAGCGTTTGTGCCGGGTGGGGCGTAAATTCCGAGCCCATCGTAACCTGCCGTGCGCCAATGCCGGTCGTAGGTTGGGCGGCTTAGCGAGATCGTTCCGCTTTCCGACGCGTAGTCACGATAAATTCCAACAACCTGAAATTGATGCTCTCCGCTAGCCGTATTCAGCGTTATTTGTTCGGCAAGTGAAATTTTGTGGTGGTAGGCGAAAGGCTCGCTCACAATCACGACGTCGTCAGTTTCCCATTGTTGCCAGATGGTATTCGGGTCGCCTGCGTTGAAGTGGAAACTTTGTTTGGCGATCGCGTTCAAATTAAACCCTGACACAACGATCCGCTGATCCTGGCTCGTGACTTTGCGGCGCACCACATTGCTTGTCGCAGCAACTTCCGGCAACTGGGACAGTGTCTGAACAATAGACTCTGGAATTTTTCTGTCTTTGAAGTGATTGTCGAACTGACCGTCGGCGATATAGACGTCCGCGCGCAAGGAGCTATCGAGCCACGAACTAACTGATCCGCGGAAACTGGTGACCAGGATGCCAATGCCAATGCTCGCGGCAGTCGCTATCATCAACGCGGCCGTCGCCGTTCCCGTTCGATTGAGCGTCGCGCGGACTGTTTTGAAGCCAAGCGTTTCCGGCAGCAAACTCGTGCGGCTAATGAACGCGCTAGCGAGCCAAGACAGGGCAATGATCGTTATCGGACACAGGGCTGCGAAGCCGATCACGATAAGGCAAATTACGGCGAAGCCCGCGGTGGGTGTTTGAGAAATGCTCAACACTAGCCATGCAACGACATTGCACAACGAGAAAATGATACCGGTCACCACGCAAATCTGCCGCGCGCGCGCTTGGCGGATCGTTGTTCTGCTGACAACTAAATTAGGCTCCATGCGCATTGCGTCAATCGCGGGTACGATGGCTGCGAGAATCGTCGCCATGATGCCAATGACCAAGCTCACGACTAACGTCGGCACGTCAATAGAAAGCGAATCGATCGAGGTCCTGAAATATAAATCGTTTATGGTGGTCGAGACCACGCCGAGTAGCCCGTTAGCAAGTAGGACGCCGAATGCAATTCCACAAACACTGCCGAGGCCCCCGATAAGTGCGGCCTCAGACAAAATTGCGGCCAGTATTTGGCCCCGACTGACCCCTAGGGCGCGCAGTCGTCCGAGGATCTGACGACGTTGAAGAACAAGAAAGGTTTCCGTGTTGTAGATAAGAAACATGCCGACCAGCAGCGCCATTAAGCTTAGTGCGGTGAGATTAGAATAGAACGCTGCGGTCATGCGCTTGACGCTGCTTGACTCAGCTACCAGATCAATGAGTTCTAGATCGCCCTCGAAACGATCGCTGAGCATCGACTGGAGCCTGCTGAGTTTTTCTGAATCATGGGCTTGAAGATTAACGTGGTCTACACCATCGAAAAAACCCAGTATCTCTTGAGCCGTCGCGATATCGACCACTAAGAGATCGTTGACGATTCCGCCAGGAAGGGCGGCGCTAGGCAGCACACTTACGATAGTTAGCTTGGATAGGTCAGATCCGATGCGAACTTCTAATATGGAACCCTTCTTTAGACCTAAGGCGTTAGCGGTAACGTTGTTTAGCACGGCTGATGCTGGTGTGGTGATTAGCTCTCGAGCATCAAATAACACGGTTTCCCTGTTGCTACGGCGCGTTGTTTGCGCACGAGAAATCGGATCGATCCCTAACATCACGACGCCACGATTCGGGTACTTCGGCAGCGCGAGTGAGCGAATGATAACTGGAGTTAGCGTAATGTCCGGAAAGGCCTGCGCAATGCGCTCTAAGGAATCGTGTTCTATCCACCCCCGGGTTCCAATGATGCGATGGCTAGCACTAGCTGTTGTCGTTCGTGTCGCGGTGTCGAAGGCGTCAAAGGCGCTCGCTTGAGTCAATCGGATTGCAACAATAACAGCCACACCGACCATGATCCCAAGCACCGCCAGACCCAACTGCCAGGGGTGTTTGAGTAGGTGCCGTGAGAATGAAACAAATACGAGCTTAGACATCACGATGCAGCTAGGCGTCGACCAGATGTTGGTCTTTGATAGTGACTACTCGATCCGCATATCCGATCACTTCCTGACTATGTGTCGCCATTATTAAGGTCTGACCGTTCCGGCGTACGAGATTGTCGATCAAGCGAATGATCTCCCGCCCCGTGTCGACGTCGAGGTTTCCGGTTGGCTCATCAGCGAGAATAAGACTGGGTGTATGGATCAGCGCTCGTGCTATGGCGACTCTCTGTTGTTCGCCCCCCGACAAATCTTCGGCCCATGCCTCGAGCTTGCTACTGAGTCCGAGTTCATCGAGTAGCTGGATCGCAGTTGAGTCGTCATCGATTCCGTTTAGGGCGAGCGGCAGCTGGAGATTCTCAAGGACACTCAAGGTTGGAATGAGGTTGTAGGCTTGAAAGATAAACCCCAACGAGGTGCGGCGAAACAAGGTGCGATCGCGATCGCGCATCTCGCCAATCTCAACACCGTTGATATTGATGCTTCCGGTGGTCGGCCTATCCATGGCGCCGAGCAAATTTAGTAATGTGGATTTACCAGAACCACTTCGGCCAAGTATCACGACGAATTGGCCTTGTTCAACACGCAGATTAAGATCTTCCAGGACAATCTGGCTTGTAGAACCGGAGTGGTATGTCTTGCCGACGCGCGAAATGTCGACAGCAGGGATGTTTTGTTGTTTCGCCTGCAGGTTACTCAGCGGGTGCTGGTCGCGCAATTTAATCTCCAAATCTTCTAACCGGTGTCCAAGCATCTTCTTCGAGGCGCTGTAGGCCGAAGATATATAGCTTAGAGTCTACATTTGAAGATCAATTCAACCTACTGAATATAAATTAATTTAACAATTCCGACACAATGTTGTGACAATTTTCAACACGAAAACGGAACTCTTACCAGTATTTGAGGGACTAAGCCTATAGATTCCCGAGCTGTTAACTTCCTTTTAACTCCCCCACTTACCCCGCTCCCCCGCGGGGTTTTTTTTGAGCGACAAAAGCTACCGTTGCTTAGCGTTCATCTAAAGTGAACGGCGAAAAGTCGGTGTCAGTGTCGTAGTAGTCGATTTGCTCTTTGCGCTTCAGGAATCCGACCGCTAGGTACGTCCCGGGAGTCATGATGACTTCGATTCCCACTTTGAAGCACCAGTTGAAAACCAGGACCGAGAGCAACGTACGATTGTCCCAGATACCGTAAAAAGCAATCGGATAGAAAATCAGGCTGTCGATTCCTTGTCCAAATATCGTCGAGCTGATCGTACGCATCCAGAGATGTCGTCCACGCATGCGCACTTTCATCCGTGCCAGAATATAGGCGTTGACAAAATCACCGACCCAAAAGGCTGTGATTGATGCGACCACGATCCGCCACGTGTTGCCGAACACGATCTCCAAGGACGGCTGCAGCACCCGATTGAACGGTTCGTCCGGGTTGCTCGGTAGATTCAGTATCGTGAGCGTCATGATAGTCGCAAATATCATGGCGGCGAATCCGGCCCAAATCACTTTTCGGGCGCGCGCATAGCCATACACTTCGGTCAATACGTCGCCGAATATGTAGCTTATTGGAAAGAAGATGTTGCCTGCGCCAAACACCAATGTCGCGCCAACGAAGGGCAACGCAAACGGCAGGGCCAGTTCGCAAACTTTCGCCGGGCCGATTAAATTCGCACACAATAAGACCGTAACAAAAGCGGCCATAATTAAATCGAAGTAGCGAAACTGATGGCGCGAATCGCGGTCGCTGGGGCTCGTTGTCATCGTTCGGCTCTTAAGGACCGCAGACTCTTCCTTATGCTCGGAAACGTGGTCGAGGCATTTTCCAAGGTATCTTGAAAATTGATTGCGATGTAGCGATCTTGGTCGAAACCGCAACTCGTCACACCCGTCAAACTGATTTTCTCTTTTTTGTGAGACCAACGTATCTGGCGCAGGCGTAGGTCGCCCGCCTCGAGTTCCCGTTCAGTCGGCACCGCGAAAAATCCCGTCTGGTTGCGGGCGACCTCGGTTAAAAAAAGCTGGATGCAATGTTCAGTCGAAAATTCTCCGGCAGAAAGGGCGGCTTCCGGCAGCGTGACGACTGTTATTTGCAACGTCGTTGAGCCGTGAGGGTCGCCGGTGCGGTAGGCGTAAGTCGTACCAAGCATTGAGTTCGCAACAACCGGCTCGTCGAGGAAATCAGGTGGTACAAACCGCAACTTGATTTCCGCTTCCGCGCTCAGCACGGAGAACACGCAAGTAGCAATCACGATTAATCTCAAAATCATGAGATGAATGCTAACAGATGATGATCGTCAAGGGGGCGGGTGATAAGACTGAGTAGCGCGCGCGGGCGCCTAGTTTCAATTTTTGGTGGTAGCGGCTCCTAAACATGCTGAAGCAAGTAAATTCGGCGACGTTCAGGTTTGTTGGTTCCTTAGTCAGGTCAGCGAATCGTGTGCTGCAAAAACGCCCTTGAAGTTTTTTTCTAACCTTCGATTCGGCCGCGTCGGTGTTGTTAAGGTCAGTGTCTGTTTATGGGGCATTGTGCCCCCTGGGTCAGGATAGTTGTCGCCTCTACTGAGGCGATGAAAGATGAGAGCACGATACAATCAATCGTTCAAACGGCAAGCAGTTGAAAAGGCACTGAGTCGTTCAGAAGGCACGACGTTAGCG
>JBLFWX010000039.1:0-44512 GCA_047611805.1 Gammaproteobacteria bacterium
TAATTAGCACATGTTTGGCGCAGCTAGCCCGGCAGCGTCACGGGAGCTCTGCGACCTGTAACGAACTGCTCACGCGATAGTGGTGGCCCACCTTAGAGGTACTCAAGTTGCGTGTACAACGTCGAGCGGCTGTTTCGTGATCCACGGTGCTGGCGGCGAGTGCTGGGTCCTCATCGCACCGAACGGCGGCGATCAGGTAACAGAGAGCTATCCGTCGTCAGCCAGTAGTGCGCATTCTTTCTAGCATCAAGATGTCTGCTGATTCGTGTTGTCGGAGATACTTTCAGGCTGGCTGTGCGCTCAGCCAATTTTTCCGTGCAAGCTCGCTCGCGAACACTTCGTAGTCGTGAATCCCATCCGCTTGAAGCTCGATCGAGCTGACGTCCATGCACAATCCATTTTTTATGATGAATAGTTTATCTCCATGGATATCTGTTGGTGCGTGAATGACAAAACGGTGCTCAGCGTCTTTGTGCTTCAGTGTGGCGTGAAAAAGCGGCCAAGAAGCCGGCAGACACGGTCGTATAAAGATCTGATCGCCGCGGCGTTGCAAGCCAAGAAGTTGGCGAATTCCTAAGCGGTATAACCAAGCGGCGGAGCCGGTATACCAACTCCATCCACCGCGGCCAGCTAACGAGTCGATCCCATAGATATCGCCCGGTGTGACGTACGGTTCCAGCCGGTAGTGATCAATCTCGTCGTCTGTGCGTGCCCGTTTCAGCGGGTTCAACCAATCGAACCAGCGCAGCGCGTTATATTTGTCACCCAATTGAACGGCGGCCCATGGAGTCCACACGGCCGCGTGTGTGTACTGCCCGCCATTTTCTCGAACCCCGGGCGGGTAGGCTCTGATGTAACCCGGATCGTGGGCAGTTTTCTGAAACGGAGGTGTCAGTAATTTGATCAACTGATGGTCTTTGTCGATCAATTTTTCCTCAACCGATTGCATCGCACGGTGCGCATCCGGGTGCTCGGCATCAGCTAACACTGCCCAAGTCTGCGCGTTTAGGTCGATCGCCGATTCCGCATCGCCGGGTGCGCCGAGTGGTGTTCCGTCGTCGAAATAACCACGTAAATACCAATCGCCGGTCCATGCCGATGTTTGTGTGCGGCGGAGAAGATCCTCAGCCATGGTTGTGTAGTGATCGGCGCGGTCTTGGTCCTGCATCAAGCGGCACAAGGGCGCAAAGCGGCGGCAAACGATAACTAGAAACCACGCCATCCATACGCTTTCACCTTGACCTTTTACGCCGACCCGATTTAAGCCGTCGTTCCAGTCGCCGGTGCCTATGAATGGCATGCCATGTGCCCCGAACGCCATCCGCGCATCTATCGCACGGCAACAGTGTTCGTAGACACTCGCTTGCCGCTGCGACGTTTGGTATTCCGCATAGCGTTCCAGTTCATGTTCGCCCAACGGTTCACCGTGGAGGAACGGCTCGGTATCGTGCAGGATCGAGGCATCGTCGGTTACTTCCACGTATTCGGCAACGGCGTAGGCCAACCAGAGGAGATCGTCCGAGCAGCGCGTACGCACGCCGCGCAGCGGCGTTTCGTGCCACCAATGCAATACATCACCTTGCTCGAATTGTCGTGAGGCCGCGGTCAAAATCTGTTCTCGCGCAGCTGCCGGATGCGTGTCGAGTAGGGCCAGCACATCCTGTAACTGGTCCCTAAACCCGAAACCGCCGCTAGCTTGATAGAAACCTATGCGTCCCCACAGTCGCGACGAGATCACTTGGTAGAGTAACCATCGATTAAGCATCGCATCAGTAGCAAGGTCGGGGGTCGTCACGTGCCAGGTATTAAGCAACCCGTCCCATTGCTCGCGCATCACGTCATAGCGATCGTCGATCCAGCTAGGGTCGAATGATTGCGTTATCAGGGCTCTCGCACTTGACGGGTCCGGCGCCGCGCCCAAAACGAAATGAAATTCCCGGTTCTCGTTAGCTTGTAGGTCGATATGTACTTGATAGACTGCGCATGGCCGCGCGCTTGGAGCAACGTAATCTGAAAGGCCGACGGCAGCAAGGCCGGCCGGTGCGGTCCAAGCGTGCCTTCGACCAAAAAATTCTTGACCGTCACAGGTAACGCCATGGGCACTTAGATTGCATGCGAGGAACGCGACTTCGTCCCCAGCATTCCGAATGAAGCCATTGCGGATCAGCAGCGCGCCGGTCGCTTCATCGCGTTCTGGCAACAAGAGATGCCGACTATTACTGTGACTATTACCGAGTAGCCAGTCCACTGCAAACGTAACTGTAAGGCGTCTCGCACGTGACAATTTATTGTCGAGTCGTATGCGTAAGAACTTGATCGGCTGTTCGGCGTCGACGAATACTTGCAGGCGCTGCCCGAGGCCGTGACTGTTATGTTCGAATAACGTTTCGCCGATGGCATGCGTGACGCGGTACGGGAACCCATCAGGTCGCGGTTGCGGTGTTAGCGACCAACTCTCTCCTGTTTCTTCGTCGCGAACATAGAGAGCTTCGCCAGTCTTATCTAAGACTGGATCGTTACTCCAGGGCGTCAGTCGATTCTCGCTGCTATTACCCCACCAAGTGCACATCGATCCGGATTCACTGATTAGCGTTCCGAAGCTAGGATTCGCCAAGACATTGCACCACGGCGCCGGCGTTCGCGACTCATTGGAAATTAACATTGAATAACCACCGAGATCCGGCAATAGACCCCCTAGCGTAGTTTCCAGCAAAAGATCGTCCCGTCCACGGATCGGATCGACGGCGTCTTCTGTCAATGGGGAAGATGGTTGCGGTACGAATGCCGGCATTCGCGCTGGATCCGGTTCAGCCACGCCTAAACGGCCGCCAAATTTTCGGTCGCCCGCATCTACATAGATCCGCGCCGCCGCCACCAAGGCCGCTTTCTCCCCGACGGCAAGATTTCTCACCGGCACGATAAACGCCAAAGATCCGTTATGTTCTCGACCTGGTGCGAGGTGCCCTTCAATTAATTCGCGTAATCGATCGTTGATGGGTAGCACATAACCACCTTTCGTTTCATCGAGAAACACGGCGTCTATCGCGAAACCTTTGCGGCTTAAGTAACTTATACTTTTTAGTAAATCAGCTGCCGGACCTAGATCCTCTTCACCATCGATACGAAATGTGATGATCGGACGATCGCCGGAAATCCCATGACGCCACAAAGTGTCTTGAACTCGATGAATATTATTAAACGCATCATCGCCGATGTGCGCTAATGTGTACGGCCAAACCAGCGCTGGCAACAAGCGAAACGCGGCGCGTACGATTACCGAATCGGTCCGCATCGCAGACAACTCTCTTTCGCTCTGCATGCGCGCCGCCTCCAAGGCCCAGTCGATTCGGTCGAAAGATTGGAACGGCTTCAGCGCATTGAGCGCGCCGCTACGACTATCTGCAACAGACGACAAAAACGCGCACTGCACGGTCGCACGTGGTGGAATTTCCAACGTCAAAACAATTGCCGCGCAAGGATCTAAATTGGCGTTCGCGGTCGCGTTGAATACGTAAGCTGGATCCACAAGCGCAGCGGGGTTTCCGCGATCCGCGGAACGGCCCAAAAATGCACCACGATCGACTTCAAACTCTCGCTTCTCCTCGTAGCTCGCTTGCGTAACAGCACCGTGAGCAAGATAAACCGAGGACTGATTCGTTTCACGTGGTCGTCGCCTAAACAACAAAACGCCATCGTCGCTAAGCAACTGAGACTCGACAAACATTTTACTGAACGCTGGATGGCGACGATCGCCGTCCTCTGCGCCCAGCACGGGCTCGCAATAGGAGGCCAGCATGATGCGCTTGCGCCGCGGGCCATCATTGGTAATGGTGATCTTACGAATTTCGACGTCTTCGGCTGGCGCGACGGAGACGGTCATGCGCATCAGCATGTCCTGGCGATGCGCGCGAAATTCCGCGCTATGTGGTGCGAAAAACGTTTCTACGTCGGGCGGCAATATATCTGCGCCTAGACAGCGTACTTCGTCGCTGTCCAAATCTTTGAGAAAGACACAAGTTCCACCGGTCGGCCCGTCCGCTAGCGGATCCCAACGGGTGACTGCCGTACCGCGCCAATAAAGTGCACTGCTACCTTGGCCGGAAATCCGACTGGAGAGTCGCCCGTTAGACAGCATGGCGAGCTCACGCGTATCTGGTTCGACCCGCCATTGTTCTACCGTTGCAGGCGCCGCAGTTAGCTCTTTAAGCAACGCCGGCAATCGCTCTAACGGGCGCGTTTGGAGGCGTGAGGGGAGCCGTTCGTAAAGTAGGTGTTCGACACTGGCGATACGCGGATCTCGATGGAAGCGACGCGGTGTTTCGTCCTCGTGTAGCGCGTTGCCTATCGCGACTAACATCATGCCCTGGTGATGAGACATGTAGGACTGCACGACCCGTGGTCGCGCTGCTCGCGGTGTGCGTGCGTCGCCAAAATCCAGTGCTTCAAATAATCCATAGTGACCGGCGCCGCCAAGACTAATGAGGCGGTGTAAATTGCGTACCGTCTCCTGCGGCGCGTACGGTAGGGCCAATAGGCTTGAGTAGCTGGATACAACCAAGCGTTCGCCCTGGTCCCACTTCAATCCGAGTTTCGGAATACCGAAAGCGAAGTACTGATAATTTCCCTGCGGGTCGAATTGTGCATAACCTGACTCGGAAACGCCCCAAGGGATGCCGTGTTCGTGTCCGAAACGGATTTGCTCCATCACCACGCCTGCACAACTTTGATTAAGCAGGCCGGATGGCGGACTATGCATGATTAGGCGCGGCATTAAGTACTCGAACGCAGTTGCGCTCCATGACAATAAGATCCGTAGCCCGCGAACACGGGTGAGCGGTCTACCCAGATGCATCCAATGTTTGGGCGGTACGTCGCCTTTGGCAATCGCTATTAAACTTGCGATGCGTGCTTCGGAGGCCAGTAAGTCGTAATAACTAGAGTCTGCCTCGCCAGTGCTGGCGTTGTAACCGACCCGAAACAAATTCCGATTGCCATCGTACAAAAACCGAAAGTCAGTTTTTTTGATGAGCACACCGATGAGATCGATTAGCTCGAGTCGCGACTCATTGAGCATCTGCGCCGCGACTTGCGTCTTCGTGAGCTCACTTTGCAGTGAGTCTAACCAAGCGTTGGCATCAGCATCGCGCTCCAGGTGCATCGAGCTGGCTACCGCGTCCATCATTTTCGTAATCAGTCGGTGAGCAGTTTCAAACCACTGACTGGATTTATCTTCGTGATTCACGATATTCAAATGTCGCGCAAGCTCGGCGAATTGATGCTGGTATGGTTCCCTCACAAGAACGGTAGGCGTAGCTAGCAGTCTCGCCAACCAAGGAGAGAATAATTCCACGTCAGCCAAGATGATCCGCAGCCTTTGGCGAAACACTCGGGAATTTTCGCGAAAATTAGCGATCTCCTCGGCGCTCCACCGCGTTGGGTTTTGCTCGAACGCGGCTAAAAACGCGTGCTCGATCTCGCCGCAATATCGATCTTCGAATTGGTGCGCCACGGCGAGTGGATCGTGTGCGTCTGACAACACTTCTTGGGCCGAATTTAGAACATCGAGGAGTGCTAAGTTTGATGCGTCTTGCGGTTGCGATTCGTCGGGGAATAATTTGCGTCGCAATGCGGCGAGTTCGTCAGTGAGCCCAACAATCACCCTTTCTACGACGCGCGGCGTGGCCGGAAGCTCCGTCAAAGTTTGGCGTAGGATAATTAGAGCGGCGACAAAATTTCCGCTATCGACGGTGGAAATATAAAGCGGTTCGAGCGGTACGAGATCGCGGGTCGAGTACCAATTGTATAAGTGCCCACGATGCTTGCGCATGCGTTGGATTGTTTCTAAATGGCTCCGGAGTCTCGTTAGGAGTTGGCGCTGCCCAAGGTACCCTAAGTCAAACGCTGTAATCGTTGATAGCAACAGCATGCCGATGTTCGTTGGCGAAGTGCGCTCAGCAATCTTTCGCGCTGGAAATTCTTGTACATTATCCGGAGGCAGCCAACACGTGTCCGGGCCAACGAAGCGCTCGAAAAATCGCCACGTATCACGGGCAATGCCACGAATAAATAGCGCATCAGTTTCGCTAAGGCGAAGTGGGGGCTGTTCTTCGATACGCCGGCCGAGTGCTAGCGCTATCAGTGGCGAGCAGATCCAAAGCACGAGCAACACTGAAGCCGCGAGTAGTGAGTGTGGATTGAATATGAATATTGCGAGGCTGGTGGCAATAGCGGTTGCCGGGCCAAACCATAAATTTCGATAATATCCCGACGCGCTAATACCTGTACTCATCGTTCGAGAAACTTGTGCGGCGCTGGTCCATTCGAGCAAACGCTGTCGACTTATCAGCACCCGATACAGGGTTCTAAGTACTGCGTCGGTGACTATGTAGGCCTCGGATGGCAGGAACACAAGCGCCAAGGTCCAACGTAATGCGTCGCTTCCGGCGTGCTCGACAAGATTACGAAAGCTCGATTCAATGGTTCCCCAACGCCATAGACTGGTGCGCAGCGCCAAGGTGATGCGTAATAGAATCGGTAGGCCCGGAAATAACGCGAACACCACCGTCCAAGCAGCGAGATTATCAGGCAAGGTGAGCCAAGCGATGATCAGCAATAGCAAAATTGCTGGCGTCACTAAACTCCGACGAAGATTGTCGAACAGTTTCCAATAGCCAATCAGACCTGGGTCGAAGGCGTCTGTCGCGACGTTTTTTCTGGGCAATAACCAGGGTAGTAACTGCCAATCGCCTCTAACCCAGCGGTGTAATCGCTTTAGATAAACGGGATAGTTAGACGGATAGTTTTCCAACAAAACAATATCGGAGGCTAGGCCTGCCCGGCCGTGAAGGCCTTCGAGCAGGTCGTGACTCAAGATCGTATTGTCCGGGATTCGCGCGTTAAGGCTTTGACGGAACGCATCGACATCGTAGATGCCCTTGCCTGCGAACACTGCGTCTCCAAATAGATCCTGATAGACATCGGACACCGCGTTGGTATACAGGTCGAGCATCACATCACCAGCGAACACTTTTGCGAAGAGCGTATCTGCGCCAGTAACAGGGTTAGTCTCGAGACGTGGTTGAATCACGGTATAACCACCAACGATTTTTTCACCGGTATCGTCAAAGCGCGGGCGGTTCAGGGGATGTGCCAATGTCCCGACCAGACGCGCCGCCGCACCGGTCGGCATGTAACTATCCGCATCTAAAGTAATGACGTATCGGATCTGGTCGAAATCGCTGAGGCCTTCGCCGTGCTGCAGCACATAACTCGTGTCGGTATTACCGCGCAGTAGTTCATTGAATTCCTCAAGCTTGCCGCGCTTGCGTTCCCAACCCATCCAGCACTTGGCTGTGTCATTCCATTGTCGTCGTCGATGGAATAGTCCGAAGGGGTGCTGATTTTTCGCCCCATAGCGCTGGTTCAGACCGTCAATTCCGGCGATGGCCTGGTTTAACAACGCCTCGTCTTGCGATGTAGTGGCCGTCGGCGCATCCGTGAAGTCGCTCAAAAGCGCGAAGCGCAAACGAGTATCAGCGTTGCCAAGGTAATTGTGCTCGAGCGTTCTCAAATTCTCAGCGATATCTTGTGCAGCGCTGAGCAGCATGGGTACGACCACGATAGCTTGCTGATTGGCTGGTATTCGAGTCGAAAAATCCAGTTTTGGTAGGCTGGCGGGCGCGACAAGAATAGATACTAGAAAATTTACGGCGCCACTGCCGACTGACAGCAAAGGGACCAGCGCGATGAGCGCAGCCGTTACCGCAACTGCGACATGGGCATCGTCGGTCATGAGCGCAATGAATAAAGTAATGGCAGCTGCAATGGCCAAGATCACAATCGAGGACAGATAGAATCCGGCAAGGTGATTTTTCAGGCAAACGACGCATCGTGCCGCTGTCGAACGGCGATACTTAACGGCGTTTTCAAGTTGCGGGCGACCCTTGTCCACCAAGTAGTAACCCACGTGGTGACGGTGTACCGCGTCTTTTGTTCCGTGTGCACGCTGTGCCAAATCGAGTGCTGTTTGTGCCACTTCCCACTGCTCGGCATGCGCACCACGAGCGATCCGCTCGACCGCGCCTCGGTAGCGGTCGCGTGTGGGAAAATCCATACGGCGATAAAAACCAGCAGGGTCCTGGCGTAAGCAGGCCTCGAGCGCGCTGGCGTTCTCAACGAAGGCTGGCCAATTATAGGTCGCGACAGTTCTAAGACCGATAATGCACCCGGCGACCACTGCTACGTCAATGTCGCTGTCGACGAATTCCGTGGTTCGTTCTGTCTGGTTTTGAGACAATTCGGCAGCGTCGCATAATCTTCTTATTAAGGTTATGCGCAATGCGATCGGAATGGCCCACAACTCGCCAATCGTTAATTGCGTCAACGAACTGCTCGTTGACTGAAAATCGCGACATTTTGATTCGAGAAATTCGCAATCAATCGGCAGACCAGAGTCGTCGATGCATTGGTCAACGAGTGCAAACACCCGGGGCGTCCTGCCCCCTTGATCGACACTTTGGGTCGGTAGTTGTCGGTGGAACTCCTTTGGCAAATCAATTTCGATTTGCTGCAGCGCTTGCCGTACAAGATGACTATTGTCGAGGATCCACCGCGCAGATGTCGTTTGACGGATTTTCGCCGGATCGTCGTTTGCAATGTCGTGGAGGATCGCGTCGAAGCGACGTTCGATACTGCGGCGGATTTTCTTGCCGCTATTGCGGCTCGCTAAGGATACTATGCGAAAAAATTTCCTTTGCGAATTCGCCATCGTATCCGACTCGTCATGCGGCACAGCCTAGCCTGCTTCACGACGCTGTTCATCGAGATAAATGGAGCGGAAATTACTCGCGAATCCCTCTCCCGCAGAAGGTTGCAGAATGAATAAGGGTCTGTGCGAATACTGGATCAGGGATTGATTGACCGAACTGTAACGGCGTCCGTTTTGTTCGCCAACATCGTCAGTATGCAGCATAACAAGATCGCTATCGTGATCGGTGGCGGTGGATTCGACCGCAAAAGAGACGTCGGAGGCGACCAGGGCGCGCGTCTCGACCGTTATTCGTTTCGGGATCTTAGCCGCTAATTCTTGTAGCCGTCGTCCGGCTTCGCGCCGTATTATTCTATGTATCTCATCCATCAACTGATGCGCGTGACGCGTATCTGGCATACCCTTTGGTAGGCGCGGTTCTTCGGTAATGTGTAGCAGCAACAAGGATGCTCCATGAATCTCGGCGAGCATTGTCGCAACGGCGACCGCGCAATCCGAACTTTTGCTATCGTCAATCGGTACAAGAATCCGGTGATAGCTTTGTTTCGGATCAATCGGTTTGCGCGGGTCGAGTAGCAACACTGAGCAACGCGCGCTAGACACGATCTTTTGTGCCGTACCGCCGGTTGCGAAGCTGTGCGCATTGCCGCGTCCGTATCGCGTCAAAACGACGAGATCGGGTTTATTCTTGCGCATGAATTTAACGATAGCGTCGGCCGTATTGCCTTCGGTGACTTCACTTGAAATCGTCAAATGCTCGTTCGCGTACTGGTCGATCAGCTCATTAAGGTACATTTGCGCCTGTACTCGTGAGAGCGCGAAATCGACACTATCCATGCGCGCGATCGCACCATTGTCCGAATCGGCAGTCACACGCAGCAAGATCAACTCTGCCGGAAACGTCTTGGCAATGGAGACTGCGTGTTTTAACGCTTGTTCGGCAAGAATTGAACCATCAAGTGGTATCAGTATTTTAATCATCCCCTTTCACTCCTTGAATATATTTTTGACGTTCGCTTGCCCAGTCGGTTGAAGCGATTGGCCCGCTCAAAGCATCCGCAGTGCCTTTTCTTACGCTTGATGTTCGTTCATTTAACAACTTAGACAAAGCGCTTCTGGTGTTGCCGATATCTTATGAATTTGAACGCGGGTCGAGAATTCGTGAATACCGCTAGGACCATGTGGCCGACCCCTGTCCGTCGGCGTCAAATTGATTCCATTATCGAACGATACTCGCCAAAGCGGGCGGCGCGGTTAAGCATCGCACGATGATGTAATGCGGACTGGGTGCGCTCGGCGTTCGCGGCATTGCCTTTCCAGGCATCTAAAGCGGGCTCTTGCAACGCACGTCCGTAAGAGAAACTCAATTCCCATGGTTGTTGTGCTAAGCAGTTCATGGCGTTGAGGTTTGCGGTCGCTTCTTCGGGTGTCTGGCCGCCTGAAAGAAAATTGATGCTTGGTACGGCAGCAGGTACGACGCGCCGGAATATCTTGATAGTCTGCCGCGCAACCTCTTCTGGAGTTGCTTTAGTTGGTTGCGTTTTGCCGGGGATCACCATATTCGGCTTCAGCAACATGTGCTCCAGCACAATGTGATGCCTAAACAACGCGCGAAATACTTCGTGTAGCACGGCCTCGGTGACCTCAGCGCAGCGGTCGATACTGTGATCGCCATCGATAAGTACTTCTGGCTCGACAATTGGGACGATGCCGTGTGTCTGGCAAATCGCAGCGTAGCGCGCCAGTACTTCGGCATTCGTTTCGATCGCGAGCGGGGTCGGGGTGGTACCGCAGACATGATATACATCACGCCACTTAGCAAATCGGGCGCCCTGTTGTTGGTAGCCTATGAGACGTTGTGCCAGACCATCGAGACCCTCGGTGATCTCCTCTCCAGGGGCGTTAGCCAACGGTAGTTTGCCGTGGTCAACTTTAATGCCGGGCACGATGCCGTGGCGTGTCGCCAGCTCTGGCAACGGTGTTCCATCGTCGGCCTGCTGGGCGAGCGTTTCCTCGAACAGAATAATGCCGCTAATGAACTCACCCAATCCTGGCGTTGCCAAGATCAAGCTTCGGTAAGTGCGGCGATTCTCTTCGGTCGATTCAACGTTGATCGCTTTAAAGCGTTTCGCAATGGTGGGACTACTTTCATCCATGGCAAGAATTCCTTTGCCGGGTTGTACCATCGCATCGACTGTCGCCTGAAGTTGGTCTCGTACGTCCATAACAATCCCTGATTGTTCTCAGTAGGTAATTCTAAAGCGATAGTTCCCCATTAGATCTGACCTAGATCAATCTTGGTCGCTATGGGTTCGCCGCCTAACGAGCTTTAGGATCTCTACGGCGAACAGCGCAATTGAGGCGAATACAAAGCACACCGTGAGATCGACGAGCGGTAGCGGCTGGGTGTGGAAGATCCGGTTTAATGCAGGCAGGTAGATAACAGCGAGTTGTAACAGTATCGTCACGGCAATCGCACCGATCAACGCTCGATTGCTAAACAGACCAATAGTGAATATCGAGGCGGTTTCGCTGCGCACGGCAAGTGAATGAAACAATTGCGACAACGTCAGCACGGTGAATACTATTGTTTGCCAATAGTCGACCCCACGCGCAATCGCCCAAGCTTGTGATAGGACCGAGAGCGCGCCGATGAGCAACCCTACCCAAATGATGTATTGCCACATTCCGTGGGCCAAGAAGCTCTCGTCGGGCGGACGCGGCGCCCGCTGCATGATGCCAAGTTCGGCTGGATCCGCCGAAAACGCGAGGCCAGGGAGGCCGTCGGTCACCAGGTTGATCCACAAAATATGTATCGGCAGGAGCGGGATCGGCAGACCCAGAAACGGGGCCAGAAAGAGCGTCCAGATCTCCCCTGAATTTGAGCTCATCATGTACTTGATGAACTTGCGGACATTGTCGAAGATCCGCCTTCCTTCGCGTACTGCGTGGACGATCGTCGCGAAGTTGTCGTCGAGCAAAACCATGTCCGCCGCTTCACGTGCGACATCCGTACCTTGGCGGCCCATGGCCACGCCAATATTTGCGCGTTTTAGTGCTGGCGCGTCGTTAACACCGGCGTCAGTCATCGCAACGTATTCACCGCGCTCTTGTAACGCGGTAACAATGCGCAGTTTTTGCTCCGGGCTCACCCGCGCATAGACCCGGATAGACGCGATCCGGCGCGCAAAATCAATGTCCGAAAGTGCATCAAGTTCGGCGCCCGTTAGCACGCCCTCAGCGTGCTCAAGGATCCCGATCGGCCGCGCGATAGCCGCCGCGGTGCCGGGATGGTCGCCAGTCACCATGATCGGCGTAATTGATGCTGTTAGGCAGTCGGCCACCGCCTTTACTATTTCCGGCCGTGGCGGATCGATAAGCGCGACGAGGCCCAAGAAAGTGAATGCTTGCTCGACCGAATGTGCATCGATGATCTGCGGCGGCGTATCGAATGCGCGACTCGCATACGCCAACACGCGATATCCTTCGTTTGCCAGCGCGTCGGCTTGGGCCAGATGCCCTGCCGCGTCGATGCATATTTCGAGAACGTGCTCAGGTGCACCTTTGATGTAGGCCATCGCGCCGTGGCGGTATTGGTGCACCGTCGTCATTAGCTTACGGTCGCTGTCAAAAGCAATGACCCCGATGCGCGGTCGCTCCTGTTGTAGCAACGCTTTGTCGAAACCTGCGGCGTGGGCTGCGGTGTACAGCGCAAGCTCTGTGGGTTCACCGGTCGCTTTACCGTCGGTCTCGATCACGTCGTTGTTCAAAGCGAGTGCGATGCCTAATTCATCCCATCGTGCGCCATCTTCTCGGCCAGGAAACGATTCGCGCTGTTCGCCGGCGACGACGAAGCGCTCGGCGGTCATTCGGTTCTGCGTCAGCGTACCCGTCTTATCGGTGCAGATGTAAGACACTGATCCGAGTGTCTCGACCGCTGGCAAATTCCGCACTAGCGCGTTGTAACGGATCAATTTACGCGCGCCGAGCGCAAGCGAAATCGTTACTACTGCCGGTAGAGCCTCGGGGATTGCCGCGACCGCAAGGCTGACCGCAGTGAGGAACATTAAGACGATTGGCTGACCCTGTAGGAGCCCAGCAGCGAACACGATAGAGCAAATCGCTAACACCGCTAGCGCGAGGTAGCGGCCGAATCGAGCGAGACGGATCTGGAGTGGTGTTTTAATCTCCGCCGCTTGATTCAACAGGCCAGCAATGCGACCGATCTCGGTATCGAGAGCGGTTGCAACGACTAGACCGAGACCCTGTCCGACCGTGACCAGCGTACTTTTGAACGCCAGGTTCGAGCGGTCACCGAGCGGCAGATTGGGTTCCGCTAATGCATCGAGGCACTTGGTAACCGGGACGGATTCACCCGTGAGCGCGGACTCATCGATCTGCATTTCCTCGATTTGTAATAGGCGGAGATCTGCAGGCACAACATTACCGGATTCAATCAACACCACATCACCGGGTACAAGCGCGGCGGCGGTAACAGTAGTGAATTTGCCGTCGCGCAGAGCCCGCGCTTCGGGCGCCGCCATTTCACGTAGCGCCGCTATCGCGCCCTCGGCACGGAACTCCTGCACTGTGCCGACGATGGCATTAAGTAACACGATCACAAGAATCGCAATGGTGTCTTGTGCCTCGCCAACGAGACGAACGCCGCAACCAGTAATACGACAATCATGAAATCGTGAAACTGATCGAAGAACATTCCGAAAATGGTGCGTTGTCGGCTAGTAGGGATCGTATTCGGGCCACGCAAAGCAAGGCGCTCTGCGGCTTCGACGCTTGTTATCCCTTCTATCTGGGTATCGAGGTGGAGCAGCGCTGCATCCACCTCCTATGTATGCCACGCGGGGATCGCCATGTCAGCCGCCGACAAAGAGGTAGATAAGGCCCGCGGTGACGAACGCCACTGCGAGTGTCCGCAGGCCACTCTTAAACCACGAGACGCCGGCAATACGCCCGAGATATACAGCGAGTAGAAAGACGATAAGTAGTGCGGTTAAAACAGCCCCATGAAGTGGTGCGACAGGTAAGGGTATTCCGGCATTGCCGAGCCACAACGGCGTGATAATGAATAACGACAACAGCAACGGCGCAGCACCGTTGGTTAGGGCAATCAGCATGGGCACCCAGCGCGCCGCTACACCATGAGAACTATCCCCCAGATCTTTCAGCATGGCTTCTTCGAGCTGCACTAGCGCGCGCTGACGCTCCGCCGTCTCACTAATATAGGCGCTGCTGATACCGCTCACGCCAAGTGCGATCGCGGCGCCAAGACACGCGTTGATGACGATTGAAAGCTCGGCTGGAGTGCCGATCATAAAACCGATGATGAGGCCGAGCATGGTGAGTGCGCCGTCGAAACCGTTAACCACAAAATAGCGCCGGACAATGCCGTGTGCGCGCGAGATGCTAAGCAGCGATCGCGCTGTTGCGAACAACTTCACGAAACCCCGGCCAGATCGCCCCCATTGCGTACCTCGACTTCGTCGATGCTGTTGACCGAGCCGCCCATGTCCTTGATGGCTGTTTCGATAGCGTCGAAATCGATTGCTGACGCCTCGATCACGATTTGCAGGGTCTCTGTGTTTTCGTCAACCTCGACCACCGTCAAGTGAACACCATAGTCGGCACCAGCGGCGGCAATCGCCAACGAGAATTCGAGGGCATTCGGTTGATGCGGTTTCAGTACGTCAAGGACGATTTTTTTTACTGCCGGCGTGATCGACACTCCTAAGCTCAACCTTACGTGATAACGACATCGAAATGGACTGTGACGCGTCTATGTGCCCACCGGACTTATTGCATTTCTATCCGGCAATTCCAAAAGTCGATCACATGCTTGGAATAATCCAGTTCGTTATCGTGATAATGCTCTAACGGATTGGGCAACATAGGTCAGACTCGCCGCATAGTTTATGCATTTGCTCGAGTGCCCATAATTCGCGAAAACCGCTAGGTCGTTGTGGTCGACCCGTAGTCTGTTGGGTCGGTCAATTAGGCTCGATATGGCACGTGGATATACGGTGCTTAGAGCGCGACTGCAGGTAGTTGGCCACACGTTATTGTGGTTATCACTAATAGCCACGACCCAAAGTAGACGGCATGCTCAAATTGTACCTAACCAGGTAGGACCATACCAACGACCCGGTGGGAGCGGCTATCTGCATGAACGCGACAAGACAGCTACATCATCTCGGTCAAAGCCTTTGGCTTGACAACATTACCCGTGAGCTGCTGACGAGTGGCACCTTGCGCCGTTATATCAACGAGTTGTCGGTGACCGGATTAACGTCCAATCCGACGATCTTTGAGCATGCTCTCAACGATTCTGATTGCTATGACAGCGAGATTGAACGATGGACCCGAGCGGGGAAGGCAGGCGAAGCATTGTTCTTTGAACTCGCGTTGGAAGATCTTTGCCAAGCCGCCGATCTTCTGCTGCCGATCCACGCAGCGACTGATGGCGTGGACGGTTGGGTTTCGCTGGAAGTCTCGCCCATGTTGGCCTTTGATCCGAGCGCAATGTTTCAAGCAGCGATTGACCTAAATCGGCGTGCAGCTAGACCGAATCTTTTGATCAAAATCCCGGGTACCCGCGCCGGGATCAAAGCGATCGAGGAGACGATCTTTGCCGGTGTGCCTGTTAATGTCACCTTGTTATTCTCGCCCGAACACTATCTGGCGGCAGCCAATGCCTACTTAAGCGGAATCGAACGGCGTATTAGCGCCGACCTTGATCCGAACGTGGTTTCCGTTGCCTCGATTTTTATTAGTCGTTGGGACGTGGCGGTAATAGACAAAGTTCCTCAAGAAATGCGCAATCATCTTGGCATTGCTATCGCTATGCAGGCTTACAAAGCCTACCGCGATATGTTGATCTCACCACGTTGGCAGCGGCTTGAGAATGCCGGCGCCCGACCTCAGCGTCTATTGTGGGCGAGCACGGGGACCAAAGATCCGCAAGCTGCGGAGACGTTGTATATCGAAGCCTTGGCCGCGCCGGATACGATCAACACCATGCCGGAGAAATCACTACTGGCGTTTGCGAATTATGGAGAAGTGACTACCTGTCTGCCGAGCGATGGTGGCGATGTTGATGCGCGGCTTGAGGCCTTCGCACGCATCGGCATTGATATTGCCGAGCTCGCGGAAACATTGCAGCAAGAAGGTACCATGGCATTTGCAAAATCCTGGTCGACGCTGCTGGCGCGTCTCGCCTTACAGCGAGATACGTTCCAGAAAACGAGTAGGAGCCTGGTATGAGCGCCACAGATGGTGACCATGGGGCGGGGTCGCTGACCCCAGATATCCTGAAAAAAATAGATGCCTATTGGCGCGCGGCTAACTATTTGTCCGTTGGTCAGATTTACCTCTTCGACAATCCGTTGCTCAAACAGCCGCTCTCTCGGGCACATATCAAACCGCGGCTACTAGGGCATTGGGGCACAACCCCAGGGCTGAACTTCATTTACGTTCATCTCAATCGCATTATTAACGACTACAACTTGAACGTGATCAATATCACCGGGCCAGGCCATGGTGGGCCCGGTATCGTGGCTAATATCTATTTGGAAGGCACTTATAGCGAACTGTACCCGGACATTTCCCAAGACGGATCTGGGATGAAAAAGCTATTCACGCAGTTTTCGTTTCCCGGTGGCATTCCTAGTCACGTGGCACCAGAAACACCCGGGTCCATTCACGAAGGTGGTGAACTCGGCTATGCCCTGTCGCACGCCTTTGGCGCGGCATTCGACAATCCCGATCTGCTCGTCGCCTGCGTGGTTGGCGATGGCGAAGCAGAAACTGGCCCACTTGCAACGAGTTGGCATTCGAATAAGTTCCTTAACCCAAGTCGCGACGGCGCGGTGTTACCCATCTTGCATTTGAATGGCTACAAGATCGCGAGCCCGACGATACTAGCGCGGATCTCGCGAGAAGAATTGGAATCGCTATTTATTGGGTATGGGTATACGCCATATTTTGTCGAGGGCGAAGAGCCGCATGCAATGCATCGATTGATGGCCCAGACGCTAGACCAATGCGTCGCCGACATTCAGAAGATCCAAGGCGATGCACGCGCGGAGGGATCTACTAAACGCCCGCGTTGGCCGATGATCATCTTACGTTCACCTAAGGGCTGGACTGGGCCAAAAGAAGTCGACGGCAAGCCAAGCGAAGGTACGTTCCGATCGCATCAGGTGCCGATGTCGGACATGCGCGATCCTGCGCACCTCGCCATACTCGAAACGTGGATGAAGAGTTACCGGCCGGAAGAATTATTCGACGAGCACGGCCGGCTCGTTGCCGAACTGGCCGCGCTTGCACCGAAAGGTGCACGGCGTATGAGCGCGAATCCGCATGCCAATGGTGGGCTCTTGTTACGAAACCTGCGGTTACCAGACTTCAGAGATTACGCGATCCCTGTCGCGCAACCTGGTGTTGATCTAGCCGAGGCGACGCGTATCCAAGGAACTTTCATTCGTGACGTATTAAAGAAAAACGCCGACGCACATAATTTTCGCATCTTTAGTCCGGACGAGACGCAATCGAATCGCTGGAGTGCAGTCTTCGACGTTACCGATCGCTGCTCCACCGCAGATATCTACCCGGACGACGAGCATTTGGCGCGCGATGGTCGAGTGATGGAAATGTTGAGTGAGCATCAGTGCCAAGGCTGGCTAGAAGGCTATCTACTCACTGGGCGACACGGATTCTTTTCGTGTTATGAGGCTTTTATTCACATCATCGATTCGATGTTTAGTCAGCATGCGAAGTGGTTGGACACCGCGAACGATGTTCCGTGGCGACGACCGATCGCCTCACTAAACTATTTATTAACATCGCACGTCTGGCGCCAAGATCACAATGGACTCAGTCATCAAGATCCAGGTTTTATTGACCATGTCGTGAATAAGAAATCCGATATTATTCGCGTCTATCTGCCGCCAGATGCCAATACCTTACTGTGCGTGACTGATCATTGCCTACGCTCGCGCAATAACGTAAATGTTATCGTCGCGAGCAAGCAGCCGGAATTGCAGTGGTTGGACATCGATGCGGCAATGAAACATTGCGCTGCTGGGATCGGCATCTGGCCGTGGGCAAGTAACGACGATGATGGTGATCCAGATGTCGTGATGGCTTGTTGCGGCGGCGTTCCAACGTTGGAAACCGTTGCCGCAGTCGAGATGTTGCGGCAGCATTTTCCGACGTTGAAGATCCGGGTGATCAATGTCGTCGATCTGATGACCTTGCAACCAGAGACAGAACATCCGCACGGCTTGAGCGATCGTGATTTCGACACCCTGTTCACCAAAGATAAACCGATTATCTTCGCTTTCCATGGCTATCCGTGGTTAATTCACCGGCTCGCGTATCGACGGACGAACCATAAGAATCTCCATGTGCGTGGCTACAAGGAAAACGGCACGACCACCACCCCGTTTGACATGGTTGTGCTCAACGATCTCGATCGTTTCCATCTGGTCGGCGATGTGATTGATCGCGTGCCGCGTTTAACTCCGCATGCTGCTTACGTGAAACAATTGCTTCGCGATAAACTTTTCGATCATCGCGTCTATATCAACAAGTATGGCGACGACCTGCCCGAGATCCGCGACTGGAAGTGGGCAGGGGTCGTGTGAATCAAGCTACGGCGCGATCCAATTTCCACTAGATATTCGCGGCGTGCTTTCAATCGACTGCCGGGCGAAACAGGGGTTAAAGTCATCCTGCGTATTCACGATGCAACCATCGATCGTCTGCCAGTCATACTCATGACAGGGGGCACGTCTGCTGAAGAAATCGCTACGCCAATCTTCCTAACCACATGCTCTTGCACAAGTCGGCCGATACCGATCGATTAATCTCAACAATCGAGAATCTCGTTGCTCAGTGTTCTTTTGACCCCCGTCAAGGCGCGGCGCCATGCGGCGTCTGGGGTCGGGCGCGACAAGGACCCACCCAGGCGAATCAATGTGTCTGGCAGCATTGTGACGCGTCAGACTACTATAGCGGTAGTTGAAGATGGTCACGTTGTCGTTGATGCCGTTCGATTAGTGTTAAAAGCGCTCGGCTGGAACATTCAGACCTATAGCACCAGCGAGGCGTTTCTTGCGTAGGCCGATAGCTACGAACCGGATTGCGTGATCCTAGATCCGCATCTCCCTCGAAATGATCGGTGATGAAGTCGCGCGTCGACTAAGCAACGGCAGCGAGATTCCGTTCACCCGCTGACTGCGAGGCCCGCTAGTTCGATTGCGGCTCACGTTGCCGACCTTGGCGCCATGCAATTCTGACTAAACCGGTTACCGCCGAGTAACTCGTCCCGCACATCGAGTCGGCGATCTGCTCTGCCAATGACATTGATTGACTAGAACGGGGCTCGACATTATCTGCCGCCGCGTCTACGTATAAATACGCATAGCTCTGTAGCAGTAGGCGCCGTATTTTTGTTGCACACCTTTCATCTACAGGCCGCTCTATGGCACAGCCGCAAACTTCAAAGGATCAGGGAAATCTGATCGCGCGGGGGCTAATGAAGGTTTACCGGTCTGGCGACGTCGAAATTCAAGCGCTACGCGGTGTCGATTTCGAACTCCATCAAGGCGAACTGGTGGTGCTCCTCGGGCCGTCCGGAAGCGGAAAATCAACCTTGCTCAATATCCTCGGCGGGCTGGATACGCCGAGCGCAGGGCAAGTCCATTTTAGAAATCATGATCTGACTAATGTGGGCGACAGTGAGCTGACGGCTTTTCGCCGCGAACATGTCGGCTTCGTTTTCCAATTCTACAATCTCATCGCGAGCCTAACCGCACGTGAGAACGTCGCGCTCGTCACAGAAATCGCCAGCGCGCCGATAAGCCCCGAAGAAGCACTCGCGCTGGTCGGGCTCGCGGATCGTCTTGATCATTTTCCGGCGCAACTATCCGGCGGCGAGCAGCAGCGCGTCGCCATTGCTAGGGCGATCGCGAAACAGCCAGAGATTTTATTATGCGATGAACCAACGGGCGCACTCGACAGTGAGACTGGGATTCTCGTTCTAGAGGCGATCGAAAGAGTGAATCGCGAGCTAGGAACGAGTACCGCAGTGATCACCCACAATACGGTCATCGCGGGAATGGCGGATCGCACGGTACGTATTGCCGATGGGCGCATCGCTGCGGTGGATTACAATGCGCAACGTCAATCGGCGCACGAACTGTCGTGGTGATGTAATGCGCGCACTCGACCATAAGCTACTAAGAGATCTATGGCGAATGCGTGGCCAGGTATTCGCTATCGCGCTGGTCGTCGGTTCAGGTGTCGCGGTCATGGTGATGTCGCTCTCGACGCTTGAAGCGCTCAGTGACACAGCCGACGCCTATTATGAGCGCTACCGCTTCGGTGAGATTTTCGCCGGCGCAACCCGGGTCCCCGAACGAGTGGCGCTGCGCATTGCCGACTTACCTGGTGTGCAGCTTGTGCAGACGCGTATCGCGCGCTTCGCGATCTTAGATGTCGATGGCTTCGCTGAACCGATCATCGGCCGCTTAACGTCGATTCCAGAAGAAGGTCAACCCAAACTCAACCAATTGGTGTTGCGCAGCGGTCGCTGGATAGCAGCTAACCGTCATAATGAAGTGATCGTCAACGAACCCTTTGCCGAGGCGCACAACCTGGGTCCAGGCGCACAATTTACGGCCGTCATTAACGGCCGTAAACGCAGACTTACTGTTGCAGGAACCGCGCTGTCGCCGGAGTTCATTTATTCACTCGGCCCCGGTGCGCTAATGCCCGATGACAAACGTTTCGGCGTTATCTGGATGGGGCGGGCGGCTTTAGCAGCGGCGTTCGATTTGGACAATGCCTTCAACGATCTATCGTTAAGCCTGCTACGCGCGGTGGATCCGGAACCCGTGATGGCAGAAATTGACACCTTGCTTGAGCCTTACGGGGGCGTGAGTGCAATCGCGCGTGCCGATCAACTGTCGAACTGGTTCGTGATGAACGAAATCAATCAAATCAGGACGGTATCGTCGGTACTCCCGGTTATCTTTCTGAGCGTTGCAGCATTTTTGAGTCATATGGTGCTGTCGCGACTCGTCGCGATGGAGCGGGCCGAAATTGGCTTGTTGAAAGCCTTTGGCTATCGAAATATTGAAGTTGCCTGGCACTATACGAAGTTTGTGATCGTGGTGGCGCTAGTCGGCAGCGTCATCGGATGGGTTTTGGGTGGCATGTTCGGTCGCTACAACACGCAGCTCTATGCGGATTTGTTTCGTTTCCCTTTATTGATCTATCGACCGAGTCCGAGTGCGTTTTTGCTTGCGGGTGGGGTCAGCATTGCCGCGACACTACTCGGCACACTGGGTGCTGTGCGCCGCGCTGTGGCGACCACGCCGGCCGAGGCCATGCGGCCGCCTGCGCCAACCGTTTACCGATCCTGTGGCATCGGTGCCCTCGGACTTGAACGTTGGGTCGATCAACCAACCCGCATCGCCCTCCGCCAAATCAGACGCTGGCCGCTGCGTGCCGCGATGACCTGCCTCGGTATAGCGATGTCGGTAGGCTTGTTGGTGATGGCGCTACAGTGGGACGACTCCATCGACTATGTGGCTCAGACCTTCTTCTTCGATGCACAGCATCAGAACGTCACCATCGGCTTAGCTGAGCCCCAAGCACTCACCGTAGTGCGCGAGTTTGAACACCTACCAGGTGTCATGGCGGTGGAAGCTTGGAGGATTGTTGCGGCGGATCTTTCGAATGCGAACCGAAAACATCGCGGTAGCATTGTCGGCCGAGGCAGCGCCAATCAACTGCAACCGATCCATGATGACGCCAGCGGGGCGAATATTCCCGTGCCGCAAGCCGGACTCGTATTGGGTACCTATTTGGCGGCAAAGCTCGGTGTCGCAGTTGGCGATGAGGTCTGGGTGGAAGTGCTCGAAGGACGCCGACCAGCTGGATTAATTACGGTGACCGGCGTATTCGAAACGACGATCGCAATGCCAGCAATAATGGACCTCAATGCGCTCAACCGCTGGCTTAAGGTCCGTCCAACGGTGGAATATCTGGATCTGCTGGTCGATGCTAATGCGCGGACGCTACTATTCGCTAAACTCAAAGAGACGCCAGAGGTCAGCGCAATAATGCTTCGCCAAGCGTCTATCGATGCGTTCTACGCCACGGTGGCTGAACACCTTCTAGTCTACATATTTATCTTTACTGGCTTCGCCTGTGCGCTAGGTTTTGGAGTGACGTACAACAGCACGCGCATCGCGCTATCAGAGCGCGGTCGCGAATTAGCTACTTTGCGCGTGCTCGGGTTCACGCGCGGCGAGATCTCCTACATCTTGCTCGGAGAAATCGCGCTACTGATTTTCATGGCCTTGCCTTTGGGATGTTTCGTCGGGCGTGGACTTACACTCATCATGTCGCGGGCCTTCGACACCGAACTGTTCAGGATGCCGTTCGTGATTGAGGGATCGACTTATGGTATGGCAGTCGTGTTCGCAGTATTGGCGAGCGCTGCATCAGCCGCACTAGTGCGTCGAAGGATCGAGCATCTGGACTTGATTCGCGTGCTTAAGACAAGGGAATAAGGCAATGGAGGTCCAACTGAAAAGGTTTGTAGTTTGGGGATCCTTGAGCGCGCTATTGGTGATCGGATTAGCGTTTGCCTTTCGACCGCGCGCCGTCATCGTCGATACGGTCGCCGTTGGTCGGAGCCAGTTAATAGTGACCGTTGAAGATGAAGGCGAGACCCGAGTCCACGACATTTACGTGTTGTCTGCGCCCGTTGCCGGGCGCATGCGACGCATTGATCTGCATGTCGGCGATCCGGTCGTGGCATTGGAGACCGTCGTCGCCGAAATCGAGCCGATCGATCCTGCATTTCTGGATCCGCGTAGTGAAGCACAAGCGCAAGCTAATGTGCATGCAGCCGAGTCTGCGGTGGTTTTGGCCCGCGCCGAGGTCGATCAAGCTCAGGCTGAGCTAAAGTTTGCGCGGCTCGAGTATGACCGCGCCGAACAGCTGATCGTGGAACGGACGATCTCTGAACGGGAACGAGACGCTGCCGAACGCAATTTCCGTACGCGCAGAGCCGCACTCGCGACAGCGAATGCAGCGCTTGAAGTGCGAGCATTTGAGCTCGAACGGGCGCGTGCGGCGCTACTCTCGCCAACCGAGACCCAAGCGAGCCACGGGGCCTGCGCGTGCGTCGTTATGCGGGCGCCGGTGGATGGTCGTATATTGAGAATTCTGCAGCAGAGCGAAAGAGTGGTCGCAGCGGCGACGCCATTAGTAGAAATCGGTAACGCCCGAGACCTTGAGATTGTGGTCGACCTGTTATCTTCTGATGCGGTCAAAGTTCTACCCGGACAGCGGACGATCATCGAACGGTGGGGCGGCACGACCATCCTAGAAGGGAACGTGCGTGTAGTCGAACCGTTCGGTTTCACGAAGATTTCCGCGTTGGGCATCGAAGAACAAAGAGTCAACGTAATCATTGATTTGACAAGCCCGGAGAAGGATTGGGAAAGGCTTGCTCACGGTTACCAAGTCGACGTCGGCATCGTCCTGTGGGAACAGGACGATGCGCTAACCATACCGGTTCTCGCGCTGTTTCGGGACGGTGCCAAGTGGGCTGTATTCGTTGCAGCAGAGGGTCGCGCCGAGTTACGTCATGTCCAGATTGGACAGCGCAATGGTCTCAAGGCAGAAGTGCTGGATGGCGTTGGCGACGGCGAACGCGTGATGTTACATCCGAGTGATCAGGTGCGGTCCGGCGTGCGCATTGCCCCACGTTAATCCGTACAGAGATATCGAGCAGTGGGTTGATCTGGATCATTAATTGTTGCCGTTCAATTTCTATACTGGCTGTCCGAATTACAACAAGCAGGCGGGTTGTATGGAGTGGCAGCATCCCAGCAGTAAGACTGTTCGCCGCGTGCTGTTGCTACTGCTCGTATTGGTTTTATGTTTCGTGCTGTCGCCGAAATTACCGGGTGAAAATGAGCCAACTCAAGTTGCTAGCTCGCGGGCGATGCTGCTGACCGTCGCTGGTGCTATTGGTCCAGCCACGTCCGACTATATCCAACACGGGATTCGCAAAGCGCATGAGCGCGGTGATAGGTTGGTGATCCTCAAACTAGATACCCCAGGCGGCCTCGATTCGTCGATGCGCGCCATTATCCGCGCCATCATCGCCTCACCCGTACCAGTGGTTACCTACGTCGCTCCTTCCGGCTCGCGTGCGGCGAGTGCCGGAACTTATATTCTTTACGCATCCCACATTGCGGCAATGGCGCCAGCAACAAATCTTGGCGCCGCGACACCGGTCCAGATCGGTGGCCTGCCCAAAATGCCTTCACCGGAGCCTGCTCGGCGTAACGGCAACGACGATGGCGATGGCGCGAAAGACAATGCACAAGAGGACGCCGACGATAGTACGCCGGGCCGTCCCGCCGATGCGATGACCAAGAAGATGACAAATGATGCGGTCGCCTACATCCGAGGTCTTGCACGACTGCGCGGGCGAAACGAGGAATGGGCGGAGGAAGCAGTGCGCGAAGCGGCAAGTCTCACCTCAGAAGACGCACTCGCCGCGAATGTTATCGATCTCATTGTACGTAATGAAAGCGCCTTGCTTGAACAACTCAATGGCTTCGAGGTTGTAATAAACGGCAATCCGTATGCATTGTCGACCGAGCAAATGGTTCTCGATCCCGTAGCCCCGGGTTGGCGCACGGAACTGCTTGCCGTTATCGCTAGTCCAAACGTTGCCTATATCCTCATGCTGTTCGGTATCTACGGGCTGTTCTTCGAACTCGCGAACCCAGGTGCCATTGTTCCGGGGGTCACTGGCGTGATTTGTTTGCTGTTCGCGATGTTTGCGCTGCAAATGTTGCCGGTGAATTATGCCGGGCTCGCGCTGGTGCTACTTGGGATCGCCTTCATGATTGGCGAGGTGTTTGTGCCGAGTTTCGGTGCACTCGGTATTGGCGGAGTGGCTGCCTTCGCGATCGGATCGTTAATCCTATTCGATACGGATTCCGAGCATTTCCGCGTGTCGTTATCGATCATTGTCGCGCTCACGATCCTCACCTCAGCATTTTTCTTACTCGCTATCCGCTCGCTCATTGCGGCCCGAAGAGGGCCGGTGGTCAGCGGTCGAGAGCAGCTCGTCGGCGAATTCGGCCAGGCATTAGAGGATTTCGATTCTAGCGGACAGATCCGCGTACACGGTGAGATTTGGAAAGCCGATACGGAGCGGCCCGTACACGATGGTGAGCGGGTTCAGGTGACAGCGATCGACGGTTTGACCTTACATATCGAACCCCATGAGGAGAAAGATCCATGAACACGCTTCTATATATCCTGCTCGGCCTCATCGTTGTAGCGCCAGCGTTTGTCAAAATCTTGCGTGAATACGAACGTGCAGTCGTATTTACATTCGGCCGTTTTACCGGTGTTAAGGGTCCGGGTTTCATTATTATCATTCCCTTGGTGCAGCAGATCGAACGGGTGTCTTTGCGCACCTTTGTCATGGATGTCCCGGAACAAGATGTGATATCCAGAGATAACGTCTCGGTGAAAGTTAATGCCGTGATTTACTTTCGCGTGATCGATCCGGAACGCGCGATCATCCAGGTCGATAACTACGATGTGGCGACGAGCCAGCTTGCGCAGACGACCTTGCGCTCCGTTCTCGGGCAACACGAACTAGACGACATGCTGTCGCAGCGCGACAAACTCAATCGAGATGTGCAGGCAATTTTGGACGACCAAACTGATGCCTGGGGAATCAAGGTGTCGAATGTCGAAATCAAACATGTCGATTTGGACGAGACCATGATCCGCGCGATTGCACGTCAGGCCGAAGCCGAGCGCGAACGGCGCGCAAAAGTGATCCACGCCGAAGGTGAGCTACAGGCAGCAGATTCGCTTTTGAAGGCTGCCGCGATCTTGGGCCAGAACCCGATGAGCTTGCAGTTACGTTATCTACAGACCTTAGCGGATATGTCGAGTGAACGTTCTTCGATTATCGCCTTTCCCGTGCCAATCGAACTATTCAAAGGACTGACATAGAGCGTGGTTGTTTGAATAAAGAACTCAGCAGTGATCAATTCTCGATGGGGATGACAATGCGAGTAGATGAATGATTAGGGAGTCGATTCGCTCTGCCTCGATGGAAGGCGGCGCGATTCTGTACACGCGTATCGGGGATCACCGTAAGGAACTAGGTATTCGACGCTGGTGCTTAAGCGGTACCGGCGATTGTTATCATGGCGCGTCTGTGAGTTCCGCTTATCCGAGACTAGTTTCGAGGACTAACTAACAACGCGTCGTCGTTTATCGCGTAACGATCGCCAACGAAATAGAAGGACACTTCGCTTAGCTCATCTGCTCCCACAGCGAGGTTTCCTGCTCGAGCAATTCTTCGTCCTCGCGAAAAAAGTCTCGCCTCGAGACAACGCCGACAACCTTGCCGTTATCGACGACTGGTAAATGACGAAAACCACCGTCGTGCATTTGACGTAGACCGCGCAGCGGCAGTTCTTCGGCTGCAATGGTTTCCGGATTGGCCGTCATCACCTCGGCTAGCTTGGTATCGAGGTTTAAATCGTCACCGATGACCCGGCGCGTGACGTCGCGTACGGTAAAAATCCCCTCGAGCTTGTCCCCGTCCATAACGAGCACCGCGTTAATCTCACGTTTGCGCATGAGTCGGGCAGCTTCTGAAACGGTGGCCGTCTTCGGCAACGCGGTGATAACTTGGTTGTTCACGACGTCTGGGATGATATGTCGTCGCATGCTCGCCCTCCAAAATTGATATGCTCCATCAGATTCACCATTTAAAGCACGCTTGCGCACGGGCGCTATGATCTGGATCAAGTGATCAGCGCGAGATCGGTTGCTAGCCTTTGGCGTGGTGCGCTGTTGCCAGGTTGGGACAGTAGAAAACTCCTGATCGTCGTGGATAACTTTTATTGATTGCCCTATTTGCAATGTAGTTGCGCCAGCTCAAGTTCACTTCACGATCCCGACGATAGAATTATTGGGAGTAAAAAATAGCGACTATTGAGCCATGCCGGACATTCTGGTGACGGGGGCATCTGGGCAACTTGGGACGGAACTGACCGCTGCGTTGCGCGTAAGATTCGGTAGCGAGAACGTGTTGGCCACTGGACGACATTTGCCTGAGGATCCGGGACCGGCAGAAATTCTCGACGTTACCGATGTTGCTGCGATCGAAGATACCATCGGCCGGCACGGGATCCGCGTGATTTATCACTTGGCCGCGCGCTTGTCGGTGGTCGCCGAGCGTGACCCGGTGTCGGCGTGGCAGATCAACGTGGATGGTTTGCGCAATATGCTCGAAGCGGCTCGCAGCAGCGGTGTCGACCGTATGTTCTGGCCGAGCTCGATTGCGGCGTTCGGACCCGAAACGCCACGCGATGAGGTTCCCCAAGACACTGTGACTCGGCCGACGACTATTTACGGCATCGCGAAAGTTGCTGGCGAGTTGCTGTGCGACTATTACTACCGACGTTACGATCTTGACGTGCGTGGCGTACGCTATCCCGGTGTTATTTCGAGCGGCAGCGCACCTGGTGGCGGTACCACCGACTATGCGGTGGAAATATTTTACGCGGCGCTAGCCCAAGGTCGCTATAGCGCATTCGTGCGCGAGGATTGTCGCCTGCCCATGATCTACATGCCGGATTGCATTCGGGCAGCGATCATGTTGATGGACGCCGCGCCGGGGCGACTAAAGCATCGTAATGGTTTCAACCTGGCGGCGATGAGCTTCACTGCCGGTGAACTCGCTGCAGAGATCCAAAAACATATTCCGAAATTTAGCTGTGCCTTCGAACCAGACGAACGGCAGGTGATTGCAGATTCTTGGCCGAGTAGCCTGGACGATAGCGCGGCGCGTAGCGAATGGGATTGGCATCCGGAATTTGATCTCGCGGGTATGACGGCGGACATGCTCGCGACCTTGCGGCAAAAGATGCCAGATTAAATCACCAGGACTAAGTAATCGGAGAGCATCTAGATGGACACGCTCAACCAGCGGCTCAGCAATACGTTACAGGATTTGCGTGCGGCAGGTACGTATAAACGGTTGCGACGGATAACCGCGCCCATGGGACCGGTCACTCACATCGAAGGGGTCGGTGAGGTACTGGTGTTCTGCTCGAACAATTACCTTGGGCTTGCCAATCACCCGCAAGTCATTGCTGCCGCTAAAGTTGGACTTGAACGTTACGGTGCCGGTACGGCGAGCGTCAGATTCATCTGCGGGTCATTCGATTGCCATCATCGACTGGAAGAAAAGCTCGCTGATTTTTTGGGCACGCAAGCGGCGCTCACTTACACGAGTTGCTGGAACGCGAATGAGGGCCTGCTACCGGCTCTCGTAGAAGCAGGTGATGCCATTGTCTCGGACGCATCCAACCACGCGAGCATCATTGATGCGACAAGGCTGTCGAGCGCAACCCGTAAGGTATTCACCCACGCGGATATGACCTCACTCGCCGAGCGACTTAACGAGGTGCGTGACGCACCGGTTAAATTAGTCGTAACCGACGGGGTATTCAGCATGGAAGGCGACGTTGCCGACTTGCAGGAGATGGTGAAGGTATGTCGCGCACATGGCGCGACCGTGGTGGTCGACGATTCACATGGCACCGGGGTGTTAGGGTCAAACGGGCGCGGCAGTCATGAGCATTGCGCTCTGGCGAGCCGCGGACCGGACGGGATCGACATTATCACGAGCACCCTCGGCAAAGCGCTTGGGGGCGGGAATGGCGGATTCGTTGCCGGATCAAAAGATCTCATCGAATACCTGATTCAGCGCAGCCGCCCGCACCTGTTCTCCAATGCGCTGGCGCCGGTCACTGCATGCGCCGCGCTTGAAGCGCTGAATATTCTGGAGCGGGAGCCAGAGCGTGTGGCGCGTTTGCACGACAACGTGAGCACGATGCGCAACGGCTTACGCGCGCTCGGCTTCAATGTCATGGATTCGCCGAGCGGAATCATTCCGATCATGATCGGCGACACTGCAGATGCCATTAAGCTTTCGGATCGCTTACTCGATCGTGGCATCTTCGTAGTCGGATTCGGATTTCCCGTCGTTCCTGAAGGGCAGGCGCGCTTAAGAGTGCAAATGTCGTCTGCACATACTGATGCGCATATCGATCGCGCTCTCGATGCGTTCGCAGTGCTCAAGCATGAATACTAAATTCGAACCAATGGTCAGACTCGATTGAATTAGTTATAACGCCGCCATTACACTCGACAGGCGGTTCCTGACCGATTACCGCCAAATGTAAGAGTTGCGTGACCGTCGCATGGCGACTTATTCCGTTGAAAAATCGATGTTGCGTATAGTCGCGGCCATTCGCGAAATCGCGACCGCACAGGATCGCTTGAAAGCGAGGACCGGCAAAATCGCAATGGTTTGACGACTCCATAGATTTGATGTGGTCGGCAGCCAACGGCCTTTTTCAACAGAATCGAGCCAAAGGCGTCATTGGAGAGTGTTTGCCAGAACATTACTCGATAACAATCGAAGCGCTGAACGTGATGAAATAGCGCTAACATTCTAACCGGCCGATCAGCAGGATACGCTGCGTGCCAGAGGACGTTGTATGCCATTGGAAGGTCACGATTTTTCAATCCTAGATTCCTTGTGGGCACAGATAGCTATTCTCGATGCCACCGGGGTAATCATCCACGTCAATGAAGCCTGGGCGTCGTTTGCTAAGGAGAATGGCGGCGCCAACGAGCTAGCGCACGGCGTTGGGTTGAATTACCTAACGGTTTGTGTCGCGACCGAGGAGATGTCGTCTGCACTGACGGGCCTCCAAGGCGTCATCAGCAAAGAACTGGATACGTTCGGGTACGAGTACCCGTGCCATTCGCCCACCGAGGCGCGCTGGTCCTGGATGAGGGTAACGTCCTACAAAAATTCGCCCGGGCACACCATCGTTTCGCATTTTGATATCACTGAACGCAAGCTGGGAGAACAAGCGCTCAGGGCTGCTCGTGACGATCTCGAGGAGCGAGTGCGATCACGTACCGAAGAATTGCGCGCCGAAAAGCTACGTGCGGAAGTCACGCTGAGTTCAATTGGTGACGCAGTCATTACGACCGATGCACACGGCAGTATTGACTTCCTTAATCCAGTCGCAGAGCAGCTAACGGGCTGGAGATCGGCTGATGCAGTGGGTCAGCCTATTGAGGCAGTTTTCCCACTCCTAAACGAGGCGGATCGTACGCCTGTGCGGGATCCCGTCCGGCGTTGCATTTTGCAAGGCGTGGTTGTTGGAATTGGCGGTCACACGATCCTGGTCGCACGGGATGGTAAAGAGTATTTCATCCAGGATTCTGCCGCCCCAATTTGGGACGGGATGCATCGCCTTTTAGGGGTCGTGTTGGTATTCAGTGACGTCTCTGAGCGTTATCGGCCCGCCCGAGAAGCGTCTCATCAAGCGGCTCATCAAGCGGCTCATGACCCCCTGACCGGTTTGGTAAATCGCCGAGAATTTGAAGTTCGTCTTCAGCGCGCACTAGACGATGCGGACGGCGAAGGTCGCACGCATGCACTTGCCTATCTCGATCTTGACCACTTTAAGGTCATAAACGATACCGGCGGTCACGGCGCAGGCGACGCAGTGTTGCGTCAACTCGCTGTTCTGATGAGTGCACAAATTCGCAGTCGAGACACGTTTGCGCGGCTCGGCGGTGACGAGTTTGGATTATTGATGGAGCATTGCTCGCTTGAGCAAGCAACAGGCATCGCGGAAAAATTAAAGACTTCTATTACGGACCATCGCTTCGTGTGGGAGCAACATTCCTTTCGTGTGGGTGCAAGTCTAGGCTTGGCTGCCATCGACGGCTCCGGAACTGATATGTTCGAGGTACTCCGGCGTGCCGATGCTGCATGCTATGTAGCCAAAGAAACGGGCCGGAACCGCATCCATATTTATCGAGACGATGACCTTAAGCTCGTCGAACGGCATGGTGCGATGCAGTGGGTAAGCCGAATAGAAATCGCGCTCGACGAGCATCGCTTCCGTCTCTATTACCAACCGATCATTGCATTGGCTGAGGGCGTCTTAGCAGAAGATGACGTTCGCTGTGAACTCTTGCTGCGCATGGTGGACGAGCAGGGAGAAATCGTTCTGCCAGGCGCCTTTCTACCCGCAGCAGAGCGCTATTATTTGGCAACAAAGATTGATCGTTGGGTGGTGCATCACGCGTTCATCCAACTGACCCGTTCACCAGCGCTGGTTGAGCGGCTGACTCACTGTGCCATCAATTTGTCAGGGCAGTCTTTAGCGGATCCCAGCATGGCATATTTCATCGAGTCTGAATTCGAGAAGACACAGTTCCCACCGCAGAAAATTTGTTTTGAGGTCACAGAAACAGCCGCCATCGCGAACTTCGACGCTGCGACCGGGATGTTAGACCGGCTGCACGCAATCGGTTGTAAGTTCGCGTTGGACGATCTTGGCTCGGGATTATCTTCGTTTACCTATCTGAAAACGCTCGCCGTGGATTTCTTAAAAATAGACGGGGCCTTCGTCAAGGATATCGTCGATGACCGCGTCGATTACGAGATGGTCAAGTCCATCAACGACGTCCGGCACGTAGCAAGCAAAATCATAATAGCGGAGTTCGCGGAAACGGACGCAATCATCGCGAAGCTCCGCGGGATCGGGGTTGATTACGCACAAGGCTACGCCGTTGGGCGACCAGAGCCGCTTGATGGGCTTCTGCTCGGCAAAAAACCGACCATTGGCGTTGCTGCATCCTGAGTCCGCACTAGAGACTTCGCTCGGCGTCACGCCAAAAGGAATGACGGCTTTTGGACGTCAGGTGTCTTCCAACGATAGGGGCGCATGCGATGGCTATCGAGGAGTAAGCCGCCCGCCGGGTCAATTCGACGCATCTATTGTTGACAGTATATTTAATCGGCGTTGACGTCTAACGCATGGCCTCGACTGTGCGGCGCGCAGAACAAGGTTTGCCCTGAGCGACTTGCCGCAATTAAATATACTGTCACCTAATTTCCGGCTACACAACGATTGCTCTGCCTTGCTGGACCCCAATGTGGCTTCAGCAGCGACTTGTATGAAAGTTCAACAGGTCCTAGTAGACAATCCTAGGGTGCGTTCGATCGAATACCCAATTCCGTAGGATTGCAGTCGCGAGTTGCTTGGCGTTGCAACCCTGTTGCGTTGTTAACGAGTTATTTACGGAAGATATATCGAAAGTGATCGCGAAGGAATCGGTGCATTTGGGGCATTGTTGGTGCACATAGCGTTCATTACTCATAAGGCCTAGACTGGTATCTTTATTCTGAGGATAGAAGGTACTCGATGTTCGTCAAATGGCTGCCAGAGCATGGAACATCCAAGTCGATTCAGGGTAGAAGAACAGGAAGTCACAATAAACCCAGAGCCGGACATGCCCATGCAGTTAGCCCGACATGAGATTTCGATCCTAGACTCAATCCCGCTACAGATCGCGGTGCTAGACGGCACCGGCACCCTGATCCAGGTTAATCGCGCCTGGACCAGTTTCGCTCTCGACAATGACGCGCCTGCCTCACTCGTGAAAGGAGTTGGCACGAACTATCTCGAAACATGCGCGGGCGTAGAAGGTCGCGAAGCCCAAGACGCGACCGCAGCATACGACGGCATTCGTGCTGTCCTAAACGGCGATCTGCAAACCTACGATCTCGAATACCCGTGTCATTCACCCACCGAGAAACGCTGGTTTTTAATGACGGTTACGCCGTGCACTGGAATTCCTGGCCATGCGGTGGTTTCCCATCTCAATATCACCGAACGCAAACCCGTCGAATTGCGGCATTCCGAATTCAATCGCATCTTCGATCAATCGTTGAATGGGATATATATATTCGACGCGCATACGTTCCGATTTATCCAAGTCAATCATCGCGCACGCCTCAATCTCGGCTATTCGATGGACGAACTACGCGAGCTGACACCGGTGGATATTAGCTCGAAGTATACGCTTGAGAAATTTGACGAAATACTCGCCCCACTGCGTAAAGGCGCAAAAGAAAAGATCGAATACACAACAGTGCACGAACGTCGCAACGGCACCCGATATCCAGTCGAGGTGCACGTACAGTACATGGAATTGGAAGATATCCCTGTATTTGTTGCCATCGTTCTGGACATCACTGATCGGCGACAGGCTGAGGAACAAGAACGGCTCATCCAATCCACGGCTGAAGGAATCTATGGCATAGATCTCAACGGAAATTGTACGTTTTGCAACAATGCCGCGTTGAATCTGCTCGGCTATGAAAACGAAGCAGCGCTACTCGGCACCAATATTCACGAACGCATCCATCACTCGCGTGCTGATGGCACGCCCCACCTCGTCGAGGAGCGCGACGTTAAACGCGCGCTGCGCACCAAGGAACGTATCCGAGCGGATGACGAGGTGTTTTGGCGCGCCGATGGCACGAGTTTCGCTGTCGAATTTTGGTCATATCCAATAACCAATAGAGATAAGGTCACCGGCCGCGTGGTGAATTTCGTGGACGTCACCGAGCGCAATGCAGCGTTAGCATTACTGAGGCAGGCGAAAGAGATGGCTGAGAACGCGACCGCGACTAAATCGCGGTTTCTAGCGGCAGCAAGCCACGACTTGCGCCAACCATTACAATCGCTGGGTCTTTATTTATCGGTATTGATGCGGCAGATCGATGAACCGAGTCAGCTTGATGTCGCTTACAAAATGCGCCAATCGCTGGACACGATGAGCGAATTGCTCAACGCCCTACTCGATATTTCTAAACTGGACGGTAATGCGGTTGCCGTTGAGAAAAAGGATCTTCGGATCCAACAATTACTCCGCCGGATCGTCAACGATAATATTCAGCAAGCCAAGCAGAAGGGTTTGCAACTCATATGTAGCGCGGAGGATTACGTCGTTCATACAGACCTCGGCCTATTGGAGCGGGTGCTAGAAAACTTCGTTACAAACGCAATCCGCTACACGAAGCTAGGCGCAGTCACGATCGATTGTCAGCGTGACGATAGGGTTCTGCGGATTTCAGTTAGCGATACCGGGGTCGGCATCGACGAGAGTGAGCTCGACCGGGTCTTCGAGGAGTACTACCAGCTTGATAACCCGGCGCGCGATCGTCGTAAGGGCTTAGGTTTGGGACTGGCAATCGTTAAGCACATCGCGAAGTTGCTGGATCATCCGCTCGATGTCAAATCGATCGCAGGCCAAGGCTCGACGTTTAGCGTAGAGGTGCCACTTGGAGATCAAGCAACGGCTGAAATTGAAATACGCGCGGTACCGACAGTGCCGCGCAGTAGCGAACGGGTGCCGAAAATTCTGCTCATCGACGACGACCCTTCGATCCTCGATGCCACCACGATGCTGCTTGAAGCGAGTGGCATGGTGGTGCACAGCGCCTTGGATGGGCAAGATGCGCTAGCCCAGGTTGTCGCCGGGCTGGATCCCGACATGTTGGTGTGCGATTACCGGCTTCCAGGCGAAACAGGGGTCAAAGTTATCCGGCGTATTCGCGATGAGACCATGGATGATCTGCCAGCTATACTCATGACCGGCGACACGTCTGCGGAAGAAATCAAACTGGCTAATCTTCCGAGCTGCACAGTCTTGCACAAGCCAGCCGACACCGATCGCTTAATCTCAACAATCGAGAATCTCGTCTTATAGCGTTCTTTTTTTGATCCTAGTCAAGGCGCGTTGACAAGGGGCGACTACGGTGGAAGCCCACGAGAACTTAGGCGAAGTCATGTGACTAGCGAAGTGCAAACCCGTTCGACAATCATCTTCAGTGGTTGAAGATGACGACAGTGTCGTCGATGCTATTCGATTGGTGTTGGAAGGCGTCGGCTGGATCATTCGAACTTATAGCACTGCTGAATCATTTCTTGCGGAACTCGATAACTACAAACCGAATTGCGTGATCCTAGATCCGCATCTCCCAGGAATGACTGGTGCAGGAGTCGCGCATCGACTAAGCAGCAGCGCCAAGATTCCGTTCATCGCGCTGACTGCGCGGCCCGCGAGTTTGATTACGGCCGAGGTCGCCGACCTCGGCGCACATGCGATTCTGACTAAACCCGTTAGTGCTGAGGAACTCGTCGCGCGCGTCGAGGCAGCAATGCGTGCTGACACTCTTTGCGTATAGATATCCTCCCGCTGTAACTCGTCCTTTGCTCGTGACAAGGGCGATGCGAAACGTGTTGTAGCGACGAAAACTGTCGACATCATCGTCATGCGAACTGCGGTACGAACGGGCATCCATGGATTCTTCATAAGCAATACGACAGCGAGCATTGTGAACGAAATTAATTGATAGGCTTTGACGATCAAGCCACCAGGGTTTGTCAGTCCGGTTGCCCCTTAAGACAAACCGCCGATCAAGGTGCATTAACGAGGAGATCTGCTATGAGAATGATGAGAGCGGCCGTGTTTACGAAACCTGGCAGTATTGTGCTTGAGGAAAAACCGGTGCCGACTGTTGGACCCGGAGACGCGTTGATTCGCATTACGACGACGACGATTTGCGGTACTGATATCCACATCCTCAAAGGCGAGTACCCGGTCAAGCCAGGCTTAACCATCGGCCATGAACCGGTCGGTGTTATTGAGGAACTCGGCGTAGGCGTGACCGGCTACGAAGTCGGACAACGCGTGATCGTCGGTGCCATTACGCCTTGCGGGCAGTGCTACCACTGTCTGGATGGCCACCAGGCGCAGTGTGGCGGCGAACCCGTGGGTGGATGGCGGTTCGGAAACTCTATTGATGGCTGTCAGGCGGAATACCTGTTGGTGCCCAATGCCCAAGCGAACTTGTCGCTCGTTCCCGATGGGCTAACTGATGAACAAGTGTTGATGTGCCCGGACATTATGAGCACGGGTTTTGGGGGCGCTGAATCGGGACAGATCAAGATCGGTGACACAGTAGTGGTGTTCGCTCAGGGTCCGATCGGTCTGTGCGCGACGGCAGGCGCGAAGCTCAAGGGGGCGACGCGAATAATCGTTATCGATACCGTCCCTGAGCGTCTCAAAATAGCCAAGAGATTGGGTGCCGATACGGTGATTGATTATAAGTCGGTTAATCCAGTCGACGAGGTCATGCGCATCACGGGGGGGCGCGGCGTCGATGTCGCGATTGAAGCGCTAGGAACGCAAGAGACCTTTGAAAGTTGCCTTCGGGTGCTGAAACCGGCCGGGGTGTTATCGAGCCTGGGCGTGTATTCGGGAAAGTTGACCATGCCGTTGGACGCCATTGCCGCCGGTTTGGGCGACATCAAAGTTATAACAACACTCTGCCCAGGTGGTAAGGAGCGGATGCGCCGTCTATTGAACGTAGTCGCCTCAGGTCGAGTGGATTTGAAGCCCTTGGTCACACACCGTTTCGGATTGGACCAAATTGAGGAGGCCTACGATCTGTTCGCGAACCAACGAGACGGCGTACTCAAAATCGCCATCACGCCATGAGAAGCAGGGGGCACTGATAAGTTAATCAGTTAAGCCGTAGAGACTAGTGAAGGAAAAGGACGGCGACAAATTCATTAGACAACCAAGGAAAGACACGACCAACAAAATACCGGCGTCGCGTCCTGCCTGTTGCGTGTCCTAATGGCTCTTGTGGCGGCCGATACTCGTCGCACAGAGATACTACCCGTTCCATGATCATCGCTTACATAATCGCAATGAGGACCAGCTATGTGTCCGCGGATCCTTAGCGCTCCTTACATTCCGGAAAAGTTCTCAGGAAGTCACCGATACCAAGCGCCGTGATTTCATCGGCAAAGGAAGTTCTATAGCTCATAACGAGACTCACATCAGCCACAATCAGATCAAAAACCTTCCAAGCCCCGTTAATAAATCGCATCTTATACTTGATAGCTAGTGGTTGCGGATGCGGGCTCATGGCCGTTTGCGTCACATAAACGTAGACTGATTGCGGGATGTCTGTAGGGCGGTGGGTCACAATACTCGTGTACTCGTAGTCGAGTAAGAAGTGCGCATAGTGCTCGACCAAGCGTTGCCTGAAACCATCCGATGCACAACGCCGCTCACCCGTACTCAATTCATCCCAGTATCGCTGCAGGGCCTCAGCGGCCAAACTTGGGAAATCGAAATGAGGCACTACGAGGTCGGCGACGATAGTCTTGACGTACCCTGGGTTGGCTTTCAGTCGCTCGGCGGAATTCGCCAGACGTTCAGTCACTGCGAGCGTGACTTCGTTTACGATGCGATCAGGATCGGACACAGTCGACTCAGCAAATACCAATGGCATGTACGCCAAGCAGACCGCAACGTTCAGGGCTGAAGAATAATTTGATACGCGATGAATAGGGAATAACGTATTCAATGATCTGTCCTTGTACCACGGTAGATACGGCGCGATCCCCTCGAAATTCCGACCTGCCGAAAACGTTGTTGCGTAGCATGATCGAGCAAATGTACTCGCGGGTTTCTGATCTGAATCAAGCGGACCCGTGTTTAAGGAGTCCAACTTGAGCGAAGCGCCGCTTAGGCTCGAAAGCAACGATATCGAAATTGAGGCGGCACGCGAAGAACTAGGGCCCGTTGTGGCGAGTGTGCTGTTGCGCACGGAAGCTACGATCATCGAGCTTCGGGGAAAAGTTAACCAAGGCGCCGACACGTAACAGATGTCGATACCGATGTGAAATTGATTATCGAATCTCAAGGCCGACGGTAAACTGAAATCCATCGCACAGAATCTCACTCGGCTGTTCGCCGTTACCGCTTCAAAGGCTGATAGTGCACCAGGACATATTCTTTGAGCGAGGTGGCGTACGGTTAACCACAGCGCGCAAAAATAGATGCTGCTTATAACCATGCGGAAGATCAATGCGGCGGCAAGCGGACCGATATCTGGTATCTCGGAATCAATCCTTTTTCACTTGCCCCATCCGGATGAGTACTCGGCGGGTAACCGGTGGGCCAAATATTTCGAAGAACACCGTGGTACCGAGCACTGTTGGCAAGATGATATTTTCAAATTCTGGAAATCGTTGGCTAGCGAGTAAAGCCATACCAATCGCAACACCAGCTTGCGGCAGCAATGCGAGACCGATCGAGTTGCGGGTTGCGGAATCGGTGTCGCTTAGCCATCCACCGAGGCGTGCACCTAGATTAAGCCCGACAATGCGCAGAATAATATATCCGGCGCCGAGCAAGCCAACCTGTGCCATCGCTTCAACATGCAGCGCCGCGCCAGCCAAAAGAAAGAATAGGATCAGGAACGGCCATTCGATGCCTTCGATCTCATGGAACGGTTGTTCATGATGTTTAGCGGTATTCGCAACCACTGTGCCCAACGCGATCGAGGCCAGGATATATGAGACCTCCGCCCACACCGCGAGGCCGGCACACAGCAGTACGATCCCTAACGCTTCCGCCAAGGAAGGCTCGCCAGGATTGATGCGACCCGTGATATAAGCCATCGGGAGACCCAGTGCGAGACCCAAAAGCAAAGCGCCGCCGATCTCCCACGCGCCAGTGGCAAGTACCGCGCCTGCGCCGGAATGGCCGCTGATCGATTCTGCAAGCGCGAGCAACACGCTAAAAATGACTAGCCCCCAGGCGTCGTCAATGGTCACTATACCGAGCAATGTATCAGTGAACTTTCCTTTAGCGCCTGCCTCGTGCACAACATCTAGTGTTGCTGCGGGCGCAGTTGCAGGCGCGATACCACCTAACAACAATGCAACTATTAGGGGCACGCCAAACAGTGCTAGCACTGTAAAGACGAGCACCGTCGTTAAAATAGTCTCTCCGGCGGATATCGCTAGAACCGGGCGCCCCAATTCATGCAGTGCTGGCAGCGTTAACTTTTGACCTAACAGAAAGCCAATCATCGCAAGTGCTACATCGGTAAGTAATGGGAACCAGTCTGCGGTGAAATGCGGCAGCCAGTCGAGGACCGACGGACCGATTAGAAAGCCTGCTACCAGTAACAACGTAACCCGGGGCAGGGGAGAATGACGACCGAGTAGGTCAGCAAGCAGGCCAACCAGAAACATGCCACCGAATGTGACCAAGATCTCGGCAGTTCTCAGCGTATCAGTCACGGTCGCTCTCCTGCCTGAACCAGTACCAAGCATTGAAGCAGCCGGGCGTTACACCCGGGATTAAAAACGTGAGCGTCTAGGAAGTCGGTGTGGGCCATCGCCGGTCGATCCGTAGCTCGAGCGCAATTCCGATTACGATGGGGATGGCGATAGTCCAGCCAACAAGATAGCCATGCGAAGCCAGAACCAAGCTGTGCGATCTTCTTCATAGCGCGCGGAGCATGTGATGCGCCGTTCCAATTCAGCGAGCTCCGTTGCAAGTGCGGACTGATAGCCGACGTGGAACTGGCGGCGGCGCCGTCGATCGGATCGCTGAACATATTAAGCGTAAGGCCTAATCGTGCCTCGCTGGCGGGAATGTTCAATTCCTGACCGGTATCGAGTACTAGCATATTACGACCTAGGCCTCGAATTGTGCTCAAGGCCACACACCGCATCGTGTCCGGGTCGCGATGGGTTCGAATCTCCAGAATCACGGCATCGTTTCTGTCCGTGTGCAAGCAGTGATGGCGCAATGGCAATAGCGGCGGAAACTGCACATCAACCACGTTGCCGTGGACGGCGTTAAATTTGCCGTGATAGTTGTGCTCACGTACTTGTACCAGTAGGTCAATGCATGTCCATTACCGCGCTCCCCGTATGCACATGCGCTGAGTACGCTTGTCGCAGAGTGCGGATCACTTTGTCGCAATTAAATTACAGCGCCAACGAGTAAATAACTTGATGGGCATCCTCCGGATCGCGCCGCGAACTCATACCGAGATCGGCGGCTAGTTTACGCATATGAATATTGTCCGCGAGATCGACCGAGTAGAGATTTTTCACGCCATGTCCCTTCGCGAAATCGATCAACTTTTGCGTAAGCAATGTACCAATTCCCATGTGTTGCCATTCGTCGGCAACAGTTACCGCCATTTCGCGACAATCCTCGGCGTTATTCGGCGAGTAGCGACTCACGCCGACCTCGGTTTCGCGCCCGTCCTCTTGAACCGTAGCGACGAACGCCATTGAGTGGCGGCCATCAACGTCGCAAAACTCTCTGAGCATTTTTGGACTCAGCTCGCGAAGTCCACCTAGAAAACGAAAGTGCTTAGACTCTGGTGACAGGCGACGGACGAACTCAGCTTCCATCTCTGCATCCTTTAAACGAATGGGTCGGATGGTAAGAGACTCGTTGGACTTGTCGCTTTGAAGACTTGTTACGTCCATGACAGTGGTTTCCTCAATAAGTAAAAGTCGTGGGCCATTTTCCGCCATAAAAAGTCGCGTTAACTATTGTGGATGTCCCTTAGTAACTATTGTTCGTGTTGACTCTCGCTTGATATTACGGCGGCGGTAATGGGCCAAGAGTCAACGCGACGTTGAGTCTAAGCGTGAGCCGCGAGACGCCAAATCCTCTATGCAAACGCAATCTGTAAGCGGTGTCGAAAGCATGATTTGTGCTGGTTCTACATTCCGGCAAGCTGTGGCTATCCGCAATTAGCTACCGATCACGGATGATTGTTAGTGCATTAGTTACGTTTATTCGAACCTTCCTTTTACTTAGTGACAGTCAATATCTAAACGTCGAATACATGCCAAATTCGCAGGTGGTTTTTCTTTGCGACGCGATGCCTCGGACAATCTGTCGCAGGGAGATTGCCGGGTGACTATGAACTTCCATATTAATAACGTTGTGCTTATTGGATTCACCTAACGAAGTTATGGACGCTCGACGTTGAATCTTCGGTCGCAGGCTGTGCGGTTCCAAAAGGGCGTTTCTGTGACGTCCTACTGGCATGACCTCAGATCGGATACCCAGAGGGCTTTTGAATTATCGATCACGAATCTTGGTACTGCTATTTTCCGCGATTTGAGGTGCAATGGAAAAGTCAGTCGGGGCACAAATAATCCCTAAAAGCAGTCGAAAAAATGTCCACCCTAGTCTTGGATCCTGTTAACGCAGAATCTGGGGTCAGTGGTTAATGGCACTAAGTTAAGCTTTTTCACCCCGTCACGGCTCACGTGAGACAAGGGCTAAGCGATTGAAAACATACGGTGAAGCTCCTTAACTTAGTGCCATTCGGGTCAGTGGTAGTAACCGTTATATCGTGGCTGCAATTCGTAGCGCGAATGTAGATAGGCGGTAAGGTCGATCAATTGCGTTACGTTCAGCACGCCATTGAATGACGGCATCGGCGATTGAGCATTTTTTCGATCAGCGCGATCTAATGTCGCTCGGTACTTCGCTGATACGATATGGTTAGGGCTCAATATCGAGGTCAATAAATCGCCATAGTTTTTTACACGATAGACTGTGCCGCCGAGTTCAATATTCAATTCGTCATCGGGCTCGAACGGCGGAAAATCTTCACCCTCTATAGTGTGGCAAGATCGGCAACCAACAGAGGCGAAAATTTCCCTGCCATTTATGATGTCCCCTTCCGGTAAAACAAAGCCTTTAACCGGCTTTGCGCCCATATCGCAAGCACTCAAGGTCGCGATAAAAAGAAAGGCAGTAGTCGCAGTCAATATTATCCGATCGCCGTTCAGCAGTTTGATCATCTTGGTTCCCTCATTTCGCAACAAGTTGAGGATAGAGGATTAATTTAGTGCGTTCGTGGACAAGCATTCTTGATCCACGTCAAAAATAGGTATCGCAAGAACTCGTAGGCTCTAGCTTATGGAGTCGGGATTGATAATTCCGTGCCGTATTAGGTCGAGACAACGCGCCAACAGTGGACGGTTTGCCGCCGGCCACAATGATCATATCGCGCATATTGTTGACCATCTTGCCGATCTCTTAGAAATCGACGAAGCAAACCCGTTTCGCGTCAGAGCGTAGCAGAATGCAGTGCACTTTTTGTCTACCCATTCCTAATAAGGTAAGCGAGCTAATCAATGAAGACCGCACTGTCGCTGGTAGCTATCGGAGACGAGCGGAAATCGTTGGTGAGTTAGACATGGTAGTGCCGACCGACTCGCTGTAAAAAGCGATGGGTCATTACGTGCTGGTCCCAGACATTGCTCGGTTTGATACGAACGGTGAGATGCGCGCGACCGTTTACTTGCGCGCTGGTCTTGAGATCGATCTTTAAAAGAACCGTATGCTCCTGCGCCCGTGCGGACCTTTATCCAGGCGTTTAGTCCGTATCCTCAGCAAGCCGCCCGTCGCTCACTGAATGTTGATGGTTTTTCACCTCTCCCCTACGGATGTCGGTGTAATCTTCTAATTGTCGTCGCGCAGCATCGAACGCATCGCTAACCGCAGCGAAGACATCTTCGTGAGTACTTTTTGAATCATTCTCGCGGCTTACGATGATCTCCGTACCCGGAACGCCAATATTAATCAATACATGGTGGACATTACGTTGATGGTGAGCTTGATGAGATGCGCTTACAACGACGTGGCAAGTGAGCATGTTGGCGTACATTGGCACGAGCTTATCGATTTTCTCGCGAATAGCAGTTTCGACGGCGGATGAATGTGAGATCCCGCTAAATGAAATTTGAACCTGCATTTATCTGCTCCTCTGGGTTTGTCGTTGGTTTCGCCATGGCTTTGTAGCAGGGAGCGCGACGGGATCGATAAACTTAATAATCTGGAAATTATTGTCTGCGGCGCGAATTTCCACGCTATGCAAGCCCTCGATCGCGTAGTCGATGTATATTTCCTTGGGATGTTTGATGACGTGGCCGATAGATTCGGTTGTCGCGTCGAAGACGTCGTCCTTCGGACCACCTAGCGGTAAGCTTGTCACTTCAACGTGAGAACCGAGCAACAATCCCGCTATATCGATTTCTACATTTTTAGATCCAATAGTCTTAGAGACGCCGTCGAAATATGACGCCCATTCGCCTTTGTCTATTTTAGTAGTTGGCATTGTTCGAACTCCACACAAAATCTGACTGGTTTGTTGATAAGTACACGGAAACCAGGATGAACGAATTGCTGGAGCTCGAAGTTGACTCGGATCAAGCGGACCCGATATTAGGCTCACTACATTGAGACCGAGGCGGTCGCTGATCTTGCACAGATCGAACAACGGGAGAGAAAATATAGCAGCGCATATTGCAGCGCATCGTTTAAGCGGATGAGTTCGCAACGCTGTAATATCGCAATCGCCAATTCGCTTCCAAACGGATAACCGGATGGCTCAGCGCTTAACTAAGCCACTAGCAAATTACTGTAACAATGGTGCACTACCGGCTAACGCGGCAGAGTTATCGGTAATCGATCGCGGAAGGTGTCAACCTCATATGGACAGACTCTTGATTAATTAACTTGCATTGGGTTTGTATCCGGCTGCGACCAAGGTTGGAAAGTTGACTGCGTCACTCATTCCCTGTGAGATCTGGTCGACATTCAACGGGTTGATACTCACGCTTTGCGGCGGTCGTTTGACCCGGGGGCTGCCATGGACAAAGCGCTCTGGGTTTGAGGCGTACCGCCGATCCAGGGCCGCTTGCTTGAGGTCTGCGATATCACGGTAGCGGCCGGTGTAAACCTGCTCGGGCGTATAGCCGCTGAGACCGCTGTGGTGGTGCTCAAAATTGTACCAATGGTAGTACTGCGCACACCAATCCCGAGCGTGCACTAGCGTATCAAATTTGCCGGGATAATCGGGCTGATATTTGAGCGTTTTAAACCCGCTTTCACTAAAGGGGTTGTCATTGCTGACGCGGGGACGACTGTGACTACAGGTAATGTCTAATTGTTTCATGTCATCTAGATAGCCATGAGCAGTCATCGGCGAACCGCGGTCCTGATGGAGCGTGAGCTGAGCTGGCTCAATGGCGTATCGGCGCACAGCTTCGTTCATTAATTGCGTCGCAAGTGTGCTGTTTTCCTTCAGTGACACCATCCACGCAACAATGAACCGGCTGAATAGGTCGGTAACTGCGTACAGTGACAGATAGATCCCCCGGGTCGTGAGAGGCAACTTGGTGATGTCCCACGTCCACACGTCGTTCGGTTGATGGGCTGTGAGTCTGGGCACTGCATGATGTTGAGCGGGTCGCTGATGACGTCGCTCGCCATTTTCCCCTTCCTGGCGCAGTAATCGATGCATCGTGCTGACAGAGCACAGCACCGTACCTTGCTCCAGCAAGCGCTGGTAAACTTCAGCGGGTGGTTGATCACAATAAGGCGTACTACGAAGCGTCCGCGTGACCTCGACTCGTTCAGGCGTCGTCAGGGCCCGTGGTTGAGGTGCCGTCTTGCGACACCGACTGTTCGCATGAGTGCCGATCAAACCAGCGCGGCGTTGATAGACGCTGCTGCGATTGAGTTCCAGCGTCGCGCAGGCCCGAGTCAGCGCCAACCGCTTGGGCCGTTGTTCAATGGCCACCTTCACAGCGTGTTCCCATTGTTCGAACGTTCGACAATGGACAAGACTTTTTTTTGGATATCGAGACAATCGTTGGCGGTTTGCAGATCCCCCTCAAGTTTGGCGACCTGCTTTTGCAGGATCTCGATTTGTCGTTGTTCAGCGGACTTCAATGGTGCCGGACCCGGTGCCGATTTATTCAGTCCCGCCAGGCCATTGCTGGCGTATTCGCGACGCCAGTCAGCAAGCTGATTACTGTAGAGTTTTTCCCGTCGTAGCAATGCACC
>JBLFWX010000040.1:0-44310 GCA_047611805.1 Gammaproteobacteria bacterium
AAGATCGGCCTGAGTCTGATCATCGCAGCCTGTTCTATTGCGTCGCGTTTAGAGTAGGACTCTGTTAGTTGTAGGCGATTCGCGAATTCGACAATCAATATCCCGTTTTTCGCGATCACGCCGATCAAGGTAATGAGCCCAAGCTGCGTATAAATATTGATCGTACCGAAACCCCACGCAATGAATGCTAATGCACCGGCGATAGACATCGGCACAGACATCAAAATGATCAACGGATCCCGCCAGCTTTCGAATTGGGCGGCAAGCACTAAGTAAATAATAATGAGCGAAACAAAGAAGGTGACGATCAAAGCGTTGCCTTGCTGTGTGTATTGTCGGGTTAAGCCCGCATAATCCCAGGAATACTCCTGCGGCAGTACGTTTGCAGCTTCGGTGTTCAAATAATCAATTGCGTCCCCCATCGTCACGCCGGGTGCCGGGATCCCTTGTAGGATCAGCGAGTTCAATTGTTGAAATTGCGTGCGATCACTCGGCTCCACAAGTTTCTCGAACGACACCAAGGTCGCTAACGGAATAAGATCTCCCGCACCAGAACGAACGTAATAGCCTTGCAGCATTTCGTGACTGGTGCGGAATTCTGGGAGTACTTCAGGAATAACTTTATAGCTTCGACCCTCGAGGTTAAACCAATTGACGTAATTCCCGCCGAGATAAAGTGCCAAGGTGCGGCCAATTTGCTCCATGTCGATGCCGAGCTCTCCTGCGCGGTTCCGATCGAGCACTATGTTCGTTTTAGGGCGAGAAAATTCGACTGCTTTTTGCAGGAACATGAACTTCCCACTCTCCAGCGCACGGCCAAGTAACTCATCCGCATTTTGATCGAGTTCGGCGTAATCAGCAGCGCTTAGAACCACGAATTGAAAAGGTAATCCGCGGCCAGCTCCTGGTAAGGTTGGACGTGGAAAGGACGATAGTTGTAAACCCGTGACGCTCGCCAACTTAGATTGAAGTTCGAAGCCGATTTCGGACTGCGAACGCGTTCGTCGATCCGTCGGAACCATCTTAAACCCGCCGAAGATCGAGTTCGGTGTGCCGTCGAAGCCGAGCATGAAAAAGCTTTCTTTATATTCCTCTATCGTTTCATAAACTTTGAGAATGTCGTGCGCATAGTGACGCGTATAGTCAACGGTGGCGGTCTCTGGCCCGCGTCCGGACACATACAATATGCTCTGATCTTCGTCTGGTGCGAGTTCGCTTTGCGACATGGTGAAGAGGAAATAGATCACCACCAATATGGCTAGCCCAAAGACGATAACGACCGAATTAAAGCTCAGTACCCGATGGAGGAGGGCGCCGTAAATTTTCGCGAGCGCGTTGAAGGAGTTTTCAACGACTTGCTCGAAACGCCCGTGCCGTGAGGATTTGAAAACTTTCGCGCACAACATTGGAGATAACGTGAGTGCGACCACGCCGGATATTACGACTGCACCTGCCAGGGCGAATGCGAATTCAATAAACAGCGATCCGACCAAACCGCCCATGAACCCGATGGGCGCGTAGACCGCGACTAAAGTTGTGGTCATCGCGATGATCGGTAGCCATAACTCGCGCGCTCCGCGAATCGCTGCGTCGTAGGCCGACAATCCATTTTCGATGTGTCGATGAACGTTTTCGACGACGACAATCGCGTCGTCGACCACGAGCCCGATCGACAATACCATTGCGAGGAGAGTGAGCAAATTGATGGAAAAGCCCATTAACAACATCAAGAAGGCAGAACCGACTAAGGACAGTGGTACCGCGATCGCTGGGACAAACGCGGCTCTCAATGAACCGAGGCATATGAATATCACCAGCAGCACAATAACAATGGCCTCGCCGAGCGTCGTAAACACTTCCTTGATAGAGTCCTCAATGAACTCGCTTGCATCGTAAGGAATCATCGATTTCAAGCCGGACGGCATTTGCGCTTGGAGTTCTGGTATGACGGAGTGGACGCCGAGAGCCACTTTTAAAGGATTGCTTCCAGGGACAGGGTCGATGCCGATGTAAACCGCAGTTTGGCCGTTGTACCAACCGCCGGAATCATAATCTTCGGAGCCTAATTCGGTCTCGGCGATGTCGGAAAGGCGAACCAAGGTACCGTCGACAACCCGAATGATTAGGTTCTCAAAATCCTCAACGCGCGTCACATCAGTTGTGGCGCTGAGGTCAACTGCGACGAAGTTTCCTTTGGTCTCGCCCGCGCCAGAGAGATAATTGTTCGATAAGAGGACTTTGCGCACATCGCTTGCAGTGACGCCGAAGGCGACCATCTTGCGCGGGTTGAGCCAAATTCTCATGGCGAAGGTTTTGTGGCCGAACATGGTCGCCTTTGCAACACCAGGTATCGATTGCAGGCGTGGCCGGATCACCCGATGCAGGTAGTCGGTTATTTGGGAAGGGTGCATCGTCGGGCTATAGAACGCGATGTACATCAGTGAACTAGTCGCGCCCGTCTGAGATTCTATAACGGGATCGTCGGCTTCGGGTGGGAGAACGTTGCGTTGGCTCGCGACTTTAGCTTGGATTTCTGCGACAGCGTCTTTCGGGTCGTAATCAAGCTTCATGTAAACATCGATCTTCGACGCACCCTGGCGACTACTGGACGTTATGTAGTCGATTCCGTCAGCTTCGGCTACGGCTTGTTGAAGCGGCGTCGTAATGAAGCCCTTTACCAATTCGCCGCTCGCGCCAGGATAGGTTGTCGTGATTGTTACGACGGTATTCTTCGTGTCCGGATACTGACGTACCTCGAGGGCAAAGATTGCCCGAACGCCGAGCACCAAGATCAGGAGGCTGACGACGCTCGCGAGCACCGGCCTTTCGATGAAGATATCGGTAAATTTCATCTACTCTGGGCTGAGTGTCGAAGGGTCACTGGCGCGTTGTGGCTGTACCGGCATGCCGTTGCGCAATTTGTTGTGCCCGACGCTGACAACGCTCTCATTTTCTGCCAGTCCTTGGGTGACAGCGACTCTTCCATCACGGGCCTGTCCTGTTTCGATTTGACGACGGTTCGCGCGCAATACCCCGTCATTGTCTTCAACAACATAGACGGAATTTCCATACGGCGTGTAAGCGACAGCCGTTTCAGGAATAGTGATTACGCTATCCGTCCTCGGAAGGGTGCTCAAAATTTCCGCGAACATTCCCGAGCGTAAACGATTGTTCTGATTGCTAAATTTCGCCCGCATCCGAAGGTTGCGCGTGGCTCGATCGATACCGGGCTCGAAAGCGGTGATCTTGCCGTGGAACTTCTCGTTCGGATAACCCTGTACCGTCGCGGTAACCGATAGGCCCAGAGACACCTCACCGATAAAACGTTCAGGTGTGCCGAAATCGAGATAAATAGGATCGATGCTTTGGAGCGACACAATTTCGGATCCGGAATCGAGATACTCGCCAACATCGATCCGGCGAATTCCAAGAATTCCGCTAAAAGGCGCGCGAATTGTTTTCTTACGCACCGCAGCGTCTTTTGCGCGCGTCATTGCCGCTGCTTCGTCGCGACGTGCCGCGGCAATGTCGAATTCCGATTTTGAAACGGTGTTGTCCGCGACCAAACGTTTGGTGCGTTCGTACTGCAAATTATTCAGATGTTCATCTGCAGCTAAAGCTTGTAGTTCGGCCGTATCGACGCTGGTGTCAAGTTGGATGAGTACGTCGCCTTGTTGGATTTTTTGACCAGAACTAAAATGAATCGCGACGATTTTACCTTCAACTTCGTTTGTAACCATCACATCTTGGGCAGCAGTAAATGATCCGACGGCAGGCAGGTAACGTTGCCAGACTTCAAGCATCGCCGGTTCGACGCTTACTGCGGAAAGCGGCGGCGGCACAGCTGCGAAAGCCGCTCGGTCGGCCTCTTTTTTGGCGATTAGGGCTCCTACGCCAGACCACAGGATACCTATTACTCCGGCAATCAGAGTCAGTCGGATGATGATTTTCACGATAAAAGTCTCGACGGTGTCCCGCAATTAGCCGGGCATCCTAACATTTTGCGGGATAACTAGGAGCCTGGTCGACTTAGCGAGTTCTACTCGGCAACTGCTCCTGCGTTGCTCTATCTCCCCCATCCATGGGGTCGTCGGCAACTGCTCCTGCGTTGCTCTCGGCTCCGGCGTCGTGCTTCGCCCCCGACTTCCGCCCCGGGTTCAGTTCTACTCTGCCATCGATGGAGTCGTATCTGTAGCCTTGCGGTCGTGTGGGGAAGTCGGACCCGTCATATTTAGCGCACTTTCTCGTTAAATGAGAGGCCTATTCGTCTCAAAAGTGCGCTAAATATAACTCAAACCGGACTCTCCCTTATGACGAACGCCTACGCCAGGTGGGTGTCTAGGCGCGCTCCACTAACGAGTGTGGCGTGATGCTGCCGCTCAACTCATGTAAATGTGCGGCGACGCATTCGCCGATTCGAGAGAGATTATAGCCGCCTTCTAATACCGAGATTATTCGGCCCTGAGCGTGTTTATCTGCAACTTCTATTAGCCGCAGTGTCATCCAAGAATACATGGCGGTAGACAATAGAATTCCAGCGAGCGGATCGTCTGCGTGAGCGTCAAATCCGGCGCTGATCAACACGGCCTGCGGCCCAAATCGATCCAGGGCCGGCAAAATTCGATCGTTGAATGCTGCTTCGTAATGCGCGTCGGTTGCGCCGGCAACCATCGGACAGTTCAGCGTGCTAGCTTTTCCGCGACCCTCACCCGTTTCGCTCATGGAGCCGGTCCCTGGGTAGAACGGATACTGATGTGTGCTCACGTACATAACGCTGGGGTCGGATTCAAAAGTGTGCTGCGTGCCGTTCCCGTGGTGGACGTCCCAATCGATAATCGCGATTTTTTCCAAGCCGTACGCTGCCTGCAAGTAGCGCGCCAGGATCGCAACATTGTTGAACAAGCAAAAACCTAGCGCTGTGTTGTTTTCGGCGTGATGCCCGGGTGGCCGCACTAATGCGAACCCATTGTTGATTTTTCCGCTTATCATCGCATCCGCTAACTCTAACGGAGCACCGGCAGCGAGCAATGCGACGTCGTAGGACGCTGAAGATATTGCGACGTCCAGCGAGTCGAGGTAGGGCTCACCACTTTTACAAGCAGCATTCGCGCGTTCGCGATAATGTCCGGTGTGAACGGTTTCTATCCATATTTCGTCTGCCGGTTTCGGTGCAATTCGGATCAGGTCCTGGATCCATTGTTGCTGGTCGAGATGGCTCATAATTGCCGTGGCACGCTCGGCACACTCCGGATGCCCAGGTCCGGTATTGTGGTTTAGAAAACTTTGATCGAATGCAAATCCTGTTGGCATAACAGCAGTGTCCCTGAGTAGTAGAATGCTACGAATTCCGTCGGTACTGATTATAGCCATAGGATTTGATGTTTCCCGCTACATGCGTACGCTTCCAGACTACATAAACAAAGATATTGAAATACTTTCCGTGGGGATCAATCCATCGCCGCTTTCTGTCCAACGAGGCTATCCATTTGCCGCACCACGCAACCGCTTTTGGGCCGCTTTGAATGCATCACACTTTACCGGTGCGACGTACACGCCGAGTGTCGAATCGATGGTCGATCTACTCATCGTCGAACGAATTGGATTTACGGATCTGGTGAAGCGACCAACCGCCGGAATATCTGAGCTAAGGGCTAGCGATTATCGACTCGGCTCGAGTCAACTTGCCGCGAAAATCGAATTATGTTCTCCACGCGTTGTGTGGTTCCAGGGGAAGACGGCTTACATGAAATTTCTGCGCTACGGTCTAAACCGCAGTGATCGGAGTGTCGGTTGGGGAGAACAGCCGCCGCTTTATGGTGGGATAGATGTCTATGTGACACCGAATCCGAGTTCCGCCAATGCGGCTTACTCGCTTAAGGACATCTGTGCCTGGATTAACCGTCTTGCAGTATTTGCCCGAAGGTGCGCGCCAATGACTAGCTCGTTGAAGGCATAGCCCAACGATCCCTAATCACGCGGAGAGCCGGGCGGGAAGAGCATAACGAGTCTAAGAAAGATCCGATCAGGCTAAGTGAGCCCCGACGCTGGCGTCGATATTGTTCGGAACCCGTTCTAGTGAACCAGAGCTTCGACGCTCTCAGTTGGGCTTCCTGCGCGCTTATCGCTCGGGATAACACTATTGACTAGCCGACTGTCAGGCGACATACCACGCACGATATCGGCGACGACGAAGCTCGCTTCCTCCAAAATAACGTCGAAATTTTCTTCTTCGTCATCATCTTCCTTACGGGCTTCCTCGTCGTCTGCATCCTCGAGGGAAAATTCTTCAAGTGTCTTTGCCTTCAGGCCGTGTGCGACTCGGATTTGGTTTTCGCGTTCGTTCTGGTTGAGCTTATTTGTGTCGTATTCGGCTTTGCGCGTCTCGTACGCAAGCGAAACTTCCTTGCGCTTGCGTGCGATTTCAATCGCCGCTTCTTGGGCTAAAACCGCTTGGAACCCCGGATCTTTCGCGACCCGCGCCAGGTGCAATTCCTTCAGCATCAAAATTCCGCCGAGATCGTTGCGCGCTGGCTTGAACCGCGCCGCAGGGATTTCGGCCCACGGTAGGGCGTTATCGAGCGCGCGTTCACCGTGGTCGTCGGTACTTAAGGCGGTCGGAAAACTGATGTCAGGAATAACTCCCTTGTGTTGAGTACTACCACCGGCAATCCGAAAGAACTGCGCAATTGTCGCTTTCAGTTGCCCCAGTTTGCCTTCCATGGTGTCGTCAAAACGATTCAAATCGACTAGATTCTGTACGGTGCCTTTGCCGAACGTTGGTTCTCCCAACACGATTCCTCGCTGATAATCCTGGATGGCGCCCGCGAAAATCTCCGAGGCCGAAGCACTATTTCGATTGACCAGCACGCCCAGTGGTCCGTCGAATGCCACGCCGCGGTCGGTATCTCTTTCTAGCTGCACCGTACCTTGTGAATTGCGCACTTGGACGACCGGGCCAACGTCGATGAATAGGCCCGTGAGGTCGGTAGCCTCACTGAGGGAGCCACCCCCGTTGCCGCGCAAGTCCACTATTATTGCGTCAACGCTTTCGTCTTTAAATTCCTCAATTAATCGTCTCACGTCGCGGGTTGTGCTGCGAAAATCCTCGTCTCCACGCGAGCGCGCGTCGAAATCCATGTAAAACGTGGGTAGCTCAATCACCCCAATTCGTAACTTCCTGGTCGCGTCACTAAGGTCGATAATCGAACTTTTCGCCGCCTGCTCTTCGAGTTGGATGGTGTTTCGTTCAATGCTGATAAGTTTCGCGGGACCGCCTAGCCCGGCTTGTTCGTCAAGAATTTCCAGCTTCACGACCGTGCCCTTCTTGCCGCGGATGAGATCGACGACGTCGTCAAGTCGCCAGCCTACAACGTCAACAATCTCTCCCACGTCACCCTGGCCGATTCCTATGATGCGATCGTCAGCGTGCAAATTACCGCCAAGATCGGCTGGACCTCCCGGCACTATTTCGCGAACCAGGGTATGTTCATCGTCAGTCTGTAGAACCGCGCCGATCCCCTCTAGTGAAAGGCTCATACGAATTTTAAAATTCTCAGAAGTCCGCGGCGAAAAATAGGCGGTATGTGGGTCTATCGAGGTGGTGTATGCGTTGATCGCCATTTGGAAGACGTCTTCGCTATTTATCTGCGTCGTGCGGCGTAACACGCCCTCGTAGCGCTTGCGTAAGGTATCCGCGATTTCTAGCGGGTCCTTGCCTGCTAATCGCAGCGATAAAGTGTCATTCTTGACTCGCTTGCGCCACAATTCATCAAGTTCCTCTGTCGAAGTGGCCCAATCAGCGTCTTTACGGTCGAACATAAATGTTTCGTCTAGTGTAAAGTCGATTGGCCGTTCGAGATTCTCGATGGCGTTGCTGACACGCTGTTCAACTCTTTCACGGTAGCGCAGATACATGTCGTAAATGGGTTGAAGATTCGAGTTACGTAAATAGTCGTCGATTAAAAGTGCGTGTTGCTCGAATTCGTCGATGTCCGAGCGCAACAGATAGCTCTTAGTTGGGTCTAAAGTCTCCAAATAGGTATCGAAGATTTTCTGCGACAAAGCATCGTCCAGAGGAGGCTTTTTATAATGGTAATTGGCGAGGAAGTGAGTGATGAGCCGAGTCGCGCGTTTATGTTCCGCACGTGGCATTAACTCCCCCATTGGCGTAACTGGTGCGATTGCTGCTACGTCGAGGCAATAAACCAACACACTAATGGTGATTATTTTGATGCTTAAACTCATAGGTCGAATTATCCGCCTTGCGTTGATATTTCAATACCGAACGCGACGTTGCAGTTAGCTAGGGAAGCGAAGTTTAGCTTATTTGTTGTCAAATCACCCAAATGGTAGTCAATATTCGGAGACACGAACCAATTTTTCACGATAAATTACTGGACCTTAGGTCCGAATGTTCGATATTTTCCGAGCCGGGACAGGGGGCTAGTGAATTGTGGCGATTGGAGGATCCTTATGACTGCTTGCCGCCACGGGTCGCTGCCAGCAACATCATCTTGGTGCCGTGCACCAATTTACTAACTTCTAGCAGTCGCGCCTAGAATCGAATGGCCACGACAAATTCGGCTCGCTTCGTCGATACCCCTGAAGCTTTAGATGAGTTCTTGCGGACTCTGGACGATCACGACGTCATTGCGGTCGACACGGAATTTTTGCGCGAGCGAACGTATTACCCGCAACTTTGCCTATTGCAAGTCGCTGCGGGCGATCAGATCTGGTGCCTTGATCCGATCACTATTGCAGACACGCAACCCCTGTTTGCAGCGCTAAACGACCCTAGAAGGTTGAAGGTTTTTCATTCCGGGCGTCAGGATCTCGAAATATTTTTTAACGAAACTGAGCAACTCCCACAGCCGGTGTTTGATACGCAAATTGCCGCAGCGTTACTCGGTCGTCCAGACCAAATAGCCTACGCTGCCCTGGTTCAAGAATTCTACGATTGCAAGCTAGACAAAACGTCCACACGAACGAATTGGGCGCAACGACCACTGTCGCCGCAGCAACTTGAGTATGCGGCCGACGACGTTCGCTATCTCGAAGGTGTTAAAAAACGTCTCGAAGACGAACTCCAGGCGAAAGGGCGAGAATCGTGGCTGCAAGAGGAATGCGAGCGACTCACGGACACCCAATTATATGTTAATGAGCCGGCTCTAATGTGGCGGCGGGTGAAAGGAGTCGTTGATCTGCATCCCGAAGAAGTCGCAATAGCGGTGAAGCTGGCTGCGTGGAGAGAAACAACCGCTCAAAGCCGCAACTTGCCGCGTGGCTGGGTGCTCAAGGATGACCGAGTGATTGCATTGGTGCGCGCAAACCCCAAAACCCTGGCTGAATTGTCGTTGGTTGACGGGCTTGCGCCGAGCTTAGTTCGCCGCCATGGGGAAGAAATCCTTGACGTTGTCAGATCTCCATCAGGCGAACAGGAATTAGAATTGGGATTACGTCGACAAAAACTTAGCGGCGCAGACAAAACATTATTACGCGAATTGGCTGACGCACTCGGCGTAATCGCATCCAAACACGAGGTATCGAGCACCCTAATCGCTAGTCGTCGTGACTTGGAATTAGCAATCTCAGGCACGCAGAATCTGCGGTTGTTCGACGGGTGGCGCAGTGAGCTTTTCGGTGATTTGGTCAGACAAAAAACTGCCGAGCATTTGAAATAGCAATTCGGCTAGATATCTAGATAAGCGCTCGGTGAGATCCGATTTTATAAGATTACTAATTATTTCCCTTACCGGTACATTTATATCCGTTGGGGCTAGTGCTGTAGAGCGTACGGTCGAAATGCCGAACGCTCGATTCGTCAGCACGGCTCGGTTACTACCCTCTTGGATTGCGGCATTCAGTGGCCACGCGGAGTTGCAGGTAGAACGGATTGTTATCGGGCGCGACGAGCTACAAAATGTCGTCGTACCTATTCAATTCGGCTCGCGTAAGTTTTCTGTGCGAGGCGCTCAAGGGGCGGTCGGCTCAGGCCATGTTGAGCTAGATTGGAACCACGATATCGCAAACGCACAGAACTCCCTGACGTTGGTGGGACGCGATCTGCGTACAGCCGATATTGCTACGCTGCAGGCGTTGATAGACGCGCCGGTCAATTTCCATATCGAATTGGATGGACTCGGTCGTTCGCTGCACGAGTTTTTCTCCACCGCCGGTGGCTATGTGAAAGCTGACCTTGGCGCCGGCTCGTTTGCTGGTAATTATCTCGCACAAGCCGGAAGCGATCTGCTGTCATATATGGTCGCAGGACTAAACCCATTTGCGTCGCGATCGGAAGAAACGCCGTTTCGGTGCGCAAGGGCGCGTTTCGAGGTCCATCGAGGGGAGGTTGCTGAGATGCAATTGTTCGGATTGCAAACAGAACAATTTACGGTGCTTTGTAACGGGAAAATGAATTTCGGAACCGAACAAGTGGGGCTGGTGTGCCGCCCACACCAACATAAGGGGTTGGTGCCAGACGGTTTATCGGTAGTGCAGTCGGTGGAAATTTTTGGGACGTTCTCCAAGCCTGAAATCAAACTGAATAAGCTCGGCGTGTTGAAGCGGGGCGCGTCTCTAGGAGTCGGTTTGACGGGTTTTGGCATTAGCCGTATTGGAGATTTACTCGCTCAGACTCGCCGCAGCACAGCCAAGCCGTGCCTAATTCAGGGCGACGGCTCTCGCTGACGGAGCTTACATGTAGTTTGCGAATTCTCTTTCGAAACTTGGGAACGACATATTGATAACGTTAATGTCGAAGCTAGGCAGGATGTCAGATTTTGATTCGCGCTCGAGTAAGAATTTGAACGCCGCTTCCACGCATTCATCCGGCGAAATCTTTCCGGCTGTCAGCTTCTGGTAGGTAACATCCGCTAGCGTTACCCGGTGCTTAGTACTTCCAGCAGAATCGGATACCACGACGTTGAATACCCTTGGTTCTTCGCCCGGTTTTCGTTCAACTTCAATCATAGTTGGTCTTTATAAGTTCGCTCGTAGTGCGCTTATGTTACGCCGATTGTCGTATTTGACAACAACTGCTGCCGCTAAGGGCTTCGCCTATTTGACGATGTCGAGTAATTCGATTTCGAATACTAATGTTTCGTTTGGGCCAATTACCGCGCCCGCGCCTCTTGGACCGTAGGCCAGATCGGGCGGTACAAAAATCTGCCACCGGCTGCCGACGCGCATTAGCGGAATCGCCTCCTGCCAACCTTTGACCACCTGTTTCAAATTCAGTTGCGCCGCTTCGCCGCGCCGACGGGAGCTATCGAATTCACGCCCGTCGATAAGGGAACCAGTGTAGTGAACCTTTATCGTGCTGTTGGATTTCGGGAAATCGCCGGCCCCGGAGCGGAGGATCTTGTATTGGAGACCGCTTGATAACGCAACGACGTCGTCTTTATCTTTGTTCTCCGCGAGATATTTTTTCCCCGCTGCGAGATTCGCCTTAGCTCGTTCGCGCAAAGTTCCGGAAACGTTGCTCTCGCCTTTTTCTAGCGCTTGTTCCATCTGCTCACCCGACAACCTCGGTTTGGAACCGTCTAAGGCGTCCCGTACAGCTAGGTTAAACGCGTCGGCATCGAGCAACACGCCTTGGCGGACTAAGCTTTGCCCGATTTGAACGCCGATCGAGTAGCTGAATTTTTCTTTTTCGGTCTCTAAGGAAATTCCGGCCGCGTGTGCGTTTGAAACCCAAGACAACGCGATCAATGCCATCGATAAAAACTTCATTAAAAAAACTCTCCACTGCGCTACGTTTATTGCGGCCGCATCTTCCCACAGTTGACGATTATCTCAAACCTGACCATGAGATACTCGGCCGCCGATCATAAGGCGCCCAATTGCTTTAGGGATGCGAAAATTTCTTGGGCAAGTTTTGTGTATCCCATTCCATTTGGATGCACGGGGTCTGATTTAAGCGCTGGATCGCTCAGAATGTCGCTCAAAATTGTTGTGTCCAGCGGGACGTTCGATTGCTCAGCAATGTCGAAGTAGAACTTCGCAGTGCCGAGCAGTAAGCCAGGTCGGGGCACGCCAATTAGGAAGACTTGCGCGCCGTTGGCATGCGCGAGTTCGATCATTGCGCTCACGTTCTTGGTCGTTTGCGCGAGATCTTGTTTGCGCAATAAATCGTTGCCACCGTGGCAGAGGATCACGAGCTTTGGCTTGACCCTCTTCAGAACGTCGCTGATGCGTTCGAGCCCTGCAGAAGTAACCTCACCAGGGACGCCCGCGTTGACGACGTCGTGGCCGCTTAGAAGTCCAAGGATAGTCGGATAGTCTTCGCCGGGTCCGCTACCAGTGCCGTGCGTCAAACTGTCGCCGAAAGCGAGAATCGATGCGCCGTCGCTAAGCAGGGACAGTTTCGGACCGTCCGGCGCGCATCCCGATAGGAGCACTGTGAGAACGAAAATTCGTAAGACCAAAATTGACCAACCCTTTAGATAAGCACATGGATAGTATCGCAACGCGATCTTCTAAGCGTCGGGGCGAGACTGAAATTATCTAATTAAATTCCACGACTTTCAGTTTAAAGCGCCAGACCTGAGTTAGTTACCGCGATATGTATTTCAGGGCACGAACGTCCTGCTTAGAGCCGCCAGACTATGTGCTTCGGATGGCGTTAAATAACACGACAGGTATTTCACTTTTCGCTTGTAAGGTCAAGTTCATACCTTGTAGAACGACGAGTGAGTCGCCGCCTTTAATCGCCATCGCGTGTCCTTCGATTTCGACTATTAGCTCGCCTGTCAGGACTGCGATGACCGAATCATTCGCGACAAAGTGCTCCTTCGGCTTGTCATCCTTACGCAGTATGGTTTTTGACGTATCGTAGCCCCACACGAGTAGCTTCTGCGTCATCGATTGTTCGCTAAGGAGACCATCGGTCGCCTTATCCCAATGGTTGAGTTTTAATTTACTCAAAGGCTCATGGGCGACGACTCTATTTCCACCCTGAAAGCGCGCCTCGTACAAGGCGGCATCTGCGCGTATTTGGATCTCGTCTATTGGTAAGCTCAGGGAAGGCTTAATCGTTGCAACGCCAGCGTGAATTGTGACGATGCTTTTCCCGGTTGCCGCAGTGTGCGTTATGTTCGTCGCTTCTATTCGCTTTCTTAGAGCCTCGCCCATTCGTCGTGCGTTTCGCGCGTCACATCCCGGCAACATGATGGCGAGCTTCTCGTCTTCCCAGCGACCCGCCAAATCACCCGAACGGCGACCAAAACCTTTGACGGTTTGGCCGATTTTCCGGAGCAGACCGTCTGCGGACTGGCTGCCATAGGTATTGAAGTATTCTTCGTAGGCATCAATTTCGACGACGATTAGCGAAACAGGCTTTTTTTCCCGGACTGCGCGACGCCACTCGGATTCGAACTGTCGGTCGAAATTACGTCGATTAGATAAGCCTGTAACTTGGCAAATTGGCGATACACGTTCCAGCGTATCTGCCAGCGCCTTGGCTTTGCCTTGAATAAGCCCGAGGTCCGCTGCCGTTCGCCGGAGCGTAATTTCGGCTTGTTCGCGTTTGTCAGTATTAGTCTTTAGCGCAACATTGAGTTTTTCTACTTGAGTCCGACGCTGATCGAGATGCCCGGTTAACTGTTCGTTCTCGCTCGCTGAAATTACCGCGTCCCACACGAGACGTTTAACGACAAAAGCGCCCAGCACGGCACTCAGGAATGCGGCGAGCAAACTAGCGCAAACTAATATGCCTGTTGAGTCCAAGTCGGTTGCAGCGGCGGCGGCAGCAGGGGCTAATGAAAGTGCTGCAAAAGCGATTGTTATTCGGATTGCGCCTGCATACAGAGCGACACACGATGACGACACGATCATGATAACCACGGCGGCATGCACCGCTGCGCCGGCGCTTTCGTTAAGGCTAACGTAAGCCGCCGCTAAGCCCCAGCTAAGTGCGTTAATCACGGCACCAAAATTAAAATAGACGGTCCAGCGTGTAATTGCCGACCTAGGCTGTAGTGCATGACGGTATAGTATTGAGACGATCCACCTCGTGATCGCGATTATCAGGGGTACGACACTTAACAGCTGCGCTGTAGGCGACACCTCGAATACCCATCCCGCGAAAAGTAACAGTGCGACGCCAATCGCGTTTATTGCGCATTCAAACGGCGCTAGCTTGAACTGCCTATCTAACTGTCTGGCGCCAATGCGGATTAAGGCTGTGTCGGTAAAATCCATTCCAATCTCTAAGGGCCTAAATTGTATTGCGTCGCGTTGGTATTCGAGATGCCTTGCCGATCTCGGATTCTCTGACCTATGGCGTTGCGGACTATTCCAGATCAGCTACCAAGAACTGTAGTATAGCGACCACATAATAATCCACCTAGTGCGCTCACGAGTTGATTTGCCCGCGGAAAATCACGCAGTCGAATAGTTGCGCGCGTGATGTTGACGCGGAGGCATCGCGACCGCGCGAAACGTCGACCGCACGCAGTGCGGGCCCCCTTGTGGAATTGAGAGTTGTGAAACGGGGGAATGGGCTGATCGCGTCGCTGTGAAGAGTTTTTTGCAGCTTGGGCGGGCTGGCTCGTGCCTGTGTTGGTACTTAACCTAGACAACGACGGACGCTAGGGACTTGCATGCTGATCGAAGATTCTGTCCAGAGGGACGTAGGCTTCTAATGCTGATCTTGCGCCCGTTAGGAGGCCTGGGTTGTCATGTTCGACGAACAATAGCGTTCCATCGTGGTCTTCGGTTGCGGCGGCAAATAATGGCTCATCAGGATACAGGCGCACCAGTCGTTTCGCGAACGAACGCGGCAACCGTAAGGCGCCCACAGTGACCGAGTGCACGGTGTGGGCATCGATTTCAGAAAAGACCTGTGCGAAGAACGCTTCGTAAACTTCTACGTAACCGGCGATTGGGATCAAGGGATCAAATCGCAAGCCCACAGGCCAACCGTGGTTCTGCAAACGTCGTAAGGCCGTGAGTCGATCCTTGAGCGATGGAGTTCCGTGCTCTAGCGATTTGCCAATCGACTCCGGAGCAAGACTCATTGCGACGACGCAGCGCGGGCTCGGTTGTTTCGCCAGCAGCGACCGTATTTGCGTACTTTTGGTTCTGAGTTCGAGTACCACGTTGTCGAGGTTAGCTAGCGAATCAATGAAATAGTCTGCAAAACCTGTGAGTGGTTCGAGTGCCAGACTGTCGCAGTCATAGCCGGAAAATATATGGACCGGACCCTCATGACGTGCGCACGTTTCGTATATTTCGGTGGCGAAATCTTCGTAATTCACGAACAAGACATAATTAGCGGACGTGAACATGCCTTGGAGAAAGCAATACCGACAATCAAACGGGCAGTTCAGAAGATGCGAAAAATAATAGTTGTGAACGGCGCCAATGTGCTGCTCTCTCGGCACGGTGTGCAAATACGGGGAGGCTTTGTGCGCGAGAATTAATGCTGGGCGTGACTTTTGGGCGCGAAAATTCTGACCTTTGCGATTGAATATTTCCTGATAAGTTGCGCATTCAATAACTCGCGCCCGCGGGTATCTTTGCAGAATCGACTTGACTCGCACGTGGTCGAATACCTGGCGTTCAACATAAATGGTATCGATCATCTTCGGAACCCAGAATTCACTCTAATTCGTTCCGTCGCTAGCATGTTCACCAGATGGGAAAGAACGTCGCGTGCCTTGCCACAAGTCCGCAATTCGTCCATCGGTGGCCATGAATTTTGGGGTCGAAGAAGCGCCCAACGGCGTGCGGCGTCACGCAATTGTGCTTGCTGAGTTACTGTAAAATGCCATCGCGAAGTTAGCTGGTCGAGTGCGGGCCGAGGGGGTTCCGGTCGGTGCTTTTTATCCAAGATCACTAATGCGGCAAGCGTTGCATCTAGAGCTCCCAGATTCTCTTCTACGAGTGAAACTATTTTGTCTCGATCAAGAGCACGAATGTCGGACTCTGAATTGTCGGACACGATTTTAAGAATTTGTGTAAATTCGACCTCAGTGATTCTCGATGCTGCCGCATAGAACGCGGCGGATTCCATATCGCATATCGCGTTGAAGGGGTAGTCCATTGAGGGCTGGTCGAAACAGCGAACGGGATGACTTTGGCATGGCAAATTGAATACGATCGATGGGTATAGACTGCGACCCGTCGCATGGTCAGTAACGGTATGCGCGATAATTAACGTTCCAATTGGCAGCGTAGCATGGCCCGCGATACCTACATTTAACCAAATGTGTCGGTCTTCGCTATCCGCCAGGGCGGCGAGAAATCCAACCGCCATTGCGCTGGCCGTTTTGCCGACGCCGGAAACGACCAATGAAATATTTTCACATCGGTAAAATTTCATGCCGCCGTTAGTGCGTTCGTGGCGTAAGCTTAAATGCTCAATGATCGGCCGTGCTTCACTTGGAAGTGCGACGACAATATTTATTCTTAACGGCATCGGCAACGTAACCAGTGTTCACATGGAACTGATGATTGAGCGGACCCCTCGCGACTCTACAGCGAGATATTACCAATGTCTCGCGGCGAAAAAATTATCGCGCCCTATTACGTGGACAGCGTAACACGTTCGTTTCAGGCAATTGCTCGGGTACTATTCGAAATGCCGGAGAAAATAGTTCACGCCCTCGATATGCTGACTAAGATGAATGTTGAAGCCCCGAAACCCTTCGCGCGGTATGTCTGTCATCAGCAAAGTGCCCGCAGCCAATCTGCTGGCGCAGGACAAATAGGCGCTAGGGGTTTTGCGTGTCAGGCTCGATTTCATGACTCGCGGCTTAGCGCAGCCAATGACTGATAGTTGACCATGAACGACGCAACGGACCTCGCCAGCGCGCTGGCAATAACGATTTTGCTGGTATTCCTTTTTCGATTCTATCGTCGTCAAATTGCGCCGCAGATGAAGCGCGAACGGCTTCCGCAAATACTTGGCGGCGCGCTCGTCATACTAAGCTCGATTATTGTCAGTATCTGGTTGCGTTCACGGACTTAGGACTAGACGCGCGGCGATGGTTTGTGACTGAGAGTCAGCAGGCTATTTTTCGAGCATTCGGTGGTCAGCGTTTTAAAAGCACGCGCGGGCAGATGTCAAAAATGGTATGCGCGCTCGGCCTACATGCGCACTGTCAGAACCGGGACAGGGGAATATTTTACGACCCGCAATGCGGCACTTCCCACAAATAGTTTCGACAAGCCGGCGCGACCATTGCGACCAATGACGATCATATCGGCGTTCAGTTCGTTAGCTTTACTAACGATTCTTTCCCAGGCAGGACCTTCCGCCAGTACGCATACGATTTTGATAGAGTGGTCGGAATATCGCGATGCGATCTGCTCGAGCGCGTCCATGTAGCGCTTAACTAAGGCAGTGTAGTCGCTCAGTGTTGCAGCATGGGCGAAGCCTACCGAGTGTCCAACGGAACGTTGATACACGTGAAGTAAATGGATCTCTGAGTGAAGCCCTTGCGCAAGTTCGACGGCGCGGTCGAGCGCGCGCTCCGAGCTGACGGAAAAGTCAGTTGCGCAAAGAATGCGTCTTATCTGCATTGGGCTGTGCCGCGCAGCAATTCTTCATGATTCAAAGCGCCACCGAATCGCGGTCCTTCGGTGATGAGCCGTGAGTCCCCAGAACATAGACGACTAATAAGCAAACTATTCAATTCGCTCAGCCTCAGCATCAGGAGTGGGGTCAAAACCGAACGACTTTCCGATCGTGTTCGCGAGCACTGCTTGCACTGGAATTTGCGCGTTATGCCAAGCCACCGCGCGCTCATCCGTTGTGCCAGGCTTGAGACTCAGCAATAGGTCCGCCGCACTGCTGCTGTGGTCGCTCATTTCTTGGTGCCTGTCTAAGACGTCGATGAAACGCGATAAATCGGCATCGTGTAGCAGCCCGACGCCGAACTCGGTGTGCAAGAGAACGTCACCTGTTTCATCGATCAGAATGCGCTCGAGCTGTGAGGCTAACTTGTTTGTGTGAGTGTGCAGGCAGTCGCTGCCATCGAGATGGTAGATCCAAGGCGTGTAATCGAGCGTGCAATAAGCGCGTTGCGGTCCGTTTTGGACAAACCACCGGCCGCGCTCGTCACTGGCGTAGTTGCGTGCGAGATACTCTATCGCTCGACGGTGACTTATTATTTGGTCTTTAATTCGCCAGTTCCCGCGTCGATCCAAGCGTAACCAGCCGAAGCACGCAGGAACATCGGGCCACTTCTGTAGGCCCCGTAAAACGTTGTCGTCGAAAACGGTTTGCATCTCTTGTTAGCTGATTGGTAGCTCGGTCTTTTTGACGACTGTACGCAGGGAAAAGCTAGAATGCACGCGCGTTACGCCAGGAAGTCGCGTTAAGCAGTTGGAATGTAGGCGTTCAAAGTCTGCAGCGTCACGTGCGATGACCCGTAAAAGAAAATCCGCTTCTCCGGTCATGAGATAGCATTCCATGACTTCTGGCACCTTGGCGACCGCGCTTTCAAATTTATCCAGGTCTTCGCGCTGTTGCCGGTCGAGACTGATCTGCACAAATATCGTGCTTGAGAGTCCCACTTTGGCTTGGTCGACGAGCATGGCATAACCGCTGATAACGCCGGACTCTTGCAAACTGCGCACGCGCCTGAGACAGGCAGATTCCGATAGGTTCACGCGGCTGGCAAGTATCACATTGCTGAGACGGCCGTCGAGCTGCAATTCGTGAAGGATCGCGCGATCTGTTCGGTCAAGTTCCATTGTCGAATAATATTGCGTTGTATCCGTATATCTTAAAAGATAATTGCGAATAAAGAAAATTCAAAGCAATTATTGCAATAAAATAATTCGATTCATGACCTATTCTGTCTCTAGAGAATTTCATTTAGAGCCGGGATCCTATTCAACCCGGATTGCGAGAAGGAGAGAGTCATGAGAATCGGCGTTCCCACCGAAATTAAAGCCAACGAGTATCGGGTTGGTTTAACCCCGAGTAGCGTTGCCGAGCTTCGCAAACACGGCCACTCGGTTGTTGTCCAAGCTGGCGCCGGGGCGGGTATTCATGCCTCAGACGAGGCATATCGGAATGCCGGAGCGAAAATAGAATCGGCTGTCGAGCGCGTGTTTGAAAGTTGCGAATTGCTGGTCAAGGTCAAGGAACCACAGCCAATCGAGTGCCTTCGCTTGCGCCAGGATCAGGTTCTTTTCACCTATTTGCATTTGGCGGCGAATAAACCATTGGCGTTAGATTTGATGCGCAGTGGGGCAACGGCAATTGCCTACGAGACGGTCTCAGCAGACGACGGAAGTTTGCCGCTACTTGCACCGATGAGTGAGGTCGCCGGACGCTTGTCGGTCCAAGCCGGGGCTTATGCGTTGCAGCGAGAGCACGGCGGTGCAGGGATTTTGCTTGGCGGGGTTCCTGGAGTGCCAGCGGCCCGAGTCGTGGTTATTGGAGGCGGGGTGGTCGGTACGAACGCGAGCCAAATTGCGCTCGGAATGCGTGCGAATGTGACGGTCTTAGATCGTTCGATCGGGCGCTTGCGCGAACTCGACGCGCTGTTCGACGGTCGCATAGAAACAATTTATGCGACCAGCGAGGCGGTGGAGTATCACGTCCGCACGGCGGACCTTGTCATCGGGGCGGTGCTCATTCCAGGTGCCGCGGCGCCTAAACTCGTGAGCGCAGAACTCGTTGGGTCGATGCGTCCCGGCGCCGTGTTAGTTGATGTCGCAATTGACCAGGGTGGCTGTTTTGCGACAAGTCGAGCAACAACGCACGCGGACCCCACTTTTATTCTCGATGGGGTTGTTCATTACTGCGTAGCGAATATGCCCGGCGCTGTGCCACACACGGCAACCTACGCTTTAAATAACGCGACACTTCCGTACGTTTTGGATATCGCAGATAAAGGCGTGATTCGCGCGCTAACGGAAAATCCGCACTTGGGTCGCGGCTTGAATATTTACAACGGGCACATTACCCACAAGACGGTAGCGGATGCCCTGGGAATCGAATGCTCGACAATAGACTTTAGTCGGGCAGCTTAGCGCTACCACGCGCCGTGTCGAGGCCGCTTTATTTAAAAGCGCGCGCGCGGATGTTGATGCACTTAGGCCGAGCCAGGTGACAGTTGTGATAGAAAATTCACCTAAGCTTAGGTTTCGTGAGTCTCCGCAACGAGCGGCGGGTCGCTGAGTATCGCGAAAATCGCGTCAGCGACGATAGCAAGTTCCGCGTCGCTGATGATGTAGGGCGGCATTAAATAGACCAAGCGCCCGAACGGTCGCAACCATACGCCTCGTTCGACAAATTGCTGGGGAATAAGGTGCATATCGACAGCCTGATGCAGTTCGACAACACCTATCGCCCCTAAGATACGGACATCTTTAACGGCGGCCAACGATCGACACGGTTCAAGCAATGCTTGGAGCTTGGTTTCTATATTTAGAACTTTCGTAGACCACTGCGTTTTAAGTAGCAAGTCGATACTTGCAAGTGACACCGCGCAGGCCAGCGGGTTCGCCATGAATGTCGGTCCGTGCATAAAAACGCCCGGATCGCCGCCGCTAATCGTTGCAGCAATTTCATCATTGGTTAACGTCGCAGCAAAGCTCATATATCCGCCAGTGAGTGCCTTGCCGAGACACATGATGTCTGGATCAATGCCGGCATGTTCGCAGGCGAATAATTTACCCGTGCGTCCAAACCCTGTGGCAATTTCATCGAAGATTAATAGCGTGTCTAATTCGTCACACAGGGCGCGCAACTTACGGAGATAGTTTTGGTGATAAAACCACATGCCGCCGGCACCTTGTACGATGGGCTCCACGATCACGGCGGCAATTTCTTTTTGATGCGCACGCATCGATTGCTCGAGATTATTGAACGCGTCATTGTGCCAAACTCCGTCAAAAGCGACGCTCGGTCGGTCTGCGAAAATATGCTGAGCGAGGGTGGCGCTGAATAGGCTGTGCATCCCCGTTACGGGATCACAAACTGCCATCGCGCCAAAAGTATCGCCGTGGTACCCGCCGCGGATCGTCAACAACCGATGCTTGCGCGGTTGCTGGCGCGCAGCCCAGTATTGAATGGCGAGTTTGATCGCGACTTCAACAGAAACGGAACCAGAATCGGAAAAAAATACGCGCGTTAATGTGCTGGGCGTGATCTCTAGCAGCCGAGCGCTAAGTTCCACCGCGGGGCGATGGGTTAGCCCACCGAACATCACGTGCGACATTGTGTCGATTTGTCGATGCAGCGCTGCATTCAGCTCGGGGTGGCTATAACCGTGAATGACGGACCACCAAGAAGCCATCGCATCAATTAACTCGCGTCCGTCTTCCAGCCGCAAGCAGGTGCCGCTGGCGCTCTCGACGGCAAAAACCTGCGGTTGATTTATCGTGGCGCTATACGGATGCCAAATGTGTTCACGATCAAAGGCGAGTAGCGCGTCAGTTGATAGCGGAAGTGCTGCGTTCGCCATATCTTAATCAGGAATCGAACGAATCGATGTGCCAACAGACGGGATTGTCGGGCAGGAAGTGCCGGATTTTCCCGGCCCCGACATCTATGTCAGGTGGAGGGACCAAGGTCGCGCCTTTTTTTAGCGTGATAGTGCCTGAGTTACGCGGTAAGCCGTAGAAATCAGCGCCGAATTCGGACGCGAATCCTGCCAATCGATCGAGACACTGTTCTTCATCGAATACTTGCGCGTAGCACGCCATCGAGGTGGCCGCGTTATACACCCCGGCGCAACCGCATGCGCTTTCTTTGTCGGTTAGGAGATGCGGAGCGGAATCTGTGCCAAGGAAAAATTTTGCATTGCCGGAGCACGCTGCATGTCGCAAGGCTTGCCGGTGTTCCTCGCGTTTTGCGATAGGAAGACAATAGAAGTGCGGACGAATCCCGCCGCGAAAAATCGCATTACGGTTGATCATCAAATGATGCGGCGTAATGGTCGCGGCAACATTCGGACCTTGAGAATAGACGAATTCGACTCCGTCACGAGTGGTGATGTGTTCCAGAACAATGCGTAATTCGGGGTAGCGCTGTGCAAGCGGCGCGAGCGTTCGTTCGATGAACACCGCCTCGCGATCGAAAATATCCACGTCCGGATCGACGACCTCGCCGTGGATGAGCAGCGGCATGCGGATCGCCTGCATCGTCTGGAGAACCTCATCGAGAAAAGTGAGATTGGTAACCCCAGCGTGCGAATTTGTCGTTGCCCCGGCCGGATAGATTTTCGCGGCCGTGAATATGCCGTCGTGAAATCCCATCTTAAGGTCTTTTGGGTCGGTGGTGTCGGTGAGGTAACACGTCATTAACGGTGTGAAATTAGCACCGAGCGGTAATGCCGCGCGGATCCTCGAGCGATAACGCTCGGCGCTAGCCGCGGTCGTCACAGCTGGACTCAAATTCGGCATCACTATTGCTCTAGCAAACGTCCGCGCGGTATCCGCAATGACGCCTGCGAGAATAGCATCGTCGCGCAAATGGACATGCCAATCGTCTGGGCGTGGTATTGATAGTTCTAGGGAATGCATAGGCGGGAATCTAGCATGGTGGCAGCGTTAGGTGGGAGTGATTCGCGAAGATAGGCTGCAAATGTATCTGCGTGGGGCGGATTGGGGCATTGATTTAGATTGGTGTTGATGCTCGAGGCGCGATCACTAAATCGGCATTGCGGCATGTTAACCTACGCGAAAAATCGCGATGTCGCTAAAAAGATAACGTTCGTCTGGAGGATTGCATGCAGGGTTTGATGATGGATGTCCCGCTTTTGATCACCTCGATCATGGAGCACGCTGATAGGAACCACGCGGGTCAAGAAATTGTGTCCGTGACTGCGGATAATCCGTTGCATAGATACACCTATGCAGAGTGCTTTTCGAGGACGCGGCAACTTGCCAATGCGCTTGACCAGCTTGGCGCGAGCAGTGACGCGCGCATTGGGACGCTTGCGTGGAACGACTATAGACACATGGAACTGTATTTTGGTGTGTCTTGTTCCGGCCGTGTGTGCCATACGATTAATCCGCGACTATTCGCGGAACAACTCATCTATATTATTAATCACGCCGAAAACGAATACATCTTTGTCGATATTGCATTTGTCGAATTGCTCGAGAAAATTGCGAGCAAATGTCCGCTCGTTAAAGGTTACATCGTGCTGACTGATAAGGCTCACATGCCGGATACGAGTCTGCCGAATGCGCTGTGCTATGAAACGTTCATTGCAGATCAAAGCGACCATCGCGTGTGGCCGGAATTTGATGAGAACACCGCGGCCGGTCTATGCTACACGTCTGGAACAACTGGCAACCCTAAGGGTGTTCTGTACTCCCACCGTTCCACGATATTACACACCTATGGCCAAGCCTTGGTGGATACTATGGGCTTGTCGGCGCTTGATTGTGTGTTGCCGATCGTTCCGATGTTTCACGTCGGTGCATGGGGATTTCCTTTCTCCGGAACTATGATCGGAACTAAATTTGTCATGCCTGGCCCCTCGCTAAGCGTTCCGAAAACCTTGGTCGACCTGATCAATTCAGAAGGGGTGACGATTTCCGCAGGCGTGCCGACGGTGTGGCTGCCGGTTTTAAAATACTTGAAGGAATCTGGGGGGAATCTCCAGCCGCTTAAGAAAACGGCGATTGGAGGCTCGGCGTGTCCACTTTCAATGATGGAAGAATTTCGTGATCTCTATGGCGTCCAAGTAGTCCATGCCTGGGGTATGACTGAAACGAGTCCGTTAGGGACTGCGAATAACCACACGCCTAAGACCGCACTGCTACAAGGGGACGAATTGCAGCGCCATCTGCAAAGCGCGGGCCGGTCGCTGCCGGGCGTGAAAATCAAAATTACCGACGACGAAGGCAAGGAGTTGCCTTGGGACGGGGTGGCATTTGGCGCGCTGAAAATCCGCGGACCGTGGGTCTGTTCCGCTTATTTCAATACGGATGCGCCAAGCGAGGCGCATGCCGAACCGGGTTGGTTCGACACAGGCGACGTTGCGACTATCGACGAGCATGGCTTTATGCGAATAACCGACCGAACGAAAGATGTGATTAAATCCGGGGGCGAGTGGATAAGCTCCATAGACCTTGAGAATGTCGCTATGGGCCATGACGCTGTGGCCGAAGCGGCCGTTATCGGTATTTATCATCCGAAATGGCAAGAACGTCCCCTGCTGGTGGTGGTGAAAATCGAAGGTGCGTTGGTCACCGGAAATGAGCTCATCGACTATTTTGATGGCAAGATCGCTAAATGGTGGACGCCAGACGCGGTCGAGTTCGTTAACGAAATCCCGCACACGGCGACCGGCAAGATCAGCAAATTGAAGCTACGCGAGAAATTCAGTGATTATCACTTCCCGAACTCCAGCGCCGAATGATCCTCTCGAGCGCTGTTATCTGATGTGCGGGAGTTAAATAGGCACAGCCGCCGCATCGATTAAATCCAGCCATAGTGCCGTGCATGCACAAGATTGGTGCAATCGTGCCCGGATGGGAACAATCGCCGACCGGTAATCTTGCCTGGCATCCTAGATTGAAGAGTCTAGACTAAGCAGTGAGGGCAATGGCCCTCAAAGACGCACTTCACGAATCACCGAAGTCGTGAAACTTTGGTGGGCAATGCGGTCGTAACGGTCACAAACGAAGGGCCATTCGAAAAACATCTTGTTCATTTAACATCATGCTGACTTAATCTCGATAACTTATGACTTCGAAAAACCAAGACTTTGGATCCGAACAGACAGGCGAGCGTCCGAAACCCGGCACGATATCGATCGTTAGCGGAACGGAGTGCGTCTACTACGATGGGTACTGGATCCGGCGTTACGAGCTGCCGTCGGATCAAGAGGCGGCGCGGCGCGATTTAATCGACGGAATCACGAAAAGGGTGTTCCATCATACGGAACCGGGCATCAACACGCCTGGATATAAGCTCAACAATGCACGTGCAGCCTACGAGAGAGAACAAGAACCTGAACGTCGTCGAGTTAACGCGGCGATGCTGGCAGGCGCATTGCTGAATCGCGGTAGCGATATATTTGGCATGATATTTCACATGCGCCAGCGCGGGATCGAAATTACTGAAACCAACGAATTACTGCTCGAGTGTGAATCTTGCTTTTTGGAGGCGCTCGATCTAGGCAAACAAGTGCGCCACTACAGCGGCGAGGAGGGGCTCGATGAGTTATGGGGCGAACCGCTTAAAGTATTTTCGACTCCGCTCGCCGAGTATTACGAATCGCGTTACATAAAAATTGCGCAAACGATGGCGGCGATTGATCAAATAGCGAATAAGTTAGCCGAACTGATCGCGACAGATCCAGTATTCGCTGATGCCGCAGATTTGCTGAGCGCATTCGCGATGGCCGCAAAACACGAAATTGAGACGATGAAAACTGATCCGGTTATCTTCGAAGTTTGGCCTGAGTTTGTCGCCAGCGGCAACAAACTTTGGCGTTTTCAAGTCGACGTCACTAACGCTGGAGCCAGCAGCGAACGTCGCAAATGCGCCAATGAGTTGATTCGTGAAGGCAAAAAATTGATGGAGTGGATAGCGTTCGCGCGTGTGCCGATGCCAACGACGACAGCGAATTTTTTCGCGCAGTGCCAGGTATTCATCTGCAAGCCGAACCCTCATTCAATCATCGCCGCGTAGCCAGAAACCTGCCGATTTGGACAGTAGTTCACCCAAACAATAGCCGACCCGTCGCGATGCCAGTCTATCTCGAACAACTAAGCCGCATACTCGGTCCGAACGATCTAGTGGTGTCGCCGGCAGAAACGAATCCGCTGCTAATCGACGAACGACAGCTCTATCGAGGGCGCGCTGCCGCCATCGTGCAACCTAGAACAACCGAGCAACTGGCAGCCATCGTCGGCGTTTGCGCTAAAGCGAATGTCGCCATGGTGCCGCAAGGTGGTAATACGGGTTACTGTGGTGGCGCGACCCCTGATGAATCCGGCCACCAAGTACTGATAAATCTGTCGAAGATGAATCGAATATTGGGCGTCGATGCAGCCAGTTTGACGCTCAGCGCCCAAGCCGGTGTGGTGTTGGCTAACGCCCAACGCGCCGCGGCCGAACAAGGCCTGCTGCTGCCGCTCAGTATGGGTTCACAAGGTAGTTGCCAGTTGGGCGGAAATATTTCGACGAACGCGGGCGGCTTGGCAGTACTACGCTATGGAACGGCTCGGGAGATGGTTGCTGGTCTCGAAGTTGTTTTGCCCGACGGGCAGATTTGGAGCGATCTAAAAGGTCTGCGTAAAGACAACACCGGGTACGACCTTAAGCAGTTCTTCATGGGCGCGGAGGGCACATTGGGAATTATCTCAGCGGCGGTGCTACGCCTCCAACCGCGACCACGTGCGCGAATCACTGCATTTTTGGAGACCCCCGATCTTGCGAGCGCGGTGTCCACCTTGATGTTATTGCGCGAACACCTGGGCGATTGCATTACGTCGTTTGAATATTTGTCGCGCGAAGCGTTGTTGTTGGCGGTTGCGCAAATCAAGGAGATCCGAAATCCGCTTCCTCAAGCGACGGGAAACTTCGTCTTAGTTGAACTTGCCGCATTTGATGATGGCGCCGGCTTGACTGAGCAACTGGCTGCAGCCCTGCAAGTCGCGATCGCAAATGGCACCGTAGGAGATTGCGTCGTGGCTCACAATGACACTCAGCGAGGAGCATTCTGGCGACTGAGAGAATCTATTCCGGAAGCGGAAAAGCGCGCCGGCGGCTCTATCAAGCACGACGTGTCTGTTGAAATTTCTAAGCTCAGTGAATTCGCCACCAATTTGCAAGAAGATACGTTAGCGCGCTTTCCGGGTTGCCGCATATCGCTTTACGGACATCTCGGCGACGGCAATATTCATTTCAATGTCTTAGCCTCTGCAAGCGTGTCCGCGGCGCAATTCAAGCGAGAATGCGCGGACAGTCTATCGGCGCTCGTTCATTCAGCGGCGATCGATCGTGGCGGCAGCTTTAGTGCAGAACACGGGGTCGGGCGCCTTAAACGGCATTTATTGGCGAGCACTACGGATCTCGTGAGCTTGCAACTTATGCGGAAAATCAAACGCACCCTCGATCCGAACGGTCTCATGAATCCTGGCAAAGTGCTTTGATGCCTGCTGTTAATTTGATACCAAACCCTTCGCCGAAAGCAGTTTTAGAACTTCATCGGCAAGTTGCTCGACGTTAAATAAATCCGAATCCAAAACGATCTCTGGCTTATCCGGTATTTCGTACGGTGCGTCGATCCCGGTGAAGTTGGCAATTTCTCCAGCTCGCGCTTTCTTATACAAGCCTTTCGGGTCGCGTAGTTCGCAGGTTTCCAATGAAGCTTTGACGAACACTTCAATGAACTGTCCAACCGGGAGCAAGTCTCTTATCGATTCACGATCACCTCGATACGGCGAAATAAATGCCGAACACACAATAAGGCCGGCATCGACGAGTAATTTCCCAACCTCGCCAATGCGGCGGATATTTTCGATACGATCGGGTTCCGAAAAACCCAAATTGCGGTTTAATCCGTGGCGAACGTTATCGCCGTCGAGGAGATAACTATGCACGCGGCGTTGATGTAGTTTGAAATCAACTGCGTTCGCAATCGTACTCTTACCTGCGCCGCTCAGCCCGGTGAACCATATCAGGGCGGATCCATGGCCGTTCAGCAATGATCGCTCCTCGTTCGACACGCTGTGCTCATGCCAGGTAATGTTGTCGGCTGAAGCAGTCATAAAGTTTCCAGTTATATAATCATCAATCGATGGAATATCTTACCAGCATCAATCCGTTTGAGCCTCACAATGCGGTGTCCAACTCACAATGAAAATGATCGGCGTGCAATGATGAATAACTATGACTTTGCTGTAGTAGGTGGTGGTATCGTTGGGCTCGCTATTGCGTTACGCCTTCTCCAGCGGCGGCCGCACGCAACAATCGCCGTGTTCGAAAAGGAGTCGCAAGTTGGCACGCATCAAAGCGGGCACAACAGTGGTGTGATACATGCGGGGGTTTACTACGAACCAGGTTCCGCGAAAGCGATACTGTGTCGGGCAGGCTTAAGCCGAACAATCGAGTTCTGCATGCGACACGACATTCCGTTCAAGCAATGCGGAAAACTGATTGTCGCAACCGACGAGGCCGAACAAGCGCGTCTGGAGGCCGTCGCCGCGCGCGCGGTTAAAAACGCGGTGGATTGTAGGTTGCTCGGTAGCGAAGAACTAAAAGACCTCGAGCCGAATATTCGTGGGTCTGGAGCGTTATTAGTACGCGAGACGGGGATCGTGGATTACAATGTAATATGCCTGAAATTGGCTGAACTGGTTCGTGAACTCGGCGGTGAGATATTTTTGCATTCGAAGCTGATTGGGATAGCTGAGTCGTCGCGATCGGTAAAATTGGAAACGACGACCGGAGATTTCACAGGGCAGCAAGTGATTGCTTGCGCGGGACTGCATGCGGATCGAATTGCACGGATGGCGGGCTTGGAAATCGATTTCGCGATTTTGCCATTTCGAGGTGACTTCTACCGTCTTGCACCACACCTAGCTCAGGTCGCGAACCATTTGGTTTACCCCGTGCCAGACCCGTCGCTACCGTTTTTAGGGATCCATTTGACGCGAACGATCGACGGCGCAATGATGGTCGGCCCGAGCGCAATGCTGGCGCTGCACCGCGAAGGATATGACAAATACGGATGGTCGTCGCCGGACGTTCTTGAAATGCTAAGTTTTCCCGGCTTGTGGCGTTTGCTTGGACGCTACCCTAGCGCTGGAATGCGCGAAGTTGGGCATTCCCTTAGCCGCCGGGCCTATCTACGTGCCGTGCAGAAATACTGCCCATCGGTCGAATTATCTGATTTGCGTTCGCAAAGCAGCGGTGTGCGAGCGCAGGCGGTTACACGTGATGGCCAATTAATCCACGACTTCCTGATCAAACGTTCACCACGAACCACGCATATTTGTAATGCCCCGTCGCCTGCGGCGACTGCGGCGTTACCGATTGCCGATTCGATACTCGATGAAATCGGTGTGTGAAGTTCGCAACCGGCGCGGACGCGCTGTTGGTGCCATCGAGGCTCGAGGGAAGTAGCCCGATATCCGGAGATAGCGTTCGTTTCTCCAAAAGCTTGGACATCGGCGTGATAAACTGTAGCGAACATTTCTAACTTTATTTTGGAGATCGATAGCATGACAGACTCAGTTGTAATCGCTGGTATGGCGCGCACGGCAATGGGCGGTATGCAAGGCGTGTTAGCGCCAGCTAGCGCACCGAAGCTTGGCACTGCAGCGATAAAAGCCGCATTAGAACGAAGCGGAATCGCAGGATCGGACATTGACGAGACGGTAATGGGCTGCGTATTGCCGGCTGGTCTGGGTCAAGCGCCAGCGCGGCAGGCTTCCATCGGTGCTGGCATTCCTGTCAGCACTGGCTGCACGACGGTAAATAAGATGTGTGGGTCTGGGATGAAGGCCGTCATGATCGCACATGATTCGATCAAAGCCGGCTCGAACGAAATTTGTGTCGCAGGCGGCATGGAGAGCATGACTAATTCGCCGTACATTCTTCCAAAAGTTCGCGATGGGTTACGCCTTGGACATGCTTCGATGCTCGACCACATGTTTATCGACGGACTCGAAGACGCCTTCGACAAAGGGCGGCTGATGGGGGCGTTTGCTGAAGACTGTGCCACGAAGTACAAGTTCACCCGCGAAGAGCAAGATGCGTATGCGATTGAGTCGCTGACGCGCGCGCGTAACGCCATCGATGCGGGACTGTTTGCACGCGAGATTACGAGTGTAGAAATGGAATCGAGAAACGGCGCGTTCAGCGTTGAGATCGATGAACAACCAGGCAAAGCGAAACTTGATCGGATCCCGGAATTGCGCCCTGCCTTCGCTAAAGACGGCACGGTTACGGCGGCGAATTCTAGCTCGATTTCCGACGGTGCTGCCGCTCTCGTATTAACCAGTGCTTCGAAAGCGTCCGCCCTAGGTTTGACCTCAAGGGCCACAATCCTCGGCCATTCCTCTTTTGCCCAGGAACCAGGCTGGTTCACCACGGCGCCAGTCAGTGCCGTTAGAAATTTAATGAAGAAAGTCGGTTGGACAGTGGCCGACGTGGATCTTTTCGAAATTAATGAAGCGTTTGCTGTGGTCGCGATGGCCGCAATGCGTGATCTCGAGATCCCCCACGAGAAACTGAATGTCCGTGGCGGCGCCTGTGCGCTCGGACATCCGGTCGGTGCGTCGGGAGCGAGGATCATTGTTACGCTGATCCATGCTCTTGAAGATATGGGGCTTAAAAGAGGCATTGCGAGCCTGTGTATCGGCGGCGGAGAGGCAACGGCAATCGCAGTGCAAATAGACCACTAATTGGATTAACGTTATGTCTATCGACGTCGAGCGCTGTCCATGGCTGGATCTTAGTAAACCAGACTATGTGCACTACCACGACGTGGAATGGGGTGTGCCCGTCACAGACGACACGACGCTCTTCGAGTTTATCACCTTGGAGGCGGCGCAAGCCGGGTTGAGCTGGTATACGGTGCTGAAAAAGCGCGACGGCTATCGTCGCGCTTTTGCTAATTTCGACGTAAATAAAGTCGCGCGGTTCGACACGCGAAGCGCGGAGCGACTGATGAATGATGCGGGGATCATTCGAAATCGACTAAAAATCGATGCGGCGATTAACAACGCGCAACGGTTCATCGAGACCCAACAAGAGTTCGGTTCGTTTTCGAAATACTTTTGGCGATTCGTCGATGACAAACCGATTGTCAACGTATTGCGTGACAAGGCGGATTTCAAAGCGACCACGGAATTATCGGATTTTGTGGCTAAAGATCTAAAAAAGCGCGGATTTAAATTTTTAGGTTCGACTACGATCTACGCACACCTACAAGCAACGGGCCTCGTCAACGACCACACAATGAATTGCTTCCGGCGCCAACAGATACTTGATGCCTACGCAAGAGGCTGAGGTTGGACGCCCGTGCGCACCGGTTAGGAATTGATTCTCGTGGTTCGCGATAGATAAAAAAACCGGCGGTCAAAGCCGCCGGTTTTCAGGTTCCAGGAATTCGTCGATTTAGCGAACGTCCACGGGTACGCGAGTCCACGTACCGTCTTTGAAACTGATCGCGGTCGAGCGTCCACCAAGCATTAACACTGACCCGTCTGCTAACGGTACCGGATTCTTCAACCACGAAAGTAATTTTAGCTCCGTGCGATCGGCGAGCGCCCAAGCATCATTGGAATATCTTCCGAGCAGACCCACTGCGCCAGCGACCAGAGGCTCTCCGCTATCGAGTAATTCGATTCCGAAGATACCTTCGTTGCCAGGCCGTGGCTGCACAGTCCAGGTGATACCGCCGTCGTTACTCATCGAGCTGACCCCGGCCGCGCCTGCGAGATAGATCGTGTTGCCTTTCTGCACGCTGGCTAACCAGTACGCTGATTCTGGCTCACCATCAACCAATTTCGTGTCCCGCCGGACCCATGTCTCACCGTTGTCTTCGCTTTGCAATACCATCCCAAATTCGCCGGCAATGGTGAGCTTCGTCCCGTCGAAAAGGAGGGTATTCCACGACACGTCGCCAGAACGAAATGGCGGCCCCGGATTGAATGTGAATTCGATCGTTGGGGGAACGTCCATGTCTAGTTCCGTGGTCGTTTGGACGAAGCCTTCGTCGGCAAACATGGTGTAGTGCTCTTCTTCTATCGCCGGTTCACCACCGACCGTCGCGGTGAATTTAATTGAATCAGGGTTAAGGTTTGTTGCGCCAAAATACCAGTCCGCGGTGTGGCCCGCGTGCCACGTGATCAGGGGCTGCACGACGTTGTTAATTTCTACTTCTTCCCAGGCACGTCCGTCAGGGCTTCTGGCAATGATGCCGCGCGCACCGACGGCCCAGGCTTTGCCATTGCTGGCTTCGATATCGAGTATCGGCTCGGAGTATTCCGATAGCTTGGCGACTTCGGTGAGGCTCTTGCCGTCGTATAGGTAAAGACGTCCAGTGGAGCTTCCGACCAGCGCTTCGGTATCGGAGTATGCTGAAACGGCGGTGAAATCTTCTTTCGGTGGGTTTTTCAACCGATGTAATTTCCAAGTTCCATCCTCAAGCTTTAGCAAACCCACCATGCCGTACAAACCGGCAACGGCGATGCCATCAAGTCCCGGCAAATTTGCCGCGCCGATAAAATCTACCTGCAGCGGGGTACGGTTATCTTTCGAAGCGGATTGGTCAGCAACCGTAGGTGCACTCACGAAAGCGATGCCCAACGCAGTGGTAAAGGCAATGGTCTGCTTCCAACAAAGGTTCATCATGGATTATCTCTATTTCGTTTTGTCATTTAGGTTAAAAGGGTTCGCTGTACTTGGGCGCGCTAGACGCCGATCACCGAGAGGCTAGACGCATCTTCGTGTCACGCACGGCTCGGTCAAAATGTCGGACATAGACAATCGGCTCGGCTTAATTATTACTTGGCCTCAGTTCGTGATGCCGGCGCTCTGTACTCGTTTTAGGTGTTACGGCTTCGGCGGCTCGAATATTAAAAAACAGCCGGTATTGTATACAACTTGTTGGCGATGCGCTGCTATTCGAAAACGAAAAGAGGGCAAGACTATTCGGCAACGTTAGCGTAGCGGCCGCCGAAATAGAGCAGTGGTCGCGCGCCGTCGCGGTCGTCGGCGGACAGAATCTCAATGACCTCGCCGACGACTATTTGGTGGTCGCCACCCGGATGCACGGCGCTGATGCGGCATTCAATACTCATCAAACACCCGTCTAAGCGCGGCGCTCCAGTAGTGCCAGAGGTGTACTCAACGCCAGCAAATTTGCCTTCGCCTTTTTTAGCAAAGCGATTTGATAGCTCCTGTTGCGCCGAGGTCAGGACATTGATGCAGAACGACTGTGTCGCGAGCATGGGAGCCAAGGTGTCCGATCCGCTGTCGACGTTAACGATGTACAGCGGTGGATCGAGCGACAGGGATGTGACCGAATTCATCGTAAGACCATAGGGAGTGCCCTGTTGATCTGATGTCGTTACGATTGATACGCCGGTGGCCCATAAGCCGGATGCTTTGCGAAAATTCTCTGGAGTGATCTGGCTCGCCATGATCGATTGTTATCCTGGTAGATGTCGAGGCGCGCGATTTTAGCTGTGTCTCAACAGTAAGGGAAGTTTCCGCGCGGGTCTGAGCGATCACAGGTCCAGCAACGTTGCGTCAACTGAACGGTTAAAGCTCACATTTAGAGCGCCGCAGACTACCTCACGACGAGCCCCGGTCGCGGGTGTTCCGACATCGAGCGTTGTTGCCTATGGGAATTAATCCAGGCACTCAAGGATAATGAGGCGACGGGTGTGCTCGAGCAAGGGTTCTAAAATCGCCGCGAAATCCGAAATGCTGGGACCGGACTCCTCAACAGGGGTCACTCCGTTCGGAATCAGGCTACTAGTGTGACGGTCTTGCCGATCCGCAATGTCTTGGCGTCGAACCTTGTGTTGCGCTCGCGGCTAAGCGCTTCAATTCACTCCGATGTCGCAGTGAACGTTCGGCTCGCACTTACTATTCTCACACTCACTATTTGACAGCACCTGCCCACGTTTGGCACCGCGTCTTTCGACATATTCGAACCGGTATCCGGCTCGATTATCTATCCGACTGGTTTAATTCGGCGAGCCTAAATCGCTCGGAAATGCCGGTCGCTGCTCGAATCTTGGAGTTCCAGTCCCGGGGCCGTGCGCGAGCGGAGCCTCAGCGACAATGTCGGTAAATAGTAAATTTGTTGATAAAAAACAACGAGCGCGTGAGAAACGAATATTTGCTCACGTTATCAGCGGCTAAAAGGACACTTCCGTAGTAAAAGCGCAACGCATTAGTTGTTTACGTTTCTATAGCTGCGTGGCAGAATGCCGGCTGGATTCACATGCTTTGTATACAAGTTCTAGGGTGGGAGAGTAGTAAATTGTCGGAGAACGTCGAGTCAAGAACCGGGCAACGTGTTGCCAACTGGATGTTAGATCACCGAGCGATAACCTTTTTATGCATCGTCGTCCCCACGATCGTTCTTGCCTACGCCCTACCGAAAATTGAAGTCTACTCTCGGTTTGCGGATCTGCTACCGGCAAAGCATGAATACATAAAAAACTACAATCGCATGAAGCAGACATTCGGCGGCGCTAACGTCGTCACGATGTCTCTAGAGGTTGTCGACCCGAACGAGGATCTATTCACTCTAGATACCCTCAACAAAGTCAAAATGTTGACTGAAGAGGTCGACAAAATCGGTGGGGTAAATCACTACCAAGTTGCGAGTATTGCGCATCCAAAAATCCGCAGAATTCGAACGACGGCCGGCGGATTGATCAAATCTGAATCAGTGTTGCCGGCGACATTGCCAACCGATGCTGTCGGGCTAAAGAAACTCCGCGAAGAATCGTTTAATAACGACATCGTGTACGGCAAGTACATTTCTGCCGACGGGACGTCGGCGTTAATCCTTGCGGGATTTGATGAAGAACGTCTTGACTACAACGATATCTTTACCCGGCTACAGGCACTAAAAGCCGAGGTTGAAGAGGGTGGCAAAACAAAACTATATATCGCCGGCGAGCCGATGCTCAAAGGTTGGATCTATTTCCACGCAGCAGAACTGAAATTAATTTTTGCGGTCACCTTGGGGATCGTTGGAATATTGTTGTTCATCCATTTCAGATCACTGGCCGGCGTCGTGATCCCGCTAATCGGTACCGGCACAGCAGCAATCTGGGGAATGGGATTGGTGGGTTGGCTCGGCTACAACCTCGATCCACTTATTCTGGTTGTGCCAATTCTTATTTCTGCGCGAACCGCCAGTCATTGTGTGCAGATGATGGAACGCTTTCACGATGAGATAAGGAAAGGCGCTACGCGGGACGCCGCCGTGCGGACCAGCATGGGTGAATTATTCGTGCCGGCATCAATTGCAATTTTTACTGACGCTGCCGGACTCCTCGTGCTGGCGGTGTCATCGATTCCGATCATCGCGAAATTAGGGATTTTTTGCAGTTTCTGGTCGTTGAGCAACATGGTGACGGTTGCCGTGCTGGTACCACTCATCTTGTCCGTTATGCCGACCCCGAAAATTGCAGTCACAAAAGATGCCCACGATCACAAGCATCTGCCGTCGCGCATTATGGCTAGCTGGGCAAGTTTCTTAGTCTCGCCAAAAGCGTCCGTTCCTGTATTCGGGTTTGCTGCAATTATTATTGCCGTATCGATGTTCTATGCGAAGGACGCAACGGTCGGCGAGAACCAGCCAGGGTCGCCAATATTGTTCCAAGATTCGCAGTACAACATCGCAGCGTCTCGGATTGCAGATAAATTTGCCGGCGCGAACCAGCTCAGCATCTATTTTGAGGCGGAAGAAGCGCACAAGATGAAAGAGCCTGAAGTCGTGGACGTTATGCAGCAGTTCGGACGACATATGGCTAACGTCGTAAATTACGGGGGAACGCGTGACATCCCGGATTTAGTTCGCTCGATTAATCGACTGTATCATTACGACGATCCACGTTGGTCTTTAGTGCCGACGACGCAACGTGACATCGGCAACACGTTATTTATGTATGAGGCAGGCGCCGCGATTCCGGGGGTCATCACGGAATACATGGATTTAGAAGGTCGGGTTGCGAACTTTGTAATCTTTTTTAAAGACGCGACAGGAGAGACTGTCCATGCGGCGATTGCTGCGGCAGAGGAATTCTTAGAAGCACATCCGCTCGAGGGCGTTACGCCGCAATTTGCCGGCGGCATAATTGGTACCACCGCTGCGGGTAACCAGGAAGTTGAGCAATCTGAATTAATCCAAACCGTGTTGATCATGGTGGTGGTGATGCTGTCCGTCATGGTGACCTATCGGTCAGTTACTGCCTCACTGCTCGTTTTTATCGTCCTCGCGATGGCCGTGCTGATCAATCGGGCATACATGGCGTATCGCGGCATCGGTTTGAATATCAACACACTGCCTGTCACTGCAGTGGGTATCGGGATAGGCGTGGATTACGCTATTTACATGCTCGATCGTATCCGCGAAGAAGTTCGCCATCGCTCGATCGATGAAGCCGTGCACGAAGCACTTGCGACGACGGGCGCTGCAGTACTATTTACCGCGGTTACCGTTGTTGCGGGGATTGTCTATTGGATTCCAGGCTCGTCACTGCGATTCAATAGTGAAATGGCCATGTTGTTATCGCTGTTGATGATTAGCAACATGATTGGATCGGTGACCTTGTTGCCGCTCTTAGTCAAAGTATTTAAACCGAGTTTCGTTATGAAATCCCATTTGGATCAAGCTGCTGGCCTTGAGGCTGGCGGTGGAAGTGCGGTGGGCAAAGATAGTGCAGTAGCACAGCAACCGGCTAGCTCTTAGCCGGATTTATTAGGGGAAAGAAATGGGAGATAGCCAAATGAAAAGCACACAACGCGCTTTGTCATGGACCCTTGGAGCGTTTTTGACGGTATTCGTTATCGCGATGCCGGTTCAAGCACGTATTAGCATTGAAGCTTTAGGTGGTGAAATTGAAGTAGAAGGCTTCATCTCGTCTGAAGCTCGAACAAACGTCGGGAGTGGCTCGCCATACCTGTCGCAGTGGATTCAACGTCTGCAAATTGAGGCGAACCTTCAATACGAAGATGTTGGGATTTTCGACGAATTGAGTTTCACGACGGTTATCCGTCCGGAAATCGACAACGCCTACTACAACGGCTTGAGTGGTTCGACTCATCGTCAAGGCGACAATGTGTCTTACGACGCGCAGCGCTTTAGTCATAACACGGACCCGATCGGATTCGGCGGGTTCGACGTGACGGCTGCCGGCTTCGGCGTCGGAAATTTTGGTGAGAATTCATTGTCTACGGGTGGTATCTCAAAGTTAGTTACCCATGGGCAACAAAATCCTCAGTGGCTTAACGATAACTTCGAGACTATCCTCGGGCGTACGGGTGTTGGCGGGAATACGTTTAGTACGACGCAAGCGTTTAGCCAGGCGAACTCAGGATTCCCTCTCGTGTCGGCCACTGGCCAACAAGAGCTCCGTTGCACTCGATGCCAGAACCTGGATGACGATCCCTTAGACGTCGCAATGCAAAACACGGGTTCCAACGGTCAGCTATACCCGTTCCGTGAACTCTACGCGGACGGCATTATCGGCGACACATGGATCCGGTTGGGTAAGCAACAAATCGTCTGGGGTAAGACGGACTTTTTTCGTCTCCAAGACGTTTTGAATCCGGTCGATTTCGGACAGCATTTCTTCTTCGATTCGTTTGAAGATATTCGAATTCCACAGTGGATGCTCTCGGTTCAGTATAAAGCCGGCAACATTGGCCCACTGACGGATAACGCGTTCCAATTCGTGTGGAATTTCGATGAGTTCAAAGGCATTGGTCTCGGTAATCCGTCGCAAGCTTGGGCACACCCGTTCGCCAAACAGCAAAGCACCTTTGCGATTTTTAATCATTACTTCTCGACTGAGCCCTGTATTGGCGCAGGATACACACCAGGTGCGAATAGTTTGGCCGCAGCTGTAGGCGGCGGTGTCGCAGGCGTAAACACTGCGCTAAACGCTAATCCTAATGCACGTTGTGGCGCGTTAGGCCCGCAAGACCAACGTCTACCGTCCGGTTTCGGTCAACCGGTTGGGTTGTCGTACTCTGATCGCCCAGATTGGGACATCAAAAATACGGAGCCTGCAGCTCGTTGGGAATTCCGATTCAAAGCAGTGCGCATGGCATTCACGCACCACTTTGGTTGGAACGACGTGCCCGTGTTCGCTTTTCACTCGGTTAACGTAAATAACGCCGATCTAGTGGGAACCGCAGTACCTGGGCTGGCATCGCGGACTAACCCTCGGTACCAGTCAGACAATCTTATCTTCGACCTTGCGGCAAACCTTGCAACCGGTGGTTCGTTGACTACGGCTGGCGCGGTTGGTGCGATTCCAATAACCGTGATGAGCCCAACAGACGCGATTAACGCAATTGCTGGCGGTACTGGGCCTAATGCGGCTCAAGCACAGCTGGCGATTGCCAACAATAACGCCGAGTTGTTCTATCGCGGCGGTGCACTACTGGGTGGTCAAACCCACATCGACTACAAGGCATCGCATACGACGGGTATGGCAATCGATTATTTCGAGCCCCGTTCTGGCGTGGTGTTCCGAATCGAATCATCCATCACATTGGATGAACTCGTGAACAATACGCGTAAAGCGACCTGGGTTGATGAAAGTGACGTGATGCGCTGGTCCATCGGTATCGATCGACCGACGTTTATTCCGTGGCTGAATAAAGATCGAACGTTCTTCTTGTCGATGCAAATATTCGATACGTGGTACATCGATCACGAAGGTGACAAGAACACGGGCTACTTCGTTGATGAACATAACTTCATTACGACGTTCTTCTTTGTGGGTAACTACATGCGAGATACCTTGAAACCGGTTGGTTTCTTAGTGTGGGAAGAAATGGCTAACTCGTGGACTGCGGGTTTGAACCTCGAGTGGTTAATCGACAACCATTGGTCCATTAAAGGCGGCCTGCACACAATTATGGGTGGTGATAACAACTACACGCACGATTCCGGACCGTTTACTTCTTTCATCGCCGGTGGTGGTGATGGTGGTCGTGTGACCGGAGCTGGCGGTGCTTATCCTTACCAGAACTCGGTGTTTGGTGTGGCTCGTGAAGGCATTGGCGCGCTACGCGATAATGACGAGCTGTTCTTGAACTTGAAGTACCAGTTCTAGGACACTTAATGAGGTAAGTCTTGCGCCAAAAGGTTCGAGACGCCTGCCCTAGATTATTGAGACGGGTCGCTAAGCGACCCGTTTTTTTTTGCACGAAGCTCAGCAGGAAACGAGGCGATACGGGGTCGAAAACCGAGCGCTCAATCGAACCATCGCTGTGCTAATCTGTCGAACGCCGGAGCTGCTTGGTTTACGAGCAAGACAATCCGCATTTCTAGAAAGGACCGCACCATGGCAATACGACTTTCGCCGATCCCGAACCGAATCTCCAGATACAGTAGATCTACTAAGCTATTCATCTCGTTGGTCCTCGCGCTCGGATTGGCGCACAACGCGTTAGCCGATTCCTCGTTAGGAATTGTTAATCAAGCTATTGAAACAGGCCGCGGCCTCATCAATTCTGAAAATCCCTACGATCAGATTCTCGGCGCAGGTATCTTGAGCGACATTGGCGATGCAAGCGCGCTTGCCATTTTAGAAACGCATGCGACTGGAGACGATATCGTTTTCCAACGTTCAGCTATAGATACTTTGATTGGTATCCAACATCCGGCAGGTATCGACCTTATCTATCGATTAGCATCTCAAAGTGAGACGTTTACGCAGTTTCTCGCCCAATCGCTGGCGACAAACCCACGCGACGATATGGGAGATTTTCTCCTCGGTGTATTGCAAGAAAGTAGTCCGGAAGTGCAGCGTTACGCGATTCAGGCGCTAGCTCACATGAAGATAACGCCAAACGCGTTAGGCGTGATTAACAAAGTTCTAGACTCACCCGAATCTGGGCAGACGACGAAAGCGTATGGATATTATTATCTTGCGCACAGAGGGCTTGGCAGCGAAGTAGAGCAGCGTCTTCTAGACTTGATCACGACCGGCGATCTCGTCGACCGAGAGGTCGTGGCAGTAGCGCTTGGACATTTGGATACGTCTACTGCATTGGAAGGCCTAATTAAACTAGAGAAATCTAGCGATGCACGCGTCGCACTCGCGGCCTTATCAAGTCACGCCGCACTCGGAGACGCGCAGTCTATTGAGGCGCTCAGCGAAATAATAAAGACGGGTACAAATCTCAACGCGGAGGTTGGGGCGAGTGCGGTTCGGCGCTTACAACCCGAAGTTGCGCACGCTATGTCCGTCGATTTATTCGAGAATAATTTACGCCCTGACCCTGGCGGTCGTCTATTGGAATCCTGGCGCGCGATCAAGTGGGATGCGACCGAAATCTATGCTTGGGGCCTGGCCCACGAAAACGATGACATAAAAATGCAGACGATCTGGCTGGTTGGGCAGCGGCAAGAGCGCAAGATGTTGGATACGTTAGGCAAATACCTGGGTGACGAAAATCCCGCGATTCGAGGTATGGCTGCTTGGGCGATCGTCCACATTGCACCCGAGGAGTACGTTCCGGGCACCAAGGTCTGAGATTCAATTTGGTCCCTTGATTCTGTTAGATTAGACTCACAAGCACGTGCAAGACGGAATCTGCACTTAAAGAACGTGTACCCGGCTGGGCAAATTCGAAGGGCACGGAGGTGATCCACATCCCTGTGTTAGTAGCTTGGTTTGGGCTTAGGAGTCATAAACCCGTGATTCACGCCGTACGGGTCGGTCAAATAGATAGCTGATAGGAATTTCATGAACCCCATTCGAAAAACTGAAGGTCGTGCCGGACTAGGTCGCTCAATACTATCTTGCTTGGTCGCAATGACCCTGTTCGGCTCGGTCACTCACCTGAGCGCAGATGAGTTCGATATTGATCGCGCGGCCATCGACAACGTTGCGCCGCCCATCGGGACCGTCATAGGCCCCGACAACGTAGCCAGTTTTCTCGATGTGCTAGATCCCGATTTGGCCGCTTTGATTTCTCAGGAATGGCTCACTGTAACAGTCGGACAGCCGTTATCGTTTCGTCCGCACGAAGCTTACGTGAGCGCAACTGAGCAGTTTGGAAGTCAAACGAGTTTGGGCAGTAACCCTGGAGAGTTGTTGAACTATGTGGCGGGTCGACCGTTTCCCGGTGTGCCTAGCAGTGACGATGCGCGCGCAGGTGAGAAACTGGCTTGGAATATGCGTTACGGATATTCGGGAGACGCCGGCGAAATACCCGAGATGTATTGGCAATACATTGACATGCGTAGCCAGAAAATCGAACGTGAGCTGGAGTTTGTAGCAAGTCAAATGCGCTACAAACATCGCCATGTGTTGTCGCCGACACCAGAGCTTGATAAAAATCCATACGATGTCTACAACGCAATCACGCTTGAGGCGCTCGATCCAGGTGACGTGGCGAAGACCAAGTTACTTATTTTTTATAACAGCGACGACACGCAAGCCGAGCAAGGCTGGATGTACGTGCCGTTACTACGCAGAGTAAGAAGAGTCGCCACGACGGCCAGAACGGACTCGTTTCTGGGCAGCGACATCACGATCGAGGATTTCCTTGGTTATAGCGGACGCATCATGGACATGGATTGGGAGTTCAAAGGAACCACCTACACCTTGTTGCCGATGTACACTCGCGACGACATTCAGCCATCGACTAGAAAGGCGCGTAAGCAAGACTATCAATTCGTAGATTTTCACGGTCATTCCGGATGCTTTCCGAATATCACTTGGCAACTAAGAAAATCTTATGTACTTGAGGGGCGGCCAAAACGCTCTGATCATCCCATCGGCCGACGATATTTTTATATCGACGCGCAAACCATGTTCCCGATTTTTGGTAAAATTTATGATAGGGCCGACGTGCTGTGGAAATATCTGATCGGTGGATTAGCGCATCCCGACACGCATCTTGAAAGCAATCGCGGTAGTGGGGTTCCGATGATCGATAGTTCAAGCGTGATCGACGTGCAAAATAAACATTGCACAACGATTCAGCTAATGACCTTGACGAATTTGAAAAGCGTGAAGCGCAGAGAATTTGATCCGTCATCGCTGAATGTCGGGGCGCGTTAGAATTACGGATTATTATGTGGCGCTGAATCCGACAGCATAAGATAAGTTAAATAACCGGCCGTACTATTCGAGTCGGGAAACAAATCATAAAAGGGGCAAGAAACACCATGGCGAGTAAAGAAGCAAACGCGATCTGTGAACTGTACGCTGGATGGCTCGAACAAATGGGTGCGAACCCAGAAATGTCACTCGAAGAAACCCGCAGGATATTCGATACCTGGGGTGATATAACCGCCGAGCCTGGTGGTGTCGATTATATCGAGGAGGATTGCGCTGGCGTCCCGTGTATGTGGGCGGCACCAAAAGGTGCGGCGACCGATCGCGTACTGATATGTACGCACGGCGGGGGTTATGTGACTGGCTCCATGTATTCGCACCGAAAAATGTTCGGTCACCTGGCTAAGGCGACTGGTTGTCGTGCATTGATTCTTCACTACCGTCGGGCGCCGGAACACACGCATCCAGCGCAAGTTGAGGATGCAGTAGCAGTGTACGAGTGGTTACTCGCACAAGGCATTAAGCCGGAACATATCGCCACTACGGGTGATTCGGCCGGTGGCGCATTGTGTACGACGATGCTGCTCGCAGCCCGAGACAAAGGATTACCTGTTCCAGCGGGATGCATGCCAATGTCGCCGTACTACGATATGGAGTTTAAGGGCGATTCCATGGAAACAAATGCGGAAGTTGACGTGCTTGTTACCCGGGAGATTGCTTCCTCGATGGCGAGTACATTTCTAGGCGACGGATCGCCAAAAGATCCATTAGCTAATCCTCTATACGCGGACCTTAAAGGCCTGCCACCCATGTATATTCAAGTGGGCGGTTATGAAGCTTTGCTTGATGACTCCATACGATTTGAGAAAAAAGCGAAAGCCGAAGGTGTTGACATCAAGGTCGATGTTTATCCCGAAATGCAACATGTATTCCAGTTCATGGCAGGTTTTGCACCGGAGGCGGACGACGCAATACAAAAAATGGCCAGTTGGGTACGACCAAAACTCGGCCTTGCCTAGGCAGTAGCAACGAATGACGACGGCCCGCACGCGGGCCGTTTTCGTTTGTGGCAGCTCCTCAACGCCAGCGTCGTCTGGCATCACAAAACTATTTGGACTAGCAATAGCAATGAGCGAACAAAATACATTTATCAGCCAGTTATTTAGTCTGGAAGGGAAGCGAGTTTTATTAACGGGTGCCTCCAGCGGACTGGGACGACATTTCGCGCCGACCCTCGCTAAAGCCGGTGCTCACGTGATCTTAGCGTCACGTAGCGTCGATAAAATGCGCGAAGTTGCCGATGGCATCGAAGCGTTTGGTGGCAGTTGCGAAGTCGTAGCACTCGACGTTCGTGCACGGGATGCGATTCGAAGCTGTATAGAAAACTTGGAGTCTGGCGGGCCACTTGATGTGCTGGTCAACAACGCGGGTATCGCCGTTGTGAAATCTCCCCAGCATCTCACCGATGACGATTGGGACGCGGTATACGAAACCAACTTGCGCGGCGCCTGGGTACTAGCCCAAGAGATAATCAAACGCCGTCTCGCGGATCAACGTGAGTGCAGCATCATCAACATTGCATCCGTGCTCGGGTTGCGCGGTATTGGGCATGTGGCTCCCTACGCAGCCGCTAAAGCTGGATTGATCAACCTAGGCCGGGATCTATCAACCGATCTTGCCAAGAATGGCGTTCGAGTTAATGCAATCGCACCCGGGTACATTGAGACGGAAATGAATCAGGAATGGTTGAAAACTGAAGGCGGGGAACGTTTGCGCAAGAAAATTCCAGCAAGACGGTTTGGCGTTCCGGCCGATCTCGATGGCGCATTACTCTATCTCGCCTCAGACGCCTCGCGATACACGAATGCAACGGTACTCACTGTCGATGGTGGTTTCGTCGGCGCGTTGTAGTGCCGAGACTCTCGCGTGCTTATGTCGGTTTAGTTTGTTCGGTGTCTATCAAGCGCGCGAAACCCAGAGGAGACGGGACGATAGTTGAATAAATTAGCGTGCAGTTCCGCAAGATACAAGTGGCGGCCGATGCTTAATCGATTAGATCGCGAACCTAGCGGTGCAGGCGAATAGCGAACGGTGCTGCTTAATTCAGCTGTAAAAATGCTGGCTTCGTCCTACAGATCGGAATTCAAGTTTCAACCGCGCAAGACAACCACCGGACGTCGGCTAGACGCGATAGCGGCCGTTTGAGCCGGCGCACTACTTCGCCGGGAATCGGGCACGAGGAGACTGTAAATAAATCTGTGTAACTGTCTACCCACAAGCGACTAGCAGGTAGGATAAACAGACATGAATACAGACGAACTGAAACAAATCGCATTGGCGGCAGCCAAGGACATCAAATCCCAGCAGGACTTAACCGAGTTCCAGCAGATGCTCACCAAGGTGACAGTTGAGGCAGCGCTAAATGCTGAACTCGATGATCATCTTGGTTACGAGCGGCATGAAAAATCAGAGGGTAGTAATCACCGCAACGGTTACTCGAGCAAACGAGTCCAGACCGACGTCGGTCAATTCGAGTTGAATACGCCGCGAGATCGAAACGGCGAATTTGAGCCGAAACTAGTCAAAAAGAACCAA
>JBLFWX010000041.1:0-43338 GCA_047611805.1 Gammaproteobacteria bacterium
TCCAAAAGATGGACTATGCCAATCCATAATTGGAAACCCGCACTCAATCGATTTATGATCGAATTTGAAGACCGATTGGTCGACTACGTTTGAACCCGGCAGTTACACAGAAATATTTACAGTCTCCAGAAATGATTTCCACGTCGGCGACAGTGGCTTCCGGGATCGCACTCGGTACTTCTCGACGGGAGATTTTGCGACGTCTGACCTAAGTTTCCGAAGCTCGCCGACAATCCGCGGTGAGCCACAGGTGACATTCGCTGTCGACATGGTCCGGATCAGGTCACTGATCTCTTTTGGTACAGGCGGCCTCCCGAACTTGCTTAATTTACTAATGATCCCGAGACTGCTTTCGTTGCCACCCAATAACTGTTGCAGGCTGCACAATAACGAGGGCATCCCACAAACCAGACCACCTTCGTGCGATCCAAGGCCAGAATATTCGGTCGCCCCGTTTTATTCGCGGTCGTTTAGTTGAGCGTTCATACACCATGATTTGATGTCTCAACGCGACGATTTCGAATTTCAGCGAGAGCCGTGACCGGAAAGTCGTAGACGCGAACGCTAACAGCGCACCGATAAAGGGTTTCGTGATCCTGGAACCTCACCGACACTAACAATAGCCGGAGATCTCAGGCTGACGTTGCTTTTAAATTTCGTCAAGGATATCAACAAGTACGAATATTCGGGAAGGACAAGCGGTCGATTGATTCATTTGGTACCGAGTATGGCTACGCTATCTCGGCTCCCGATAGTAATTTCATTCAAGCAGGTCTCCGCGACTGAACTCGCCATGACACCCAGAAACATTGCCGCGAGTGTGGTCCAGTCTTCGCGATAGCGTTGATGGATCACGGGGTGAGCTCACGATATACCGTTCGGTCGTTAATCGGCCAAGGCACGACGCGTGCTGCCGGCACCTCCAGCTCGTCGAAGTACCCGTGGTCTGTCGCCGAGGCACGAATACTCATCGCTTCCCAGGTTGGGTCGATACGAACCTTCGGGTGTTGCAGCTCGATCAAGACGAATTGCAGTGCTTTCTTACCTTCTTCGACAAACGCGACACCGCTCCAGTCCCCGTAGCGGCAGCCCGTAGCAAATGTGGTGACGCCGTTAATAATGAGACGAACTTCCTTTCGGGTTCCGGTGACTTGGGTCCTCGGTCCAACTCCTTGGGAAACTAATTCCCCGTCGCGGACGATACTTTCGAGAAAATCGCTGTGTGCTGGACCGCGCAAGGCGCAGAAATGATGGAACAGGCACAAGTGATTCCAGATGACCCACGCGGTCGATGTGCAACAGGGAGCTAAGGCGCTAAGTTCATTCGCCATTTTGACTAGGCTACTGTTTAAGCCCGACAGCTCATCGGACGCACTCATTCTGATCATGTGGTTGCTCTTCAGCGACGCGACGATATCCGCCGATATGGATCGTGTACCGTCAGTGCTGCGCGCCTGAGCGGTGATGCCATCGAGTAACGGCGTGATGTAACGCGCCGGCATGCCGGTCAGACCCTGCCCGACGCTGTGAGATTGTACGGCCATTTCGTATTCCCCTAAGTTAGCTTCTATCAGTGACGGTTCGTGCCGCGCTGCCTTTAGCCTCTAACCAGACACGGCCTGACCGGCGCAAACAGCAACGCCAATCGCGGTTCGTTTCAAGGAACCTGCACATGTAATGAACTCGTTACATTATAACGATGATGGCTTTTTTATTTCCGACAGGGCGAGACATCGTCTCCTCCCTTTTGCTTTCGCCTTATGGGCCGTTTCGGACGGTCGTCGTCAAGTCCAATTGGCTAACTAACACATCGTCTATTAAATACGCCGACGTCCGAAAGTGGCCGTTAACACTAAGTCATTTAAATCGGACTGAACGTCGGCTATCTGGAGGTGCACCGGACTGTCGTGTGTCGCCAGTGCATGAGTAACGACGACCCATAGCGGTCCCAGAAATCTGTCGTCCCATTGAGCCATTCGCCAAGCTTTCAACGTGAAAAACCAAAAATAATTATTAATTATGGTGCTAGTAAGAGTCCGCCTATTACGCTATCTAATGTTTCTTTCTAACCCACTTTAAGCGTCTCTTGAAAGATCCTATGAAAACAGTCGCACTATTACTTCTTTGCTCTATGGCTGCTTGCAGTCCTGATCGTCCAGCGCAGCACTTATCTCACGAGATTAGCGGCACACAGTAGGAACGCGTCGCGGCAGTGCCCCGACTCGTTAGCAAACATCCTACGCTACCTAGCTCACTTGTAGACGCGAATTTCATCGAGGAACAGATAGGAGACGGCCGGCTTGGCCCATCGGACTCCGCAGCGTTTTACGTGCTGGGCGTCGCTCGGTCCGACGTTGCAGCGTGGCGCTTAGCCCTACGACCGATAGAGCTGCAGAGCACACCAGCCCAATATGTCGCCCTCGAGCGACCCGTATTGTGGCGGCTCGCCAACGAGGGCTTTCTTGGTCTTATGCCCTACAGCCCCAAGTCCCTTACCGGTCGCAGCAATGGATGGGTTGGAATCACGCCCGACGGGAAAATTACGTATATGCGTTCACGATGCAAATAAATGACCGGTTGTTGCCGTTTTCCTTCGAAATAGCGCACCTCCTTGAACGTCCGTTGTGCAGTGCAGGCGACGCTCGGCGGTTGTTTGACAAGATCTAGACTTAAACTCGACGTGTGTAAGTAGATGTCTAAATTTCCGCAGCTCACCACACAGCACAGCACAGGATTCTAAGCTTGGCAGCAAATTCCCGGCGCTGAATCGCCCAATTCAAATACTACGTGCATACTCGTCCAAGGCTCTCAGCACAACGCTGTCATCGCCAATGGGTAGACGCATGATCGCGCGAGTCGATCCGGTGTCACGCGCTTTCTTGATCGCGTCGGTGGATTGCATTTCGTCAGCGAGAAAGAACAAAGACACATCGAGTTTGTCCGGGTCGCGGCCGAGATCTTTCATTTGGCGATGAATGTCGGCAATGCTGGCTTTAGTTTCCTCGACGTCGAAAGTTAGCGGTAACCATCCATCGCCATGAGCTGCGACTTGGCGCCTTCCAAATTCCGTGTCCATTGTTCCGAGAACAACAGGTGGACCACCCGCTTGGGTGGGTTTTGGGTATTGCCAAGAATCCGAAATTTGCACGAATTCACCAGAAAAATTTGCCTTCGCATCGGTCCATAAGCAGCGTAAGGCTTGCAGTCGTTCGCGGAGTTCGCGCCACCGGGTTGAGAAAGAAACGCCGTGGTGTCCCATTTCCTGAACATTCCATCCAGCGCCGATGCCGAATATAAAACGACCGTCACTTAAATGATCAAGGGTCGAAATCTGTTTGGCTAGATTGATCGGATGGTGCTGGTTGATGAGACACACACAGGTGCCGAGCTTCAACTTAGTTGTCACTGCCGCTGCGCTCGCCAAGCTTGTGAACGGATCGGACATGTGTCGGTATTCTTCGGGTAAGAAAAACCCCGCAGGACTCATCGGCATGCCGGTTTCAGGATCAGCTTGCTCGCCGACTGCTGGAACGGGAATGTGCGTATGTTCCGGAACCCATAAGGATTCGAAACCACGTTCTTCGGCAGCACGCGCGAGATGATCGGCGCGCATGGAGTATTCTGTATTAAACGAGAAAACACCGAGATGCATAGAGTTGTTCCTTTATTGATGAGGCCTTGAGTTGGCCCGGGAGTTATTGGCGAATTGAACCGATCGCTAACGTCTACCGGGCGCTGAATTAGGAAGAATTGAACGGGTCATTACGCGGGCATTCATTGTCTCACTTAGCAGACATCTGCGACTTGGTAACGGCCACTGGGCCGCTACGGGGCGCTCGCTCTAGGTTTAAGTTTCACGGGCAAATGCTTTAGGCCGCCGACGAAATTCGATTGCACTCTTTCAATGGGACCGGTGATTTCAATCCCATCATATCGGCTTAATAACTCCTCCAGCGCGAGTCGAATTTCCATCTTGGCCAGCGGGCCGCCTAGACAAAAATGTGGCCCGGCGCCAAAGCCTAAATGTAAGTTAGGGTGCCGTGTGATATCGAATTCGTAAGGTCGCTCAAATACTTCTTCGTCTCGATTGGCCGATGGGAGCCAGAGGATCAATCGGTCGCCCTCACGGATTTTATGGCCACCAAGCCGCGTGTCGGCAGTCGCAACGCGCATCAGCGAGATAACAGGATCTGACCAACGCACAATTTCTTCGGTAGCTAATCGAAGGCCGTGAGGATCGGCCCGTAGCATCGCCATTTGCTCGGGATGTTCGAGCAGCGCCAGAACGCCGCCCGAGAACGCATTGCGGGTCGTTTCGAATCCGGCGACGATCATTTGAACGGCATTATAGGCAACTAAACTCGGGCTAAGCGGCTGGCCGTCAACCGTGGCATTGGCTAGTAGACTCAGCGGATCAGAAAACGGACATCCGCGACGTTCCGAGGAGCGTCGCATGCCGTAGTCGTACAACAAGCCGAAACCATGGGCCACGGTTTCGGCCGCACTGCCTTGTTGGTATTCAGGATCCGTTCCGCCGATCGCCATCTTGCCCCAATCCAACATATCGTCCCAATCTTCTGCGGGCAGTTCCAGAATATCGCAGATCACGGCCATCGGTATTCGCACAGCGAGATCGTGGACCAGATCTATTTCGCCATGGGCCGGAATATCGTCAAATATGTCGGAGATTAATTGCTTAGTCTGTGCCTCGCTGTCGGCCAGCGGCTTGGGGAGGAACGGGGCAGCGATGACCTTGCGGATTCCCGCGTGACGGGGTGGATCTATCATCGCGATGTTCTGGCCAAGGCCCCAAGCATCGCTCGCAATTGCGGACATCTCGTTGTCTAGTGCGGGCGCGGCGCCTTCACGCTCGGAACTAAATAAAACCGGTTCGTTGAAAATAGCTTTTACGTCCGCGTGGCGAAACACGGACCAGTAACCCCGCTCGTCTGGACTCGCTGTCCAGTGCACCGGATCTTCGATGCGCATTTGATCGAACAATGCGTAATGTTCGCCGCTCGCGAAAAAAACGTGGCTATTCAGCTTTTCATCGATCGTCAATTGCGATTCCCCTAAGATGTGCAACCCAGTGTTGACGATAACGCGCATGCTGGTCCGCTGTATAGTGTGGCTAAGAGACGTTGCGCTAGGTCTTGTCTGTCATTATTCACACCGTGACGATGACGCCAGGAGTCGCTCTCGTGTTGATGAACTATTAGCACAATTTTATGGACAAACAGGGGGCGAGAGGAAAATCAGGATTAAGCTATGTTGATCTCAATAGGTCCTATCGAGGCGGCTTGTGGTAGTCTCGTTGAACGAGCGCGGTCTTGCCTTTCCGTCAAGTTCCTGTTGTCAATTATTGGGAAATTCTCATGCTCAATCGTTCGGTGATAACGCGTACAGGCCAAATGTGGAAGATGCTAGTTGGGATCGTACTCGTGTTGGTAGGGAGCGTTGCGCCCGTATTTGAGTCAACGGGGATGTCGTGGACAGTTGGAACGATTCTCGCGACGGTTGCCTATGGTTTCGTAATCTTAGCAATCGAATGTCCGAAATGTCGGCAGCGTTGGTTTCTCAAAGCACTTGTTTACGCAGAGCACTATGGCCCTTTGTTTAAAGGATCTTCCTGTCCCTTGTGCGAGCACGATTTTTCATCAGGCGACTACATTCGTTAAGGACTTTTGCGCTGGACGGTTGATAGTGGTGCGGATTATTTTCCGCCCGAAGGCACCGGCCCTCGCTTACTCCATCGGCTACGTGCGTCGTGTTCTCTTATCTGAAGTACACGAAACCTTCGCCCGTTTTCAGCGGGGGCTGAGCGCATCGCTCAACATTTCTGCTAAATTTACTTCGCGTCCCAGTGCGTCTGTAAAAATTCACCGATCCTAACAATCCCCTGTTTACCTTCAGCCAACAGCGGGTGGAATGCGTGCCACACGTGGATCATGTCGTCCCAAATCTCCAATGTGCTGTCGACACCATCGGCTTGCGCTTTATCGTGAAGTTTAATGGAGTCGTCGAGTAGGACTTCGTCGTTCCCGACGTGGATTAACAAGGGTGGCAACGACTTTAGGCTCGCGAAATTAGGCGAAATGTGCGGGTGTTCGACATCTTGTCCTTGCACATATTGCTGGACCATTTCGTGCAAGCCGTTGAACGTTACCATTGGGTCTGCATCCGCGCGCGTTTGATACGACGAATTGGAACACGTTAAATCGGACCATGGACTGATGCACACGGCCGCGCGCGGCAATGCGACTTGCTTGTCACGCAGCGCGACTAAACATGCCGCCGTTAATCCACCGCCTGCCGAGTCGCCACTGATGGCCAAATTCGCGGCATCGAAAGCTTGCTCAATCAGCCATTCGTAGGCCGCACAGGCGTCGACGACGGCAGCCGGGAAGGGCGCTTCGGGTGCAAGGCGATAGTCCACCAACAACACCGCCGCATTCGCTGCGCGCGAAATTTCCCCGCCCAACGATCGGTGTGTATTAAGGGAACCCATCACATACCCACCGCCGTGCAAGTACATCACGGCACGGTCCGGATTGATTCCCGGAGCGCGCAGCCATTGTGCAGGACGCTCGCCTGCCACGACCGATTCGACCGTAATATCATCCGCCACTGGAAACGACACTTGCTCCATTTCTGCACGCCGTTCCTCTAAGCTGACGGGTGCGTCAAGTGGGATAATTTTTTCGCGAATGATGCGTTTGAGTCGATCAATATCCATGGCACGTATGCTCCTCGTCTGGCTGGCGGTAAGGCTGATTATCGAGCGCCTGGCGCTGTTAGTCGAATAGAATTATTCGTCGCAGCTCAGGCCAAGCTCACTAACACGGGAGAACTCACTCTCGCGTTGCCGATTGCGTGCTCTGCGGCAATAATGGTGCCCGGCAACACCTAAACCTACTAGCGGGGACGAAATGGCAGACCAAGTATTAGAAGGCATTCGGGTATTAGATTTCGGCCGTTATATCGCAGGACCATTTTGCGGGGCAATGTTGGCGGATTTTGGTGCTGAAGTGATTCGTGTTGAGAAGCTCGACGGCAGCGAAGATCGTTTTGTCGCGCCCGTTGGTCCCGGTGCGGGCGCGAATTTCATTACCATGGCGCGCAATAAAAAGGGCCTAACGCTTAATCCGATGAAGCCTGAAGGCCAGGCGGTGCTGAAACGTCTGCTGCCAACCGTGGATGTCGTTATCGCGAATCTTCCCTTGCCCACGTTAAAGGCCATGCAAATCGACTACGACAGCCTCAAGAAGATTAAACCAGATATTATCCTGACGATGGTTTCCGCATTCGGCATCGACGGGCCCTATGCCGACCGGGTTGGATTCGATACCTTGGGACAGGCGATGTCGGGTGCGATGTATATGACAGGTGACGACGACATGCCTCGCCGTGCGTCCGCGCCGTATGTCGATTTCGGAACGGCGCTGTTATCCGCCTTTGGCACGATGGCCGCACTTCGTGAGCGCGATAAAACAGGACGTGGGCAACTCGTTGAGTCGAGTTTGTTTTCGACTGCGATGACGTTTATGAATTCCCAGCACATTGAGCAATCTGTGTTAAAACTCGATCGCCCGCCGCAAGGGAATCGTGGAGTCACGGCAGCGCCGGTGGATTGTTTTAAAACCGAAGACGGATTTATTTTTGTGCTGGCGATTGGTTATCCACTGTTCGAGCGCTGGACAAAGCTAGTCGGCGCCGAAGGCTGGGCGTCCGATCCTCGCTTTGCCACAGACGAAGGGCGTGGCGATCACGCGGATCTGATTTGCGATCGGATGCAACAATGGTGCGATGGTCGAACCACTGCGCAAGCGCTCGCCGATCTTGAGGATGCGCGTATCCCGGGTGGCCCGATATTAAACCTACAAGAAGCGCTAGATGACCCGCATGTAAACGCACGCGGTTTGCACAAATACCTGGACTACCCTGGTGTGGCGAGCGCCGCACCGTTGATGGAAACACCCGTGCGACTATCCGTAACGCCAGGCACCATTCGGCACCGTGCGCCACTATTAGGCGAGCACACCGACGAGATATTGAAAGGCGTGGGGTATAGCGACGAAGAAATTCAACAACTGCATGAACGACGCATCGTCTAGATCATCGCCCTAGCAGCCTGTCGGACTTAGGAGGAATCTACTGCGGCGGTGGGACAGCGGTTCGAACCACCTTTCATTGTCGTTAGATAGAGCAACTATACGATTCGAATGAATGGTGATCTGGCCTCGCTCTTCCACTAGGCGCGTGACGGTTCCCTAAGTCCGCTAGTCTGCTAGACGGAACCTCGTCGTTCGTCGTATGAAAGCGATAGAGGTCGCCAGATCCTCCGGTTCGACTCATCGTTTGCTAGGCGGGGCTGGCCCCGGTAAGGAAGCCGCGCTCCAACCAGTCTAAGGACGTGACTGCGTTATGCCGTTCTTTTACAGATTCGTAGAGTTGTTGGTTTTCTTCGCTAAGGACTGTGCGCCATTGCTCGTGCTTACCTTGATGAAAAAACGCCGCGTTGTCCCGCCACGCGCCGAGGTCAGTATCAGGCGCCGTCATGTCGGCGTTATTTTTCATCGACTCAAACGTTGCAGCATTAATCAGAATTGGCCATAGCGATTCTTCGATTTCAATCTCTAATAGCGTTGCGATACGGCGCATCTGCCCGCCGAGATCGAATTTCAGATCGGCATAGTGCAGAAAATGGAGATTCGCCAAATCCCGAAACGCCCAAAACGATTTAGCGTGCGAAAAGACTGACCAAAACGGAAATCCGTCGGTCTCCCAAGCGAACGCGCCGGTTGAAATCCAAAGGCGAAAGCGCTCATTGAAATCTTCCGGTAAGGGCGGCGGTGGTTCGAACACATCGCATTGTTTTTCCAGCAGCGACATTAAATGCCCGACTCGTTGATTCTTACCGTGATTCCACATGGACACGAAAATGTCGCGTGGATCTCGAGCGCAATACAAGTAGGTGGCTTGTTCGAAGTACGGCAAACCGTCTAGGGGCGTATGCGTTTTAATTATTCGGCGATGAGTCTGTGCTGAATATCCGGCGAGTAATTCGTCAACTGGCGTCATTCTAAGATCTAACCACGGCGAAATTTCGGCGAGTGGCTTGGGTAACTCGGGACGTTTAAAAACGAGTAATGCGCAAATCATCTGCAGCCAGGTGGTGCCGGATTTATAGGGCGTGCAAATAATGATGTCGTCGTCGCGCGCAACAAAATTTCGCCAGCGGTGACTATCCATAAACAGATTTTGATAGTGTCGTGAGGTCTGCGGTTTAAGTGTTGTCATAATTATCGAGGTCGTTAGTTCTGGTTTTCAGGTTAAAATACATCATTCCCTAGTCTATCGACTAGATTCGCCGGTACTCAAAATAATGCCGACGACGAAGTGCTTTTAGCTTTCGTCAGTTTCGACATTGAATCAATTAAGGAGAGTTTGAATGAGCCAGTACGATACCGTGATCAAAAATGGCACCGTCATTGACGGAACGGGATTGCCGAGAATTCGTGCTGATGTCGCGATTAGAAACGGTCGGGTGGCTAAAATTGGACGGATTGAAGCAAGCGAAGCAAAAGAAGTTATTGACGCTGAAGGCTTAATCGTCGCTCCCGGCTTTGTCGACCTCCACACGCATTACGACGCGCAGATCCACTGGGATCCGTATTGCACGATTTCAGGTTGGCACGGCGTGACGTCCGTCGCGATTGGCAATTGCGGCTTTGGATTCGCGCCAGCGCGCCCGGATACCCGCGAACGTTTGCTAAAAATGATGACCCGCACTGAGCAAATCCCCTACGAGACGATGGTTGCCGGCATGGGGCTCGATTGGGATTGGGAAAGCATGCCCGAGTGGATGGATCACCTAGATCGTCAGCCGAAGGGTGTGAACCTCCTAAGCTACGTCCCGCTTAATCCATTGCTAGTGCATGTCATGGGCTTAGAAGGCGCGAAAGAGGGGCGCCATGCGACGCCCTCAGAGTTAAGCGAAATGACGCGACTGATTCATGAAGCCATGGATGCCGGCATGATGGGTTGGAGTTGTCAGCGATTCGGTAAGAATTCAATGCAGGCAGATTTCGACGGCACACCAATGCCTACCGATGTTATGCCGGACGAAACCTTACTTGCATTCGCCGAAGTCCTCGGTGAGCGGGGCGAAGGCTTTATCGAAATTCTCAATTCCACTAGCGGCACACCAGGATCGAGTAACCAAGGAAAAGATACGGCGTTTGTCGAAGAGTTAGCCCGGCGCTCCGGCCGCCCGGTACTGTTCAATGCGATCATTGCTTCGGACGAACCGGGACTTGAACGGATGCATCAAAAATCTATTCGCTGGCTCGACCGTTGCTTTGAGCAGGGTCTACAAATATACGGTCAAGCCGTGACTGTTCGTGCGCCATACCAATTTACCCTTGAGCATTGGAACATGTACGACTCGAGCCCGGCCTGGAATCATGCAACGCAGGGCTCCATTGCAGAACGCCTCGTTAAATTAGGCGATCCTGAAATTCGCAAACAGATGATCGACGAGGAAGAAACGCTCGTTACGATGGGAGTCGGTGGGCCTATCGAAGGCTTGACGGTACAAGAGACACCAGAGCATCCGGAACTCGAAAAATATGTGGGTCGGACGCTCGGTGAAATCGCCGCGCAGGAGGGTAAACACCCTATCGATGTCATGCTCGATATCGGTGTTGCGGGTGAGTTAAAAGTTTTATACCGAACCAGCGAGCTCTCCAGCACGGATCCTAAAAAGGTCGGTGAGCTAGCGCGTAATCAACATGTGATTCCGGGGGTGTCGGACGGCGGCGCGCACACGAAATTTTTCACCGGCGGTTCCTTCACCACGGATCTCATCACTTGGCTTGCACGAGATAACAAAGAGCTAACTTTAGAACAGGCTCACTATCGCTTGAGTTACTTACCTGCACAGGCAGCGGGCTTCAACGACCGCGGATTTCTCAGAGTTGGTGCGCCGGCCGACATTATTGTGTACGACCTTGAAAAGCTACGTCGTGTGCCGGAAATCGACTATGAGGTGGCGCGTGATTTCCCGGCCAACGAGTGGCGTCGAATTCAGCGCGCCGAAGGCTATCGTTGGATCATGGTGAACGGCGTCGTTACATTTAACGACGGCGTATGCACGAACGCTACACCAGGAGAATTATTACGTTTGAATCAGTGGAAATCCGACGACGAGAGTCGTCTTGCAAGCGCGGGTTGAGAGAAAGCGGCGATATCACGTAGGGGAGAATGAATCGTATTTAGCTTACTGAGTGGAAGCTAATTGCTGCTAGTCGCGACTTGGACAGTTTTCAGACTCGCGACGTTTTGGGGGCCGCAGCGTCAATCAACTCCCGGAATCTGAGCAGTGTCAGATCCCGGGAGAGCGATCCTCTCTTACGCTTGTGCGCTAGTCCCTATGCGGTTTAAGCGCAGCAGTTCGCCCGGTGTCGCGCCGGTACAAACGCCATCTTTAAACGTGACTTTACCGTTCACCATGATCCAACGATAACCTTCGGCGCGCTGAATTCGACGCCACTCGTTGGCCGGGAAATCATGCGCGATTTCGTAGTCAACTTCTGGTGTGCGTCGCAGGTTTTGAAAGTCGTAGACGATAATGTCGGCTGGAGCACCTTCGCGCAAAAATCCGCGATCCGTAAACCCGGCCGCTTGCGCGGGTAGGTAGCTCAAGCGGTAGTGCGCTTGCTCCAATGTTAACTGCTTAGTTTCGCGTACTAGCCAGGTCAACATTTCCGTGGTGAAGGAACCACCGGTAAAGAAACGAGTATGCGCGCCGCCATCCGATAGTCCTGGAATGACATGCTGATTACGCACTAATTCACCGACTTTCTTCGGATCGTTACTGCCGATATCAGCGGTTCGATAAAGTACCTTCAAACCACCAGCAACGCCGATGTCGAGCATCGCATCGATGTGATGCTTACCTTCTTCCTTAGCAATATCTCCGAGTGTGCGGCCGTGGTATTTATTCAGCTCTGGGTAGCCTGGTGTATCTTCGATAATGATCCCTTCGATGGGTCCACCGACACCGGTTGTGACCAATTGGTCTTCTTCAGCGATCATTTGCTTGCGAATTTCTGGATCGGAAAGTTTCACCGTACGTTCTTCCAACGTGCCGACCGTGGCGACGCTCCATGCGGGGCTTGAGTCATAGAGATTCCAATCTTCTAGCGTGAAGATAAACGGCGCGCGCACGGTAACCGCTTGCCCGTAAATGCGCAGACCGCGTTCGAAGCAACTGTCAATCCACGCCATCGTTTCGTTGTGGACATTTTCTTCGCCTTCAGTGTCGGATGCGATCAAAGCATTGAAGAGAATCGGTCGCCCCGTGCGTCGCGCGATTTCTTCAATGAATAAGCGATCTTCATTATTAGCGCCGCTACTAACGGCATCTCCGTTCTTGGCATTCAACAATTGAATGAATCCGTCGCCGCGTTTGCCGAGCAAATCACTAAATGCGAGCAAGGTCTCATCGGGCATCACGTCGGTTGGCATCGGTGTGCCATCGAAGTCGGACTGAACTGAGTTTTTCCCAAATCGTTGAAAGCTGAAGCCCATCATGCCGGCGTCCATGGCTTCGTCGATTAGTCGATTCATTTCGCCTTGTTCATCCGGTGTTGCTTGACGTCCTGCCTTCGCGCCTTCAATACCGAGAACGTAGACGAGTAGGGGGTTTAACGGGACGTAGCTCAGTAGGTTGACACCTTTGGGTAGTGCATCAAGGTGATCCATCCATTCAGGAAGTGATTCCCAATCCCAATCTAAGCCCATCCCTTCAACCATTGTGTCGTATGGAATTTGTTCGGTGCGAACCATCATTTGCAACAAGCGTTCACGGCTTTCTTTGCGCGCGGGTGCGAAGCCGAAGCCGCAATTGCCTATAGCGACAGACGTCACGCCGTGCCAGCCCGATATGGTGCAATAGGGATCCCAGTGAACTTGCGCGTCGTAGTGTGTGTGCAAATCTACAAAACCGGGTGCGACGATAAGACCCTTTGCATCGATCACTTCATCTGCGTCAGCGACGTCGACTCTTCCCATCTTCGCGATTTTGCCGTCTTTAACCGCGATGTCGCCTGTGATTCTCGGTAGGCCTGTGCCGTCTATGATTGTGCCGTTTTTTATAACCGTATCGTATTTTGCCATGAAGATTCTCCCTTCGATGCGAACGCAAATTGGGGTCTGTGCCCCTCGATGGGCACGGGCGATCGCAGGCTGTTTAAACGCATTTCCGCCCCCGACTGTAGCCCAATGTTCTGGTTATGACACGTAGATCAAAAACAATAATTAATGCTGCTCTGCAATATTTTTATTAGTCGCCGTTGCCATGCCGTGTTGGTTCTTGAAGACACCACAGAGCGGCAAGACAGACAAAATATTTTTGCGAAAATGGTATATCGGGAAAACGGTTTCGATTGGGTGTAACGCGCTAGCTAATACCGTTGCTCCGGCTGCGAGCCTTGGTTTAGACTGACCAATCAAATTGGCCGCGATGGGATCGACGGCTTTGCAAAAACTTAATCTTAGGAGCGAGCCATCATGGCAGAAAAAGGGGCGTGCTTTTGCGGCGCGATTGAATTCGAGGTTACCGGCGAAGCCCAAGTGATGGGTTTTTGCCATTGCGATGACTGCACCAAGTGGGCGGGCGCACCGATCAGCGCTTTCAGCTTGTGGCCGTCTGACGGCGTGAGCGTAACGAAAGGCGCAGACAACATCGGCTCGTTCGCCAAGACCGACAACAGCCATCGCAAGTTTTGCAAAACTTGTGGGGGCCATGTGTTTACCGACCACCCAGGATTAAGCATGCATGATGTTTATCTCAACACAGTGCCTGGTGTTGCGCACAAACCAACATTGCATGTTTTCTACGGCGAGAAAACAGTCGCAATGAAAGATGGCTTACCGAAATTCAAAGATATGCCAGCGGAATTCGGCGGGTCGGGTGACACCTTACCGGATTAATCAGAGCTGAATTTGCTACGACGTTTGCGGATGTGGTAATTGCCCACGTTCGCAAAACGTAGTCCGCACTTGACGCAACGCGGCTGCGTGCGCTTAGCCAGACAGTCGCGCCGGTTACGAACCTGACGATTTTATCGAAACCTCCTTTCATTGGATTTATCGCAACGGGATTAAGAATTATATGAGCCAGTCTCTAGATGTTAATTCGCTACTCGATCCCGAAATCGCGCGAGCGCTTGCCGACTTGAACTTGCGTTTCGATACGCTTTCGGCCGAGACCTTGCCGAAAATCCGAAAAGGCCTCGCGCGGTTACCACCGTTGCCAGTGTCTGATGCGGTGAGTAGAACTAACCACGACGTGCCGAGCCGAGCTGACGTTAATGTGCGAGTTCATCGTGAAAATTCCGCGAGTGGAAAATCGCCCTGTATTTATTGGATGCACGGCGGCGGCTTAATCGTTGGGACGAATGTCGGCGACGATCCGCGCTTCGATAAATGGTGCCCGAATCTAAACTGCATGGCCGCCTCGGTCGAGTACGGACTCGCGCCTGAATCGCATTATCCTGATCCGCTCGAAGACTGTTACGCGGGCCTCAAATGGGTTTTTGATAATGCAGACTGCTTAGGAATTGATCGTGGGCGGATCGGAATTGGTGGCGCCAGTGCCGGCGCTGGTCTCGCGGCCGGTCTTGCCTTGTTAGCACGCGATCGTGGTGAGGTGACCGTCGCATTCCAAGCCCTTATTTATCCTATGCTCGACGATCGGCAGATTACGGTATCAAGCCAGTGGGACGATCCTGTCTGGCCGCCGAACGCGAATAGATTCGGCTGGGATAGCTACCTCGGCGATCTCAAAGCCGACAACGTGCCGCACTACGCAGCGGCGGCTCGAGCCGGCGACCTAACCAATCTACCGGCGACATTTATCTCGGTTGGCGCGTTAGACGGATTCTCAGATGAGGATATTGATTACGCGACCCGCCTACGTCATGCGGGAGTCCCGTGCGAGTTGCACGTCTACCCCGGCGCACCTCATGGCTTCGATTCGTTGACACCAAACACCACGATTGCGCAGCGCGCGAACGCGGATATCCAACATTGGTTAGCTATTCAATTGCACGGGGGCTGACGAACAACGGTTGTTGGTTAGTGAGATGCGTGGATTGTCGGATAACTGAACGACATGGATCTCTAACGTTTATCCGGCCGAGTCTGAATTTTATTGACGCAATAATAAGAGGCAAATAGTGTTTAAAGTAATAATTCTTATAAAACGTAAAAACGGTATGAGTGTCGAAGAGTTTCGCAATTATTATGAAGCTAAACATGCACCGCTCGGCGCTAGCAAGATCCCAAACTTAAAGCGCTATGTCCGCCATTTCATCAGCCCATACGGCAACGCCATTTATGCCGCGGATGCTGAACCGCCGTACGACGTACTAACGGAATTGTGGTTTGACGACGAAGCGGATTTCGATCGAGGCATGGCTTATCTGTCGGAACCGGAGACTGCCGCGATTATCGGTGCCGATGAAGAAAAATTATTTGAAAAATCATCTATCCGCTTCATGGTGATGGAAGATCATGAAACTGATCTATCGAAGCGCTGAGGGACAATTAACGCCCTTGATCTAATCCCGAGCAAGGCGGGGCGCGTCATTCGGATCGGGTATTAGGTTCGCGACTCGCGACGTCTGTCGCGAATGGCGCTAACCGCCTTCGATACGCTGAAGTAGGAAAACCTCCGCGCCGTCCGGAATTAATTCATCCCAGTTGTCGCGATAAATTTCGCCATTAATTGATACAGCGATACCTGCTTCAATGTGGTGTTGAATCTTCGGATAACGCTCGGCGAGATGCCGAAACAATTCGCGGATCGTGGCAGCTTCGATCGTAACCGAAGCTGCCCCGCCGACCGCGTCGCGGAGCGACCCGACAAGTTTTACTTCATGCATTAATTCCGGAGGCCTAGCTTGCGCGTTGTGCCTTTAGCGCGCGGAGGATCCGCGGTGGCGACATGGGTACGTGTGTCATCCGCACACCGGCAGCGTTTGACACGGCATTACCGACCGCGGCCAACGGCGGCACAATCGACGTTTCACCAACGCCGCGCACGCCATAGGGATGGCCAGGGTTTGGGATCTCGAGGATCTGCGTATCGATGAAGGGAAGATCCGAGCAAACGGGTATACGGTAGTCGAGGAAGCCGGCATTTTGCAATCGACCATCGTTGCCATAGATATACTCTTCGTTTAACGCCCAACCTATTCCTTGTGCAGCACCACCTTGGAACTGGCCTTCGACATAGTCTGGGTGCATTGCCTTGCCGGCGTCTTGGATAACCGTGTAGCGAATAACTTTCGTCGCACCGGTTTCCGGGTCCACTTCAACATCACAAATGTGGCTAGCGAATGAAACGCCAGCCCCGTCTGCGACGACCTCATTGTGTGCGGCGATTGGACCGCCAGTTTTAGCGGCCGATGCGGCGATGTCCGCTAAGCTGAGTGGCTTGTGTTTTTTATGTTTGGCACCTACGGCCACTGCCTTACCATCTTTCCATTCGACATCGTCGACCGCGATCCCCCAAGTTTTCGCAGCTCTTTCGCGTAAGGTCTTAACCATGTCGCGTGCCGCGAAAATGATCGCCATGCCAGTTGAGAACGTTCCCCGACTTCCTTCCGTCGTGTCGTTATGTCCAAGCGTGCTTGTATCAGCGATAGTGCATCTTACTTGCTCATAGGGAATGCCAAGTTCCTCCGCCGCGATGAGGGACATCGAAGCACGCGAACCGCCGACGTCAATTGTGCCGATCGTCACCGACACCGTGCCGTCCGCGCCCAGGTTAATGTCGGAGCAAGTTTGCCCGCCAAAGTTAAACCAAAAGCCGCACGCCATGCCGCGTCCCTGGTTCTTACCAAGTTTTGCTTTCATGTGCGGGTGATTCTTGACTGCCTCCAAAGTTGGCTTGATACCAATTGGGCCGTAAGTCGGTCCATAGGACGATAGCGTGCCTTCAGAGGCGGCGTTTTTTAGTCGGAACGCGACCGGGTCCATACCGATTTTCGCGGCCACTTGATCAATCGTGCTTTCTACTGCGAAAGCAGCCATGGGGGCGGACGGCGCGCGATACGCTGCGACTTTGGGCCGGTTCACGAGTACGTCGTAGCCTATTGTCTTCACATTTTTTAAGTCGTAGCAAGCGAACGCAGTCATTGCGCCGAGCATGCCCCAAATGGATGGGAAAGCCCCGTCTTGATAACGCAGATTCGCGCTTGCGCCGGTAATCGTGCCATCTTTTTTCGCGCCGATTTTCACATCAATTGATGTGGATGAAGTCGGCCCGGTTGCGCGGAAAACTTCCTCGCGGCTCATCACTAGTTTGACAGGACGGTTTGCTTTTCGGGAAAGGGCGAGTGCAACGGGTTCCGTCCACACGTGCGTTTTGCCGCCGAACCCGCCGCCAATTTCTGATGACGTCACTTTGAGTTTCGCGATTTCCATGCCAAGGAGTGCCGCACAAGTATTACGAAAAACAAAATGACCTTGCGTGGTTACCCAAAGTTCGCCCTGGCCATCAGGGCCCACGCTCGCAAGACACGCGTGCGGTTCTATATAGCCTTGATGAGTTTGTTCTGTTTTGTAGCTCTTCTCGATAATCACGTCCGCGGCCGCAAAACCTGCCTCGACGTCACCATGTCCGAAGTTGGTGATTTGAGAAATGTTTGACGCCTTTTTCGGCGCGGGTTCGACTCCGCTAGTACGAATATGCGGCTGAACGATTGGCGCACCGGGCTTCATCGCTTCATCGACGTCCGTCACATGCGGCAGAACTTCGTAGTCGACTTTGATGAGCTTCAAGGCTTTCTTGGCGGTTGGCGCGTCGATTGCCGCCACGGCCGCCACTGCGTGCCCATCGTAGAGTGCCCGCCCACGAGCCATGCAATTTTCTAGAATATCGAACATGCCGCGATTACCGTTGGTTAAATCTGGCAAGTCGGCGCTTGTGATAATCGCCTTAACACCAGCCAGTTTTTCTGCTTTCGAAATGTCAATATTTTTGATTTTCGCGTGGGCGTGCGGTGACCGCAATATCGCGCCAACTAGTTGCCCTGGAGCCGATGCGTCCGCCCCGTAACGTGCGCGCCCCGTTACTTTGTCGACTCCATCAGGACGAGCCAGACGCTGGCCGACCACTTTAAACTTTTGATTGGTGAAACTCGGATCATGTGCCACTTAGTTGTCTCCTTGCCCGCATAATGATGTGGGCCAAATTCGATTCGATAATTCGGTCTACTGCGCGATTTTCATTCAACGTTTTTTCTTCGAAGATTTTGCGATTTCTTTTGCTGTGGCTTGCACAGCTCGAACGATTTTGTCGTAGCCCGTGCAGCGACATAAATTGCCAGCGAGCGCATAACGGATCTGTGTTTCAGTAGGGCTTGGATTTCGGTCGAGAAGCGCCTTTGCGGCAACTAAGAAGCCCGGCGTACATATTCCACACTGTAACGCGGCATGCTTTATGAAGTTACTTTGTAGTGGGTGTAACCTTTCGCCGTTCGCCATACCTTCAACGGTAGTGATGTCGCGCCCTTGAGCTTCGGCACCAAGGACTAAGCACGAACACACTAAGCGTCCGTCGAGTGTGATGCTGCAGGCGCCACAATCTCCCGTGCTGCAGCCTTCTTTGGCGCCAATAAGTCCGATTCGATTACGTAATACATCAAGCAAGCTTTCGCTTTGGTGACAGACAAATTCAACGGCATCACCGTTAACCGTCGTTGAAACATGAACTCCAGACATCATTTTCCTCCCGCGCGTTCGTAAGCGATCTTGGCGGCACGCCGGGCAAGTACGCCGGCGACCTCGGTTCTAAATTCAACAGTTCCCCGTTTGTCATCAATCGGTGCACAGGCCGCTTCACAAGCTTTTGCTAGCTGCTCGAGTGCCGCACTATCTAGTTTCGTACCAATGATTGCTTTCGCCGCGCCCGCGACCAACAAGATAGTGGGGGCGACAGCGCCTAAAGCAACTCGTGCTTCTTTGACGAAGCCTTTGGCATCTAACGTTAAATTCACGCCAGCGCTACAGACTGCGATATCCATTTCGGTGCGTGGAATGAAGCGCAAATAGGCATCGCCGGATTTGGCCGGACGCTTTGGTAAGGTAATTGCTTCAATGAGTTCGCCTTTTTTGAGCGATGTCTTCCCGGGCCCAATAACTATTTTCTCGACTGCGAGTGTGCGACGGCCCGAAGGTCCAACGATCACCGCTGATGCTCTAGCCGCCACCATCGCCGGTACCGTATCGGCGGCAGGCGATGCGTTACATAGATTTCCGACCATTGTGCAGCGACTTTGAATTTGATCGGAACCGATCAAGTTCGCTGCTTCGACGACGCCAGGCCAGGCCTTAACCAGGCCTGCGTTTTCGCTTAATGCCGCGCACGGAACGCTCGCGCCGATTCGAAAACCGCTCGCCGATTTTTTAATTTCTTGAGTAGTGGCGATCCGTTTGATATCGACCAACAGGTCGGGTTCGATGTAATCGCCCCTCAAGCGAACTAATAGGTCAGTGCCGCCCGCAAGGACAAAAGCTTTGCCCTTCGCATTGGCCAGCAGTGATACTGCTTCTTTGGTGGTCGTGGGTGCTTCGTATCTCATGGATCGTAGATCTCCGCTTGTACTTAGGCTGTCCTCGGACGATATAGCGTCTTTGCTATTCTAATTCGAGATGATTGGCGTCCGTCGGTATCTGTTATCGGTGGAAGGCGCGCGAGCAATCCTACAGGGGCCAATTGTTAGCTGCAATAATTGTTTGAAGTCATACGAAGACCGCGCGTCTAAAGTGCGCGGCAAGCGTTCAAGTTAGTCAGACTTATGCGAGGGTTTCATGCCAACAAGTCGAACTGCGATCGGTTGGTGAGCCGCTGGCGGGTTTAGATGTTGAGTGGCGCGGCATTAGCCGGTATCGGTAACGCGGTGACCCGAATATCGGTGCTTCCGATACGGATGATTGCGCCATTATCGATCCGGGTTTGCGCGTGTTCGAGAAATTTTGAAATGTCTGCGTCGTCGTCGCGTCGGTAACGCACCCACGTTCCATTACGGCTCATCAGATCCATAATTTGCAACTCCAGTCCGTATTTCGGGTCTCGGACCAGGAGTAAGCCTGCATGACGTCGCGATGCCCGTGCATCGTCAACGAAGACGTCTGCTTCTTCGCTTCGACCGAGCACGAGCTTGTCCCCGGGGGCAAGTTGGCAGGATGTTTTTCCGCGAATTTTTCCTCGCAAACTGTCGAGTTGGAGCAGGAAACTTTTAGTAGACCCGCGCACCCCATGCTTGTTGGATAATGCTGCAGAAGACAACGCGTCGTACGTTTGAGCAGATTCTATTTCGACAATCTTGGACCACGCCGCCTCGAGATCACCAGCGCTAAGGCTTTCGTTTATTGTAACGAGGTGGCTGTCGATGAGCAGCTGTTCCAATTGTGGGTTCAAAAGGTGTCTGAAGGATTGCATGACCAATATAGTTCGGCCGCGGGCAACGGCTTCTGATATTTCCGGAAGTATTTCGGTCGAGTTTTGGCCTTCTCGTGTGAGTAGTAAAACGAAGAACTTGCAACTGTCGATCGCTTCGACAATGCATTGGGGCCAGGCGCTTTTTTGTGTCATATCGCGCGCACTAAGCCAGCACGGCGTTCCTCGGGATTCAAACTCATCGCAAAATTGCCTGGCCGCCGATTCATCGGAACGCCCGTAGCAGATATAGACGGACGCGCGCTGCGCCGAACGCGTCAGAAATTCAGTGGTAACTTCTAGCGGATCGATTGGCTTTTCGTTGGCTGTATCCATTTCGGGCCCTAGACTAGTCCATGGAATCCATTACGAACTAAGAGACACTTGTTGCATTGGCGACTGGATGTCTCTCGCCATTATAACGCGGAAGCGCGAACGTTTCGGCTTAATTTTTATGGACCAGACTCGAGGCCCAGGTCGCAGATCAGCTGCCGACCTATTCGGCGCGCGGTTTTGCGCGAGTGAGGTCGAGAGTCCGCGATAGTGGATAGCAGCACGGCCTTTAGCTAGCGGCTTGCGGTAGAGTTTTCGGACCGATCGAGTCTTAGGTTTTCGATGACTCGAGACGCCGCGAGATATTGCTGAATATTTCCTTGTTCACTCGTGATTGGAATTGGGATACCTCGTTTGTCGGCAACGATTGTAGCGACAAGCTCACGGTTAACTTCGATTGGGCCTTGATCGCGGCGTGCTAGCGCTTCAGCAATCACTCTATTCGCTTCGGATACGATCGCCCGCGTGTCCTCCGCCAGAGGCGGGTGCGCCTCAAGGTACAGCACGCCATCGCGCCAACCTGCCAAGATGGGTTGGTCCACGATGTGAACTGGGGTTCTTGTTGGCACTCGATCGAATAAGGTTTCAATGTCTTCGGGGTAAAGTCGAATACAGCCGTGACTGATCCTCATGCCTACGCCGGAAGGTTTGTTGGTTCCGTGGATCAAATAGCTCGGCAGTGCCAAGCGCATCTTAAAGCGCCCGAGCGGGTTGTCGGGGCCGGGCGGCACGACCGCTGGCAAAGGGTCGCCGAGGGCCGCGTGTTCGGCGCGAACTGATGCGGGAGGATACCAATTTGGATCACGCTTTTTTTGCGTGATGTGCGTGGTGCCAATCGGGGTCGCCCAACCCTCACGACCGATCCCAATCGGGTGGCTGGTTACCATGAAGAGTGATGCATCGCGGGATTGCGGAACGAAATACATCATCCGCATACTAGGCAAGTTAATGAGGATGCCATCACGTGGCGCATCAGGTATTACATTCATCGTGGGCAGAAAAACCGGGGTTCCCTCTCGAGGAAGCCACGGGTCCACGTCTGGGTTGCCATGGCGCAATGCCTGATAGCCTAAGTCGTACTGCCGCGCTAAGCCGGCGAGCGTATTTTCATCCCGGGCGAACAATACTTGCATCTCGCCCAAAACCTCGGCGCTGCTGGCAACGTTCTCGTATTGCGCGCCAGACAGCGGGCGCAATCGTGGCGCGTTCGGATCCGGCCCGATGACATTGGCTTTGTCAGCAGTTGCTGGGAGATAGTTCAGGGGAACAAGCGAACAACCCGACAGGACGGCGATGGTCAGGACGGGTAGCGTGATTTTACTTAAAACGAGAGATCGGCGCATTCCGTAATTATAGCGGATGTTTACCTGCAATTTTCTTGTCGCGGCATCGTTTAACGGTATTCGCTCTTGCTGAGCTGTAACTCCGTGATGTCGCAGCATGTTATCCTTCGTTGACTCTCGCTAGCTGCCGGTCAAACGATGAATTTCGACGAATTAATCCGCACCAATGGTACGTGTAGATATTACGACACTACGGCTGTTCCGGACGACGTCTTGGTACGAGTGCTTGATGCTTCACGGTGGGCGCCGAGTGGCGGCAACCGCCAACCATTGAGCTTGATCGCAGTGCGCGACCAACAGCTAAAAACACAGTTGCAGGCGCTCTACCAGCCGATCTGGAATGAGTTTCTACACGGACTATACGCCGGTGAGACTAAGTACAAAGCGCGCCCGAAGTTACTTACCGACGCCGATCATTTTGCTAAGCACATCGAGCAAATCCCGGTTCTCCTCATCGTCTGTGCCCGATTAGCCGATGTACAACCCACTGACGTCGCGCTCGATCGCTTGAGCGTCGTCGGCGGCGCGTCGATTTATCCGTCCGTACAGAATATTTTGCTAAAAGCTCGAGAAGAAGGGCTGGGAACAGCGCTCACAACTCTGCTTTGTGCGGTTGAACCCGCAGTTAAGTCTTTGCTTGGTATTCCGGACGATATTTCCACTGCTGCGATGGTGACGATCGGTTGGCCGAGCAAACCATTTCCGCGCTGTCTCACGCGCCGGCCGTTATCGGAGTTTGCATACGTCGATCGCTACGGGTCCAAATTCCGTGAAACGTAATGTGTAGCCCCAAGCGCGTGTTTAGGCGATCAGGTGAATGCGAGGTGTCCGATTCGACATCTTTAATGAAACTGGGAATGGCAATTAAGCGAGGCAAAATTTGATGGATTTCGGCGTATTCGATCATATGGACAGCAGCGGCCGTGATATCGGACAACAATATCGCGAGCGCCTACAGCTTGCAGAAGCATACGATGTGGCCGGTTTCTACGCATACCATCTAGCCGAGCATCACGGGACTCCGCTTGGGCTCGCGCCGTCTCCAAACATCTTTCTCGCCGCACTCAGCGAGCATACTAAGACGCTACGATTCGGTCCAATGGTCAATACGCTGAGCATCTACCACCCGATGCGTGCGATTGAAGAAATCTGCATGCTTGACCAGCTAAGTGGCGGTCGGCTCGAACTTGGGATTGGTCGTGGTATCTCGCCGATCGAAATGGGTTTCTACGGGGTTGGCCCGGAGTTGAAAGAAATTTATGAAGAAGTTAGCGAAATTATCCTACAGAACTTATCCGCAGAACGTCTGAACTATGCAGGTAAGTACTTTACGTTTAACGATGTTCCCTTGGTGATTAAACCCGTGCAATTACCGCATCCGCCGCTGTGGTATGGGATTGGCAACGCCGACAAAACGCCTTGGGCTGCGAAGCGTAAAATGAACATCATCACGAACGGTCTTGCCAGCGTCGTGCGCCGGGTCACGGATCAATTCAAGAACGAGTGGTCGATGTGTTCGCATGCGAGCGAGCCCTTGCCGAAGATTGGCATGAGCCGGCACGTCGTGATTGGCGATTCAGATCGCCAGGCGCACGCTGTAGCCGCGCCCGCCTATGAGCGATGGTTTGCTAGTTTGTTACATCTTTGGCGGCTTCACGATATCCAGATACCGCTCAGTTTTCCCGAAGATTTTGCTGAGGCAAAAGCACAAGGGCATTGTGTCGTTGGTTCGGTTGATACGGTCCGCGAGCGGCTGGCGGAAGAAATTGAATCGTCCGGAATTAATTATCTGCTGTGCCGGCTTGCGTTTGGAAATTTGCCGGTCGAACAAACGATTCAATCAGTCGCGTATATGAGGGCGGACATCATTCCACATTTTCGAGATAAATCCGGTCGCAGAACAATCTAGAAAACCGTTTTCATGAAACGCCGTTTTGCATGGTTGGTTCTGCAGCTCGGTATGACGGAGCGTGAGAATAATCCTGGTCATTAGCGCCGATATCGGGCCATCTGAACGGATTCGGCCGGCAATTAGACAGCCCAGCATAATTTAGCGCGCCCCTAGCATTAATTTTCCATTGCTCTAGATTATGCCTGTCACTGGGGGCCGGAATTCAGATCATGCAACTCGATACCAAACTCACCCAAGCGGTCGCCCGACCGTCGGGAATTGGCGAACCGAAGCACAAAAAAGTTGCGGCCATGCTACTCGAAAGTATTAGTAGCGGGCAGTACAAGCCAGGTGACCTACTGCCATCGGAACCAGAATTGTGTCGGCATTTCTGCGTCAGTCGGCACACCGTGCGCATGGCGTTACGATCGCTCTATGAGAAGGGCTTGATTTTGACGCGGCAAGGACAGGGCTCTGTCGTCCAGACCAACGCGACCAATCCGAGCTATACATTCACCTGCGATTCGATAGCCGACCTAACGCAGTTCGCAACAGAAACGTCGCGTCACTTGATTGAAACAAATCGGTTAAAAGTCTCTGCGACAGTAGCGCAATGGCTCGGTTGCGAACCTGGCTATTTCTGGTGGGAGATCCGCACCTATCGGCAAAGGGTAGCGGGTGGCGACGTTATTGCGTGGACGAAAATTTACGTGCCGGATGCGTTTGCCGACTCGGTAGCCGATTTGGAAACTAGCGATCTGCCGGTGTTTAAGTTGATGGAAATCCGCTACGGCCACAGCATCGCTAAAGTCCGGCAAAATTTTTCCGTAATTTCGACGAGTAACGAAGAAGCGAATGGCTTGGGTATCGAGTGCGGAACGGCCGTAATGTGTGTCGAACGCAGGTTTTTTGACGAACGCGGTGGACTCCTGGAAGTGTCGCGTACCGTACATCCCCCGGACGCCTATGATTACGAGATTACTGTCCGACAAGTGCTAGCAAAAACTTAACGTGACGTCGACGTGATGCTACACCTCGATTTGCGCGGGCCCCGAAGACGTGCGCTTTTGCTCTCTGCGGGAAGAGCCATTTAGCGGAAATTCCATAGTGCGCCGCGCTCGATACGGGTGGCGTGCTTGGGTGATTGACCACCCAGGCGCGCCACACCGTGATTACCGAAATGTAAACTGGCGCCTGCCTGTTAGGCCTTACACATGGCCATACGCCAACATCGCCTCGGCGACTCGGACGAATCCGGCGACATTAGCGCCTTCAAGATAATTCACTTTGCCGTCTGCTTGCGTTCCATATTCAACACAACTGTCATGAATCGTCTTCATCATATTTTCGAGTAAATTCGCGAGATGCTCTGCGTCCCAAGCCATTCGAGCGCTGTTTTGACTCATTTCCAGACCCGACACCCCGACGCCGCCGGCATTGACCGCCTTGGCCGGGCCAAACATGACCCCGGCAGCAGTAAACGCTTGGACCGCGGCAAGCTCGCACGGCATATTGGCCGCCTCCGCAACGAGCTTGACCCCATTGGCGATCAGAGCGGCTGCATCGTCGCGGTTGACTTCATTTTGGGTCGCCGATGGGATCGCGATGTCAGCGGGGACACCCCACGGTCTACTGTTCGCATGGAAGGTGATATTCGAAAATTTGTCGGCAGCTTCGGAGATCCGGCCTCGCCGAATGTCTTTCAGAGCTTGGATCCATTCGATATGTTCTTGAGTAAATCCTTCTTTGCAGTGGATGAAGCCACCAGAATCTGACATCGTGATCGGTTTCGCACCTAGCTGAAGCGCTTTTTCGGCTGCGTGCGTAGCAACGTTTCCTGATCCGGAAATTGCGACAGTCTTGCCATCCATTGCGTCACCGGCTTGCTGCAACATATCGCGGACGAAGAATACGGCACCATATCCGGTTGCCTCAGGACGCATTTTCGAACCGCCATAGCTCATCCCTTTACCAGTCAGGACGCCCACGAAGCGGTTATTAATTCGCTTATATTGTCCGAACATATAGCCAATTTCGCGGCCACCAACGCCAATGTCGCCGGCTGGAACGTCTGTATCTTCGCCAATGTGTCGTGATAACTCTGTCATGAAACTCTGACAAAATCGCATCACTTCCAAGTCCGATTTTCCTTTCGGATTGAAATTTGCGCCACCCTTGCCGCCGCCCATTGGCAGGCCCGTGAGGCTGTTTTTGAATGTTTGCTCGAATCCTAGAAATTTCAAAATGCTTTGATTTACCGTCGGGTGGAAGCGAAGGCCACCTTTATAGGGTCCGATAGCGCTGTTGAATTGGACCCGCCACCCGCGATTGGTGCGTATATTTCCACTGTCGTCGGTCCACGGAACGCGAAATGAGATAATTCTCTCCGGTTCTGCCATGCGTTCCAGAATTTGCATTTCGTGATAGAGCGGTTTGTCGGCGATATAAGGGAAAATTGAAGCGGCTACTTCATAGACGGCCTGCACAAACTCTGGCTCACCGGGATTTCTTTTTTCGACGCCGTGCATGTAACGTTCGAAGTACTCTTTGGTCTTAGTCAGTGTTACATTTACTTTCGACATCGCGTTCAAGCTCCTGATCTTATGAAAAATCCGCGCTTCCATGAGCGCGCTAGTATGATAGTATTTCGCCGGTGCAGTAGCGCGCATTGTTATACCGGAATCGGACGAAGAGCGCACCAGATGGTTAATCAATTTTAGCTGAACGTAACCAGCGACACGTCGCATAATTAACGTCTAGATTCAGTCATGTAACGAAGTTTCGATAAGGACATCCCATCTATGTCATTAGCCTGCCTTAAAAGAGTATCGGTACGATCTGCAATGTCCTTGAATATATTAGATAAATTTAAGATTGCACTGTTCGCGAGCTGCCTATTCGTCGCGGCTGGTACGTTACCCGTAGAATTTGCCGTATCGGCGGCCTACGCCCAGTCGGCTGATGATGAACTCTTGTTGGACGACGTCGGCGATGACTTGCTGTCCGACGACGGCGACGATTTACTAACCGATGATGATGACGACGATCTTTTATCCGACGACGGTGATGATTTACTGGCTGATGACGACGATCTTTTATCCGACGACGGTGATGATTTACTGGCTGATGACGACGATCTTTTATCCGACGATAGTGACGATTTACTAGCCGATGATGACGACGATCTTTTATCCGACGACGGTGACGATTTACTAGCCGATGATGACGATGATCTTTTATCCGACGATGGCGACGATTTATTAACCGATGATGACGAAGGCGATCTGTTATCCGACGACGGCGATCGTGAGGATTCTGCGGCGGTCGCGGATACGAGCGAACCAGAAAAAGCTAAATCTGAAATGGATGAGAAGGCCGCTGCTCTGGAACACTTGGCGATATTCGCTGATAGCGTATACCCATCTGCTAACGCCTGCCGAACGTGCCATCCGCGCCAGTACGACCAATGGTCTGTCTCGCAGCATGCTTACGCGCAGTTAAGTCCGGTTTATATGGCGTTCCAGAACGCCATTAACGGTATTACCAGTGGTACCAATGGTGATTTCTGTATTCGCTGTCATAACCAAGTGGGCATGAATCTCGGCGAATCCTCGTCCATTTCTAATCTAGAACGTCCGGCTTCCTCTCGTGAAGGCGTCACCTGCGTGGTGTGCCATCGTCTGGATGCGCCGTTGGGAAAAGTGTCCGGTCGGCTGCCACTTGTGCAAGGTGACATCACCGCACCGATATATGGACCGCAAGGCAATGCTGAGCTCGCACGGGTGCTGGATAACACCGACAAATACAGGGTCGTCACGAACCTTGAAGAAGCAGGTCGAAAGATCCATGGCGAGGTGGTCAAGTTCGCACCGATCTCCACGTCACAATTTTGCGGTAGCTGCCATGACGTGAATTTATTTAATGGATTCCGCCTAGAAGAGGCATTTTCAGAATTTAAGACATCGCCCGCAGCGGCCGATGGGGAAAGTTGCCAAGATTGCCACATGGGCAAAGAACAAGGTGTCGTTAGTGGCTATGACGTAGGGCCCGCGGCGACAGTTGGCGGCGTCGATACCTTACCGAGAAAACTAACCGATCATTTCTTCGCCGGTCCAGACTATCCGCTAATCCACCCAGGAATCTTCCCGCATAATTCGGATGCGGCGGCGATGGCTAGTCTGAGCGAGTGGCTAATATTCGACCATGAGGCAGGTTGGGGGACGGACGAATTCGAAGACAACCTTCCTGCAGGATATGAATTTCCGGAGCGATGGGCATACGTTGACGACCGCTACGACGCGCGGGAAATACTGAATCGCCAATTCGAATTGCGCGCAAAAGCGACCGAACAACGCATGGAAGTCCTAAAGAACGGCTTCGGTCTTGGCGATATTAACGTAACCAAGGCAAGCTCGAAAAAGGGTCTGCGTTTTGAAGTTCCGGTTAAGAACATAACCAAGGGCCATAACGTGCCGACCGGGTTCGACGCGGAGCGGGTGATTTGGCTGCAGGTTACCGTTACTGATGCGAGCGGCAAAGTCGTGTTTCTATCTGGGGACCTTGACCCTAATGGAGATGTACGGGACACGCATTCGCTCTATGTGCACAACGGCGAAGTGCCACTCGATAAGCAGCTCTTTTCGTTGCAATCACGGTTTGTTACCCGCAGTTTCCGCGGTGGCGAACGTGAGCAAGTATTAGCAATTAACTACTCAGCAGATCCGCTGCCGTTTATTCGACCGTTCAATCGCTCTCTGGCGTTAAGTGGCCAACCGGCGGGAGCGCGCAAACATCGGCGGACGATTCCGCCGCTATCGAGTCGAATAGCACCCTATAAGATCAAAGCAAAAGACTTGAGCGGGCCAGGTGAGTACAACGTTAACGTCCAGCTTCGTTCAGGCGCGGTGCCAGTAAACCTGCTTGATGCGATTAAGGCGGTCGGCTTCGACTACAACATGTCGGCACACGAACTCGGAGAAGCGGTTGTCGCGGGCCAGGTAACTATCTGGGAAAAGGATGAAAAGATTGCGGTCGATTAAATTAGATTCGCATTACAAGGGCGGAACCGTGAAACAAAAAGTTAATAAAATTGTACTCCATGTGGTCGTGGGGACGACCGTCATGTGTTCGACTTTCATTGCCTTAGCGGCTGGCGGATCGTCGAGTCTACCGACGGAGCCGACACCATACTTGTCGGATGCCGACTTGCCGCCGCGCACGGCGCCGATACTCGAGCTTGGTGGCGACTTCCTAGGCACGGGAAACATCGAACCAGGTTTCCAGATTCCGACCGGCGCTGTGTGGCAACCGCGATTTTGGGTTTACGGAAATTTTCGATCTGGAATTCAGCGCAACGATCTCGGCAGCAGTAAAGATAGCGCGGAGTGGGCTAACCGCCTTGATTTATTCGGTAATCTCCAGCTCACAGGTACGGAACGACTCCTCATTGGTATTACACCGTTGCACGATGATTCCGAGTTTTCAGGCAGAATCATTTCGCCCGATAGTGAAGAGGGTACCGTCGATGAATTAAATCTCAATATCTCGACCTTGTTCTTTGAAGGCGATATTGCGGAAATATTCCCGATGTGGGATGTGAACGATTTCACGCCGAACGATATTGGCTTCAGCGTTGGACGCCAAAACGTACAGTTCCAATCTGGTATGGTCATGAACGATACGATCGATACCTTTGGTATTTCGAAGAATAATATTCGTATACCGGGCTTTGCTCGACTCGTGAACGCGCGGGCTACGTTCTTGTACGGTTGGAACGGCATTCATCGCGATGATAATAACGACGACGATGGTGCGGATCTCTACGGCATGTTTCTCCAGGCAGATACGTTCCATCGAACAATGAATCTAGACGTCGTCTACATCGACTCGGATCGCAATGGCGACGTGGTTGTCGCGGCTTTGGATAGTATCCAAACAATCGGCAAAATGTCCGCGACGTTCCGTGTTGCTGCCTCGCATGCGACTGGACATGAAACCAGAAACGCGGGCGACGGGCAGCTCCTATTCGCGTCGTTCGCGTGGGTACCGCACTATTCGCACGATAACGTGTACCTAGCAGGATTCGCCGCGTTTGACGATTACGTCTCTGCAGCTCGTGATCCCCTCGTCGGTGGGGCCATGGGTGACACCGGGATCTTATTCGCAGGCCGCGGCCTGGGTAGATACCCGGCAGCGTTGAACAATCGCACTAGCAACGCCTATGGTGTCGCGCTCGGTCGCCAATTCTTCTTCAGTAATGATCGTCGCCAAGTGATTTTGGAAGCCGGTGCGCGGCATGATGAAGACGGGATTCTGAACGATTCTTACGGTGTCGGTGTTAGGATCCAACAAGCATTCGGGTGGCGAACGATATTTCAAGTCGACGGATTTGTTGTAGATAGGACCGATTCGGGTAATCCCAGGACAGGTGTGCGATTTGAAGTCCAAGTAAAATTGTAGACGACGAGTTGCCAAGCAAGACATTGTGAGAACGTTGCGGAGATACCGATGAACGGCTTTAGCCAAACAATCCCTGTCGAAATAGCTCTATGGGCCGGCGCCGCCCTTGTATTACTCGCACTCGCTCAGGCCGCTACAGCACTTTACGGCACTCTGAAACGAAATCGTTTTTTGGCCAATCAACAGAATTTAGCCATCCGTTCTTTGAGCGCAGATATCGAATTTAAAAACGTTGCACGCTCCCTAGAAGAATCAAAATTATCCAATCGCTGGTCCGGCCTGCGGAAATTCCGCATCAATCGAAAAGTAATGGAAGGTGGTGGAATTTGTTCGTTCTATCTCGTGCCGCACGATGGCAAGTCACTACCGCAGTTCGAACCTGGTCAGTATTTAACGTTCAACTTGCAAGTCCCTGATCAAAACAAGCCTGTTGTGCGCTGCTATTCACTATCCGATAGTCCTTACCGAGCCGATCAATACTATCGAGTCTCCATAAAACATCAGGGACCGCCGCCTAAAGAACCCGATGCCCCACCGGGTTTGTCGTCAACATTTTTTCATCAAAACCTTGAAGTCGGCGATATTCTAGACGTGCGCGCCCCTGGCGGTAACTTCTTTCTTGATCAAACTAAGGACACGCCCGTTGTATTAATCGGCGGCGGCGTCGGTTTAACACCCGTACTGAGTATGCTTACCGCAATCATCGATTCGCGTTCCAAACGCGAAGTGTGGTTTTTTTATGGCATGCGCAGCGGTGAAGATCACGTCATGCGCGAGCAGCTACAACAAATAGACGAGCAGCACGACAACGTTCACCTCGTTATTTGTTACAGCAACCCGCGCGAGGGCGCCGACAAAGCTGGGCGCGATTATCAACACAGCGGACATGTGAGTGTCGAACACTTCAAGACGGTATTGCCGTCAAACAATTTTGATTTTTACATTTGCGGCCCGCCGCCGATGATGGAATCACTCGTGCGCGATCTCGACGCATGGGGCGTTCCCGAATCGAGCGTTAATTTCGAAGCCTTTGGACCTGCGAGCGTGAAGAAAAAATCCGCGCCTACCGCGGCAGAAGGGGTAACTGAGGCGTCCACTTCAGCTATTAAGGTTGAGTTCGCAAAATCCGGTAAAACGTTTGATTGGCTACCCGAAAACGGAACTTTGTTGGAATTTGGCGAGTCGCAAGGAATAAGTATGGATTCTGGGTGCCGCGCGGGTAGTTGCGGGACATGCAAAACGGCCATTCGAACCGGCCAAGTGGGATACTTGGACGAGCCAAGCGGGCCGATGGAATCCGGATCTTGCTTACCCTGTGTTGCAATACCAAAATCTGCATTAAGCATCGATGCATGACAAAATAAATACGCGAGTTGTGATTCGGACTTGCTAATAAAATAAGGAATATTTATGTACCAGCCATTGCGCAAATTCAGAGCCCCTGCCGCGCTCAGCATAGTCGTCCTGGGATTAAGTTTGACCTTCGGGTGGACTGCGTCTGTCGCGCAGGAATTACACCTAGACCCGACTCAGGTAAAAGGACCAGACACTTGCGGCGAATGCCATGAGGTCTCAGTAAACATGTGGAAGAACAGCCATCACTTCACCACATTCAAAGACATGCCGCGGAGTGACAAAGCGCGCGATATCGCGAAAAAAATGGGCATCAAGCGAGTCAAATCAGGGAGCGATTGCCTGAGTTGCCACTTCACGTCCATGGACGAAGACGGCAAAGTGACACCGGTAGCAGGCATTACCTGCGAATCGTGCCATAGCGCGGGTGCTAACTGGATTGACGTGCACAGCGACTTCGGTGGCAAGGACGTAAAAGCAGAAAACGAAGCCCCCGCCCATAAGATTGAGCGTTACAAGAAATCTGAGGCGGCCGGCATGATCAGACCGAGCAATATCTACGGCGTTGCCGAGAACTGTTACAGCTGCCACACGGTTCCAAATGAAAAGCTCGTCAACGAGGGCGGCCATCCGGCTGGTAGTAAATTCGAATTAGTTGCTTGGTCGCAAGGTGAGGTACGCCATAACAAGTGGTATACCGATACCAACACGGAGGCGTCCTTGGATCGCCGCCGAGTCATGTTTGTGGTCGGTAAGATGCTCGACCTCGAATACGCTTACCGAGGACTCGCCGAAGCTACGGCAAAAGCTACCTTTGCTGTCAAAATGGCGAAGCGAGCAAAATCGGCATCGAAGGACCTTGCAAAAATCGCGACCGCCTCGGGCCTCGCCGAAGTTAAGGCCGTCGTGACTCTAGCCGGGGGCATTAAGCTCAAACTAAATAATAAGGCGGCCTACCTCAAAGCTGCTGACACCGTCGCTCAAAATGCAAAAAAAGTGGCCGCGATGGATGGCGGCGGGTTAAGTGCGATTGATGGGCTGTTGCCGAAGTCTGGAGATTACAAAGGCACTCCTTCTTCGTGATAAAAGCGGGGGCCAGTCAAATTTCAGCGGATAAAGACTCCACAATTAGTCGGCCTCAACGCTGGAACACGCCGTTCGACGAAGATATGGGCGACGACCAAGTCGCCCATATCCTGACTCTAGCGCCTTTCGCTGACATGGACGCGTCACGTTTTCCGCCCGCCTTACCGCTTGATGGCATTATTCGCAACGACACGCGACGTCTCCGTTTTCAACGCGGCGACATGGTTGTGCGGGCAGGAGATTACGGCAATTCGTCGTTTCTTATCCTTAATGGCAGTGTTGGCGTTATCTTGCCACCCGGATTACCGGAGTCAATGTTGGGTCACGCGCAAACGGCGAAGCGCGGTATTGGGCCGACAATCTCGAGATTTTTTGCGAAATCGGCTTATCCTGAAGTAAGAATCTCGGGCGGCCGCTACATCACCAATGATGTAGCCACGCGAGGATCGGGGGTGGGCACACAAGTCTACCTGCGAGATATCGATAACGTACTGGAGAACTATCAGGTCGCGACCTTAGCGACCGGAGAAATGTTTGGTGAAGTCGCGGCGCTGGCCCGCACGCCGCGCAATGCGTCAGTGTTTGCGCTTGAAGATGTCGAGTTACTAGAGATCCGCTGGCAAGCATTACGCGATATCCGCCGCCAGGTAAATACGTACCGGCAATATATCGATAAGCTCTACCGTGAACGAAACTTAATTACCCATCTACGCGAGATAGAGGTCTTCAAGTATCTCGACGACGCGGTCATGGAGAAAATTGCTGAGCATACGTTATTCGAGTCTTTCGGAAGCTTCGATTGGCATACCGCGTTTAAAAGTCGCGCAAAAAGTGGACAACAACGTGAATCCGAATCCGCGCCGATTGCCTTAGAAGGCGATTACGTGGACGGACTGCTGTTCATCCGCTCTGGATTCGCAAAGATTACGCAGCGTATAAATAACGGTCATCGTTCGCTGTCAGTGCTATCGAGCGGTGGGATATTCGGTCTTGAGGAGATCCTGCACAATAGTCGTAACGACAATTTAATCTCTTATCAGACGGGATTGTACGCCCTAGGTTACTCCGACGTTCTGCGCGTTCCGACGCGCATCATCGAACGTTTCGTCATTCCGAGCCTGCCTGAAAAAGTCTTCAGCGATATGCGGAATCGGCTCCAATTTCGCGTTCGTGCCGAGGAAAAATCTTCGGACCACGAAGCTTTGGACGCCGATTTTCTTGAATTCACGGTCGAGAATCGCTACATCAACGGCACAGCAACGATGATGATAAATCTAGATCGCTGTATCCGTTGTGACGAATGCGTGAAGGCTTGTGCGGATACGCACCACGGGAATCCGCGCTTCGTCCGTCATGGGCTGCAGCATGAAAACCAAATGATCACGAACGCCTGCATGCATTGTGCCGACCCTGTCTGCATGATTGGTTGTCCAACCGGCGCGATCCATCGTTCCGAGCTTGGTGGCGAAGTCATTATTAACGATACGGCATGCATTGGTTGTGCGAGTTGCGCAAACGCATGCCCTTACGACAACATTCGGATGGTCGAGATTCGAGGTCAAGAGGGTGCTGTGGTCCTCGATTCTGAGACCGGCACACCGATTCTTAAGGCGACGAAATGCGACTACTGCTACAACTTGCCACACGGCCCGGCCTGCGAAAACGCATGTCCCCATGACGCATTAGTGCGGATGAACATGAGCGATAGCGATGCCTTGAACGAGTGGTTGAATAAATGAGTTCGCGCTGGTCCCGGCGCAACGGATATTTATCCGTTACGGCGCTAATCGTTCTAGCGATCGGATGGTGCTTGCACATATACGGTTTCGGGCTCGGCGATTCCCAGTGGTTATCTGGATGGTTATTGGTCAGCGTGATATTCGTACTGATGATGTATAACGGGCGTAAGAAAATCACATTTCTGCCTGCTATCCGCAATCGAACTTGGCTACAGCTGCACTTGTATGTCGGCTTAGCTGCACTCTTTCTATTTCTAATGCACGTCCAATGGCGGTGGCCGGACGGCTATCTGGAAGTCTCACTAGCGCTATTATTTGTTCTAATTTGCGCCAGCGGTGTCGTTGGCATTTTTATATCTCGGTTGTTCGCGCGGCGTCTAACGCACCAAGGCGAGCAACTAATATTTGAACGCATTCCGGCATTCGCAAGAACTTTGCGTGAAACTGCTGACGGTGTTGTCAAGGAATCAGTTGACGCAACAGAATCGACGACACTTGCGGATTTCTACATTCGCACAGTCGCCCCGTTTTTTGGACGACCCAGTTTCTCGCCTAGGCATTTGTTCAACGATCAACGGGGATTTTATCGGTTATCGAACGAGCTTGCTGCGCAAGAACGTTACATGAACGATAAGGAAAAGGAATATACCGAAGAACTTCTTGATCTGCTTAAGCGAAAAAACGCGTTAGACAATCAATACACACTGCAACTCACGCTAAAAAGCTGGCTTTTCATCCACATCCCAATGACCTATAGCATGGTCCTTGTCTTACTCGCGCACATGCTTTTGGTTTACGGATTCGGTTCAGTGTAATGACAGATCGACTACAGAAATTTGATTACCGCACGAGTCCGTACGAGCGACCTGATAAGACTTGGGTTTGCGGACGCGCGGCCGATGGAAGGGCCTGTCAGGTCGGACCGGACAAGCGAGGACATTGCCGCGCGACGGCCGACTGCATACCGATGCGCGAAGGTGACCGTTGGCGCTGCAAGCGATCGGAGTTTTACGGTGGGGCTTGCAAGAGTGGACCAAACCCGGACGGCAGCTGCTGCCACGTAATTCCACCGTGTCAACCCGTCCGCAGTTGGCGCGCACGTCGTGGAATGTTCGTCCGTTGGTCAGTGGCACTCACCCTTGGTGCCTTGTTGGTCATTTTTTCTTTACCCGACAGAGCTAAATTCCTTTCCCCAGGAACGTTATCTCAAGGACATGCGGCCCTTGAGCAATGTGAGACCTGCCACGCTTCGGCAGAAGGCGGGATCCGACAATGGATCGGTGCACTAGTTGGAAGTTACGACCATAGCGCCGATAGCGCGCAATGTAGCGGTTGTCACAATTTTGGGTCGAACGCCTTAGCGGCGCACAGCCTTGACCCAGATACCTTGAACTCGATGACCAGTAAATCCGAATCTGTCTCTAACGGGTCTGTTGCGATCACAATCGCGGCTGCAATGTTGAGCGCTGAAGAGAAGCACGGTGCAGGACTAAATTGCATGAGCTGCCACCGCGAACACAAAGGTGCTGAGCAGAATATCGCCGCATTTAGCGATCAAACTTGTGTGGTTTGCCACGAGCTTAAATTTAAGAGTTTTAGCGATGGCCATCCGCCTTTTACAAGTTACCCCAATGATCGCCGCACACATCTATTTTTCGATCATGTAAGCCACATCGATAAACATTTCCTCGAGGACGAAAATAAAGACGTGGCACCGCACGCCTGTAACGATTGCCACCGCACGCAATCGGGCGGCGGACGAATGGTGCTTAAGCCCTACGTTGAAACATGCAGCGGGTGCCACAATGCCCAGGTTAGTGGCGAAAGCCGAGCGTCGGCAAAAGGCATTTCAATCTTGGGTCTTCCCGGTATTGACGTTGCCACCTTGGTCGAAAAGGGCGTCGCGGTCGGTCAATGGCCTGAATATGCTGAGGACGAGCTGTCATCTTTCATGAACTTAATGTTGCATGCGAATCCCGATTTCGCTGCAGTTCAAGACGCGCTCGCGGATGTCGATATGCTCGATCTTGAAGACGCAAGTGACGAAACCTTAAAACGGGTCGGCGAGTTGGCCTGGCTCGTAAAAGATTTCTTCTACGAACTTGAATCGCGTGGTGCGAGTGTTGTGTCGGAGCGCCTCGCGGAAATTCCTGATGTTAGCGAAAGTAGTGCTGGTCAATTAGAACTATTGGCGGCGCTACCACCTGATATGGTTGGATCAGCACGGATGGACTGGTTCCCCTTACTTCTCGAAGAGGTCCAGCGACATCGAGCCGGACTGGATAATGCGACAGTCGCGCTCGCGCCGCCACCCTCACCAAAGAAATCAAGTCCGGACGCCGATGCTGAGGACGATGATTTCGATGCTATGTTTGGTGATGACTCGGAGGAATCAACCGCTGAGGACTTCGACGCTATGTTTGGAGACGACGATTCCGGTGCGAACGAAATTGCCATCGACGATGCAGAATCATCCAGTGACGTGGGTGCTTCGACACCGGCTAGCGCCGGAATATTCTCGTTTTCCGACCCGCGTATCGCGGCCGAAGATCGCGCTAGCGCTGGCGGTTGGTATCGCGATGAGTACCAACTCCGCTACCGGCCAGCAGGACACGCGGATAGGTTCGTCCAGTCGTGGATTGAAACGTCCACCCAATCGAATGATCAGTCAATGCAGAAACTATTCGCCGACCTAACTAAAGAGGGGGCGCCCGGATCGTGCATGAAATGTCATTCGCTAGACGATGTCGACGGTAAAACCGCGGTAAATTGGAAAGCACGTGAAGCAGACCCGAACCGTAAGCACTTCAATCGGTTCTCTCACCAGGCGCATTTCAATTTACTCGATCAAGAAGGTTGCCTAACGTGCCACTCGTTCGATAAAGAGTCGGACTACGCCTCCAGTTTCGATGATAACGATCCGCATAAATTCGCGAGTAATTTTAATTCGCTGTCTGCTGAGACTTGCGCCCAATGTCACCAAGAAGGTAAGGCGGGCGAATCCTGCGTGTCGTGTCATAATTATCACGTCGGAGAATTAAATGCCGTGATGCCACAGCAGCGCGAACTCAGTACGGGATCTGCAACACCCGAATAATTATCGTCGCAATACCGTGTTTAAATTGCAACCGATACTCAGTGTCGCGACACTGTCGGCCCTAATTATTTTCAGTTTCGACGGGAACCCTCACATCAGTTCCCAGACCAGATGATGAGTTTCTAGATCAGCGTGATGCACTAGCGGTTGAATTTCTCGCACGCGAATTCTCCGTGAACTGCTTGCCGTACAACTATCGAAAACAAGGACCTAGGATGGCGAACAATACTAACGTTGATCCGTATTCTGTTCCGCTCGATAAAATCGACGTCAGCAACCCCTGGCTCTACCGTGACAATACAATTGCCCCCTATTTTGAAAGGCTGCGCCGCGAGGCGCCGGTGCACTATTGCGCGGACAGTGCGTACGGTCCGTTTTGGTCGATAACTAAGTACGACGACATTGTTAAAGTCAACGCCGCGGACGAACTATTCTCGTGTGACTATGAGCTCGGCGGCCACGTATTGGGTTATCAAAAAATGTTTCGCAGCAATGGTGTAGATGCACGAATGTTTCAATCTACGGATCCACCAAAGCATGGGCGGCAACGCAAAGCAATCGCACCTATCGTTGCTCGGGCGAGCGTTCGCGAGATGGAGAAGATCATCCGAGATCTCTGTGGCAAAATCTTGGATGAACTACCCGTCGATGAAACGTTTAATTGGGTTTCCCGCTTCTCAATTGAATTCACCACCCAAACATTGGCGACCTTATTTGATTTCCCGTGGGAAAAGCGTCATCTACTGACCCGGTGGTCCGATGTTGCAGTAACGGAACCTGGGTTTGGGATCGTTGATAGCTGGGCAGAGCGACAGAGCGAATTGGAAGATTGCTTCACGACCTTCGCCGGTCTATGGCAAGAACGTCTCACCGGGGAACCACGTTCTGATCTGCTTTCGCTAATGGTTCATTCCGACGGTACTAAGGATTTAAGCCCCGAAGAATTTCTCGGCAACTTGATCAATATCATTGTCGGCGGCAACGACACCACTCGTAACTCAATGACCGGTGGGGTCGTCGCTTTGAATCAATTTCCCGACGAGTACGAAAAGCTAACAGCGAATCCGGCACTAATCGAAACCATGGTGCCCGAGATAATCCGGTGGCAAACGCCGATTTCGCACATGGCGCGGACCGCTAGGGAAGACACGAGCATTGGCAATGCAAGGCTTAAGGCTGGCGATCGGGTCGCACTTTGGTATCTGTCAGGGAATCGAGATGCCGATGCCATCGATACACCTGAAGCGTTTATTGTCGACCGGAAGAAACCGCGCCAACATTTGTCGTTCGGTTTCGGGATCCATCATTGCGTCGGTTATCGCCTCGCGGAATTACAGTTGCAAATCGCCTGGCAAGAAATCATGCAGCGTTTTCGTTCCGTTGAAGTTATGGGTGAACCCCAACGTGTTTGCTCAAACATTATCCACGGGTATACCGATTTGCCAGTCCGACTCCATCGAAAGTAGATAGACAAAGGGATTTGGCGTTGACGACCGAACAGTCAGAAAACCATTCGGTGAGAGTCGGCGAATTCGTCGGCTGCGACAGCGGGGTCGCATCGGCTTACGCCGGCTGGTTGCTCAAGAGATTAGGCGCGCAGGTGACTCGCTTCCGAGTCGGCACCGGCGGCGATATAGACGGCCAACATCCTGAACAACTTGCACTCGAGGTGCTGTCAGAAGGGAAATCCGAAGGTCCAAACCCTACAAACGCAGCTGAATTTGATGTGCTGCTGGCAGAGATCGATGTGTTGTTGTGCGACACACTGCCCGAACTTCTAGCTATAGCGGGGACACTGTCATCAATCCGCTTGCGCCATCCGAGACTTGTCATCGGTATGGCGACGATTTTCGGACTAGACGGGCCCTATGCGCAATACCCGGCGACCGGCCTCGATGCCCAAGCATTGAGTGGTGTCGCATGGTCGCTCGGAGAACCCGATCGCGAACCGCTGTCTTTTCCACCTGGCATCGCCGAGCATCAAGCTGGGGCGATGTTGGCGGCCGCAAGTTTGTTAGCGCTGCAAGTCCGTGACGAATGCGGTAGCGGTCGGATCGTCGATGTTGCGCTTGCGGACGTGTTGGCAAGCTATGTCGCGGCTAATTGTCGACTGTACATTAGTCACGGGCTGCGTTGGCATCGAGGCGGGCGCCGGGCTTCGGGATCAGGAGGGGCTTACCCTTACGTGATCTTGCCGTGCAAAGATGGAGAGGTGTGTATTTTCGGTCGCACCCCCGAAGAATGGCAGCGTCTCGTGAACGTCATGGGAAATCCGGCGTGGACATCCGAACCGCGCTACCAAGATCTTCGCGCGATGGGTCAACAATATCCCGAAGAAGTGGATGAGCTGCTGAAGCCGTGGTTGGCCGAGCGCACGAAAGCCGAACTCGAAATTATCGCGCTGGATAACAGTTTGATTCTGTCACCGATTCGGGATTTTGCAGACGTGTTAGCAACTCGTCAGTTCAAGGAGCGCAAATATTTCCGTCAGCTGAAAGTGGCTGGTACAACGGTAACAGCACCGGGTTTGCCATTTCGTATTCGACAATCACGTACCGAGTCGGCGAGCAACATCGCCGAGAATTTACTACTTGGTGCGGCGCCCATTTCAGTTAATCCGCCAACCCCAAGTAATTCGCGGCCCCTCGCCGGGATGAGAGTCTTGGATTTCGGCTGGGTCTGGTCCGCACCATGGGTTGGGACGATCCTGGCCGAATTCGGTGCCGAAGTAATAAAAGTTGAGCATAGCGGTCGACCTGACAACTTGCGCTTAGCCGGCAGAATTATCCGAGCCGGTAAGAAAGTGGAGGGACCGTCAAAAGAAATGTCGCCGATGTTCCATCAGATTAACCACGGCAAGTTGGGCATTACGCTTAACGCGAAAAAACCACGCGCCGTAGAACTTCTGAAGCGTTTGATGGAGGTGAGCGATGTTGTGGTTGAAAATATGTCTCCCGGAACGATGGAGAGAACGGGTCTAGGCTACGACGTTCTACGTGAAGTTAACCCCCGAGCTGTCATGTTATCAATGTCCGCAGCGGGCCAGTTCGGATCGCTATCAGGTATGCGCGCTTACGCGCCGAACATGTCGAGCGCGGCCGGACTAGAATCACTGGTCGGTTATCGCGGTGAAGCGCCCATTGGTTCACTTAGCTTCGGCCTCGGCGATCCCAATGCGTCCGCACACGCATTAACTGCAGTGTTGGCAGCGTTGCGACGAGCGCGTTTAACGGGTAAGGGATGCTACATCGATCTCTCGCAAATAGAGGCCTTACTGGGAACGTTGCGACCGTACATCCTCGACAGTCAAATTAAGGCCGCTCAGCCAGGTACCTTGGGCAACGCGCATCCGCAATATGCACCGCATGGGATTTACCCCGCGCTTGAAAATGATGCGTGGCTAACATTGGCGATACGCAGTGAAGACGAATGGAATGCGTTCAGACAATTCGCACCAGATGCGTCGTGGGCTTTGAATTCGAAGTTTGCGACGAATGCAGGACGCATTAGCTCCGTTAACGAATTAGATGCAGATCTAGCCTCATGGACCGCAACACATGCACGCGATACCTTGGTTGAAGAGATTCGTAAACTGGGTATCGCTTCTTCGCCGGTTCTCTCTATTGACGAACAATGGAAAGATCCGCATTACGCCGCGCGTGGTATCAAACATACGGTGGACATTCCCGTCTATGGCAACGAAGACCTATTCTCTGCGCCATGGAAATTTTCCGATTTCGCATCACAAATTAACCGATGTGGACCATTGACTGGTGAACACAACGAGCAAATCCTAGGCGGCTTACTCGGTCTTTCGCGCAACGAAATCGATGAACTCATTGCGACTGGAGTCGTCGGTTGAACCCAAGATGGAATAATTTCTAGCACGATGAGCGATGCGAAATCTAAAGATAGTGGGGATGCGACAACGCAATCGCCGGCCTTGTGGGACGGCGCTGTTGAAGAAGCGCGAAGTCTTATCGGGGTCGATCTCAGGCGCGGCTCGCAACAGTGGAACACGGAAGCTGCGCCCGATAGCGTTCGTCAATTTTGCTGGGCGCTGGGCGATGAAAACCCAATGTTTTGCGATCCGGAGCATGGCCGATCGAGCCGTTGGCGCGCTGCACTTGCACCCGGATGTTTTTTATACACGATTGATACGACTGTGGTTGCGCCGAAACTACGCGGCATCCAATGGCTATACGGCGGCACAGATTGGGAATGGTATAAACCTATTCGTCATCGCGATAGTTTTACCGTCCAAGCGCGACTGATCGATGTCGTGCAAAAGCAGGGCGCCAATGCGAAGAATTTTATTATTCAGACCGGTGAGGTGTTGTATACAAATCAACACGACGAACTCGTGTGCCGAGCCCTAGGCAGTACGGCCAGAGTGCCTCGCGCCAAAGCGAAGGACGGTTTGAGCTACGCGCCGCGAGAGACGCATAAATACAGTCCCGAGGAACTCGATCACATCGCCCATGCGATAGAGCACGAAGAACTTCGCGGCCCACAGCCCCGTTACTTCGAAGACGTTGTACTCGAAAGCACAGTGCAACCCATGCTCAAAGGTCCACTAAATATCACCGACATGATTTGCTGGTATTCCGGCGCCGGTCACAGTTATCAAGCACATCGGCGCGCGAGCATGCATCGCAAACGGCACCCGGCAGACGCCTTTGTCGATCCGCGTACGGGAGCCGAAGATTCTCCGGCGCGAGGCCACGCCGAGCAGCAGATGGCGCGCGAGGTGGGAATGCCGGGTGGTTACGATGTTGGCACGCAGCGGATTTCTTGGTTAGGGCAGCTCATGACTAATTGGATGGGTGACGATGGCTTTCTGCGCACTCTGAATGTAAGCGTGCGTCGTCCAAACATCTTCGGTGATGTGTCGTGGTGTCGAGCCAAGATAATCGACAAACGAATTGAAGAAAGACAGCATCTTATAGACCTCGAGGTCTTTACTGAAAACCAGCTCGGCGAAGTGACTGCGAAAGGCACGGCGAGCGTTGAGTTGCCGTCGCGAAAGGATCCCGATCGACTGCCGTCGTGAATATAAGCAAAACGCTTTGAGCCGCTTCTCCCCGCTTAGCGGAATCCGCGTCCTGGATAGTTCAAAAGTATGGGTAGGGCCCTAATGTGCGCAGTACGTCGGCGATCTCGGTGCGGATGTCGTTAAAGTGGCACCGGCACCCGTTCGAAGGCAGCGACGGCACAATGCTTTTAAACGTTAAACGTAACAAGCGCAGCCCTGCAAACGATCTAAAAACACTGGTAGGCATTGAAGTCATTCACCAATTGCCCGGCGCCCGCCAAGGCTCGGCGAGCATTCGCGCGAGTTACTCACCACATTAATAGCCGACGGTATTATCAACGCGAATGGCTTGCCAACATCGAAGTAGCAAGTAGCAAGTAGCAAGTAGCAAGTAGCAAGTAGCAAGTAGCAAGTAGCAAGTAGCAAGTAGCAAGTAGCAAGTAGCAAGTAGCAAGTAGCAAGTAGCAAGTAGCAAGTAGCAAGTAGC
>JBLFWX010000042.1:0-43038 GCA_047611805.1 Gammaproteobacteria bacterium
TCCTGGTATATGGGCGCGAACGTGCCTGGCAAACCGCGCTTGTTTATGCCCTACATTGGTGGCTGCGGCGTCTATCGCGATAAATGCGACGAAGTCGCGAGTCACAGTTACGAAGGCTTTCAATTGTCCAGCGCACGAGCGCAAAGTGCCTCGGCCGGCTAGCACATTCATTAATCTCTCGAGGAGCATCTGAACATGCACGACATTGTGATACGCAACGCCAAGATCGTGGACGGATCAGGCTCTCCAGCCTCTTTCGGTGATGTCGCCATAGAAGGCGAAAGGATTGTCGCGGTGGGTGAGAAGCTCGGCAAAGGCACGCAAGAAATAGATGCCGACGGATTAATGCTGTCACCTGGTTGGGTCGATGTACACACCCACTACGACGGTCAAGCAACCTGGGATCCTTATCTCACCCCGTCTTGCTGGCACGGCGTCACGACCGCCGTGATGGGCAACTGCGGTGTCGGATTTGCGCCGGTGCGCGAAGAAAAACGCGACTGGTTGATTGGCTTAATGGAAGGTGTCGAAGACATCCCAGGAGCTGCCCTAGCGGAAGGGATCGATTGGGCTTGGGAGACCTTCCCTGAGTATATGGACGCGCTCGATAAATCTTCTTACGCGCTCGACCTCGCCGCCCAAGTTCCACACGGAGCTGTCCGCGCTTATGTGATGGGTGAACGTGGTGCGATGGATACGCAAGCAAGCGAAGATGAACGCGCTGCGATGGCGAACATTGTGCAACAAGCCGTTGCCGCCGGCGCGGTCGGATTTACAACCTCACGGACCGTATTGCATCGATCAATCGATGGCGAAGTCGTACCTGGGACAGATGCTGATGCGCTTGAATTACTAACGATCGCCAAAGGCATGCAAAAGGCTGGATCTGCGGTGTTCGAAGTTGCTTCCGATCTCGCCCCTGAGAACAACGAATTCGACTGGATGGATCGCATCATCGACGAGATGAAATGTCCGGTTACTTATGCGTGCGTGCAAAACGATGAAGACCCAGCCCAGTGGCAGCGACTGATCGATTATGCGGCACAACGAAACGGCCAAGGCATGTATCCGCAAGTTGCGATCCGTCCACCGGGCATGTTGATGTGTTTCAGCGGTTCGCACCCGTTTGTCGCGCGACCGAGTTATCAAGCGATCGCCCATTTGCCGTTAGCTGCGCGAGTCGCGGAACTACGCAAGCCCGAAACACGGACACGGATTCTAAACGAGGCAACCGGGAAATCCGCTCGATTGCTACGCTTGCTGTTCATCGAAGGCAAAGAAATGCGTTCGACGATTTCGAACTACGAACGTATTTTCGTACTTGGCGACCCGCCGAACTACGAACCAGGACCGGAACTAAGTGTCACAGCAATTGCAGCGCGCCTCGGGATCTCGCCTGAAGCGGCGGCCTACGATTGCCTGCTCGAACTTGATGGCAAAGCATTTCTATATACCCCATTGTTTAACTACAACGCCGGCAATTACGATGTAGCGAGAGAAATGATGGTGCACCCGAGTACCGTGCTCGGCATTAGCGATGGCGGTGCACATTGTGGTGTGATCTGCGATGCAAGCGCGCCAACCTACTTGTTGTCGCATTTTGTGCGCGACCGCGATCGCGGACCGCGCATCGGCCTTGAGCACGCGATAAAAATGCAAACCCGCGATACAGCCATGCTATATGGGTTTCAGGATCGCGGCCTTATCGCGCCTGGCATGCGTGCAGATATTAATCTAATCCACTTCGAAGAACTCGCCCTACCCGCACCAGAAATGGTTGCCGACTTACCTGCATCAGGTAAGCGTTTAATTCAGCGTGCTTCGGGATATCACACGACTTTACTGCGTGGTGCTGTGACGTTCCAAAACGGGGAAGCAACGGGTGAATTGCCCGGACGCTTGATCCGCGGGCGGCAAGCCGGCCTGAGCTAGCGACACAGGCGTGCGGAATATCAAGCCGTTTAGGCGGTTCGTCAAATTCCGAACGGGGCGCGCCCAATGGAACTTGTTAATTCACTGATGCTCACTGCGGGACACGCCGCAGCGCGTTCCGATCGTAAGCAGAATTAGCGCGAACGCACACAGCACTGCTCCGCAGTAGAACGTAGCAGAGGCCCCGATTTGATCCCACAAAAGCCCGGCCACAACGCTCGCGATGAGCATGGCGAGGCCGCTGAACAAGTTGAAAAACCCGAAAGCGGTGCCGAGTAATTCGGTCGGAGCATTGGCGGCGATCATATTCGCGAGCAAGCCTTGAGTGACGCCGAGACTGAGTCCCCACAGACCAACACCGACAAACACGATGTTCCATGAAGTGGCGAACGCTAAAACTAAGTCGGCACTGAGGAGTATCACCAAACCAAACGCGAGAAGCTTGGCCTTACTCGCGGTATCTGACAGTCGGCCGAACGGATACGCGGATAACGCGTAGACGATATTCATCGCGACCAGAACTAATGGCACCCAGGCGAGTGCGAGTCCAGTTTGCTCGGCACGAAGAATAAGGAATGCTTCACTAAATCGGGCCAAACTTACGGCCGCGCCAATCGCAACAACCCACCAGTACGCGGTAGACAGGCGGCGCAGTTGCGCCCATTGGATGGGGTTAACTCGCTCGGTGCTAGGATTTCGCACCGGTTCTCGCACACCGAAAACCAACAAGGCAACAGCCAGCGCACCAGGGATCACGGCAAACCAGAATACCGCGCGAAAATCGTTCGACCACAACAGCATCAATGCGATGGCGAACAACGGTCCGCAGAAAGCGCCAACCGAATCGAGTGACTGGCGCAATCCGAACGCGGCGCCGCGCATTGTCGGCGGCGCCAATTCTGCGACTAAGGCATCACGTGGCGCACCGCGGATGCCCTTGCCAATGCGATCGACGAATCTAGCGAAGAAAACTAAACCGGCGCTGGAAGCAATTGCGAATAAGGGCTTACTGATTGCGCCGAGGCTGTATCCTAAAATCGCAAGTCCTTTTCGACGACCCAAATAATCGCTCAATGTGCCAGAGAATACTTTAACGATGAGCGCGGTAGACTCTGCGACCCCTTCAATTAACCCAACGGTGAGCGCACTCGCGCCTAGCCCAGAAACTAGAAATACGGGTAACAAGCTGTGGACGAGTTCCGAGGAGATATCCATTAACATGCTTACGAAACCGAGTACCCAGATGGCCGTCGGAATGCGACTGGCTGTGCTAATCGATTTCAGAAACATATTTCAATCGTCTCGGATCGGCACGTAGCGCCATGGTTCTCTCTCCGCCAAATTAAAAAGCCCGCAAAGCGGGCTGTTTAATTTGGCGGAGAGAGAGGGATTCGAACCCTCGATACGGGTTACCGCATACACACTTTCCAGGCGTGCGCCTTCAACCACTCGGCCACCTCTCCTAATTTGTTTTAACTCAAAACTTGCCTCTTACCGGCGCTGATCTTCAGGTCGAGGGATGAACTCTAAAACGAAGGCTCGTTTTCTCGCCCCTACGGGGCGCCTTCGGCGTCCAAATCGCTCAACGCGATTTGTCGAACCCTCGATACGGGTTACCGCAGTCACACTTTCCTCGTGTGCGCCTTCAACCACTCGGCCACCTCTCCTAATTTGTTTTAACTCAAAACTTGCCTCTTACCGGCGCTGATCTTCAGGTCGAGGGGTGGACTCTAAAACGAAGGCGGGAGTCTAAAGGAAAAGCGCGCTAGCTGCCATTGAAATTAGGTCTCCCTGCGCCGCGTTCAATACCGGAAGGATTTAAGTTAAATCCCTTATGCAGCGGCTCGATGGACGGCGACGTGATTTAATAACTCCACTTCGCCGCGCCTTAGATTGCAGATATTCGCGATCTGCTCAACTGGCATCCCTTGATCAATCATTCTATGAACTTGATCGTACAACTGAACGTCTTCCGGTCCCCCGTGAGAGTCGAGAACCTCCAATTGTTCTGACAAGCGATTCTGACGTAGACCTTGAGATCGGACCCGTTCCCCGATCGTTTTAGAGCAAGCAAGCAGCGCCCCAATATCGTTTTCCAAACTTTGGCGATCTGCGCGTTCACAACGAATCATGGTTCGCAGACGCAGTAGCTCGGCGCGCAGCACCACGATCGTGCCGCCGGATATACTGGCAAAAAGCAACACAGCGATTACTACGAAAATATCGGCTGTCTCAAACATAGTCGTCCACCTCGTTAATACGCGCATCCGGACCATCGTCCTTCCGCGGCACTTGGTCAGTAGCCCCGTCACGTCGGCGCTCCTTCTCGCGCTTATTGATGTCGATTCTTCGAATGGGCCTAACCGACGGAACAGGTTTTATCGTCTCGACGGGCATATTGACCTCCACCTTTGTTGTTCAGATGGGACACGCAATGTTTGTTCTAAGAACTTTGCCTACGGCATCCATTCGAAGCATCAATGAGTCCGTCAATTATCTGTCGCTCGAACCTCGTTACTAGGGTTAAAGCATTTTCCATGCCATTTTCTGCTCGCGCGTTGGCTACCGCGAAAGCCGCAGTTTCTCCGTACTCGGAAAATTATCGCGACTCGGCAATAGGCAAGGTAGTACGCCTGTTGTGCCGACAAGAAGAGGGGTGCCGCGGTAGCTTAATAGAGAAAACGCAGCCAGAGCCAGTCGAGGAACGGACTCCCAGGTCACCGCAGAGATCGTTGATGTTACGACGCACAATAGCCATGCCAATGCCACAGCCAGAATAGTGGCTTAGTGCGCTAACCGTTGAGAGACCCGGGTGGAATATTAGTTCATCGATTTGCCGGCCGGACATGCGTTCGTCGGTCCGGGCGAGACCAATATCGCAAGCTCGTTGAAAAAGTTTAGCGCGCGCTAAACCGCGACCATCGTCGCTTACTACTACCTTGATATTCTCGGCCGTACATCGCGCCTGAATCGTTATTGTGCCGACGATGTCCTTTCCGAGTTTGGCGCGAACGTCCGGTGTCTCGATGCCGTGGTCTACTGCGTTCCGTACGAGTTGCAATAGACAATCGCCCAGTCCAGCGAGCACGCGCTGGTCAATATTCCCGTCACTGCTGTCATAGTTCAGCCGAATTTTCTTATTAACCTCGCGACTCATCTTTCGTACAAATGGGGGGTATTGAGCTAACAATAAGCTGATAGGAAACGCTCGATATTGTTCTCGCAAGGACCCCTCGTTGGAAGAGTGCACGACTGACACGTTGGAATCGGGTCGATAGTCGGGGTCAATGGTTTCGTATAAACGATCGAATTCGACCGCGTCAATTGCTTGATTTAGCGCCCTGATGATCTTGAATACGTTCTGTTGGTTGGTCACCTGGCGGTTGTCGTCACGTGCGTCACTATTTCGTGCGGCAAACAAGAGTGTATTCAAATACTTCATTGCTACGCGGAGCACGATGATATGTTTATCACAAAGCGTCGCAGCCCCTGATCGAATGGTATCCAACAGCATTTCCAATTCTCGAGTAAGTGCGGCGACCGCAGTCAACCCCAACATGTCGCTGGCACCCTTTATCGAATGCGTCGCGCAGAAAATTTCGTTGATCACTTCTGGGTTGGATTTGCCTAGCTTGAGTTCGAGGGACGGCAACTTCAATTCGATTTCGCGCACGGCGACCAGACTTTCGTCTAAAAAGGCCGCATGCAACTCTTTCAGTTTGGCTGGCACTACGCTCTCTCGCGAGACCTTAGTTTTAGATTGCGAGCAGTAGCGGACGGTTCTGCAATTAGGACATACTCTCGATCTACGAACGAAACTTTCTGAAGATCTCGTCTATTTCCTTTTGATTAGAAATGAAATCGTGATCACTGTTCGCAATAGTTGTGCAGTCCGTTCCCCATTTGGACGCCTGCCCACCAGTTAAGACACCGTTAGCAAGCGGGTTCCGGTTACTCCGTAGTCGGACAATTTCCTTGTCGATTGGGTGCGTGTTTCTCATCCTGCTGGTCTCCGAATTCTAGGCTGCCGTGTGGCCACCAACTACAAACTTGCCGTCACCCGCATCAAGGTGGCTCCACTAGGCGAGAAGAACGCTAGTGACAGAAAGTATTTCGGCCGCGCTCGAAGTAACTTTAATGAATATTTTCGGCGAAGCAGATGCGCGAGTTAATTGCGCAAACGACGCGTATGCCGCATCGGGAAAATACCATTAAGAAATTGATTCCAATGACATTAATAGGCTCATCGAAATCGACTCGAGGCTTGCCACGGAGCATATTGTCCATTGCCCTTACAAAATACCCAGGGCCCCAGGCAACTCCGTAATACGTTGCAAGCGAGTGGGTTGTATCCGGTCTTGCGCTTCCGGTCCGCCTACTGGCCCTCCCAGCCCAACCGACTTATGTTTCGCAATAGCGACCACTACTCGACGGTTTTTCGTCCGTCCAACAGGGTCATCGTTGCTTGCCCGTGGGTGATATTCGCCAAAGCCAACCGCCGAAAGTAACTCGGGGTCAATGCCGCCCCGCGAGAAACGATCAACCACGGCGGCCGCTCGGGCAGCCGATAACGCCCAGTTAGAAGCGAAACGAGTCCCATTCATCGGCACGTTATCGGTAAATCCTTCAACTCGTATCGGTGTCACTACGCCATTCATCGCTTGTGCCAACCTGCTCATTATTGGCTCTGCCTCGTCCGATAGGCGTGCATACCCGCTAGAGAACAACAATTCACTAGGTAGCTCGACTTCTAACCATGAACGACCGTCGCGAACAATCACGCTATCATCAATCAACGGTGACATTGCCTTTGAAACGCGCTCGATAAGCGTTTCACTGTCATCTAGCCGGATGGGTTTTACGTCATCTTCAAGTGATAAATCCTTGTCTTCGATTAGCTCCGCGGACGGCGGACGGTCGTCTTCGGAAGTGTCGACAGGAGTGCCGCCGAGATCGATCGGGGCGGGACGGTGTTGAGATTCGCTACGAAATTCTGTCGCGATTGAGCCAGAGAGCACACGAAATTTCCCATCGTTGACTGAAGAGATGGAGTACATGACAACAAAGAACGCAAACAACAAAGTAATAAAATCGGCGTATGAAATGATCCAGCGATTCGCAACACTCGCATCTTCAAGCGACTGTTGTTCTGCGCGAATTCTATCCAATCGGCTCAATAGATCAGTCCCTTCAGACGTGATTCTATGATGCTTGGGTTCTCGCCATCGGCAATGGCAACAACGCCGACAACGATCATCTCGTGTTCGCGAGCTTCTTCGCGAATCAGTGCTTTTAATTTATTCCCCGCCGGTAGAAACATGAGATTGGCAAGTCCTACACCGTAAATTGTCGCGACGAATGACACCGCGATTCCCTGCCCTAGTAAAGACGGATCAGCGAGGTTATTCATGACGTGGATTAACCCAATCACCGCGCCAAGAATTCCAAGCGTTGGCGCGTAACCGCCCATACCGTCAAAAACCCGAGCTGCCTGCATATCGCGAAGTTCGATCACTGCTGCATCAAGCTCCAGCGTTTCGCGAATTGTGTCCGAGGAACTGCCATCCATAAGTAACTGTAGAGCTTTCCGAGAATACTTATCTCTAACGATCTTTGCTGTCTTCTCGAGTCCCAACAATCCTTCCTTGCGAGTTATGCGGCTCCAATTCAGTATTTGCTTCATCGTTTGATCCAAATGTCTTGGCGGCGGAACAAAAATCCATTTCAGCATCCGCATCGATCGTAGAAATACGGGCGTCGGCGATTGCAACATCGTTGCTCCAACTGTGCCACCGAGAACAATCAGCAGCGCCGGCCCGTTGAGCAACATGCCGATGTGGCCGCCTTCCAGATATTGTCCGAGCAAGATCGCCGAAAAGGCGACAACAATTCCAATGATACTTAAAGGATCCAAGGGATTAGACACCCAAGACTAGGGGAGAGTTGGTGACATTGCCGCGGCGAGTGATTTCATGCTCGGGCCAGAGCGTCGAATATTTCCACAATCTTGTGTTGCAAAACCTCGGCAGTAAACGGCTTGATAACATATCCGTTTACTCCAGCCTCAGCGGCCGCAATAATTTGAGGCCTTCGGGCTTCAGCAGTAATAACTAAGACCGGTAGATGAGCAGTTTCTTCGTTCGCCCTTATCGCCTCCACGAGTTCTAAACCGGACATACCAGGCATGTTCCAATCAGTTATTAAAAAATCGAAGTTTCCCGACAGCAACATGGGTAGTGCAGTGAGGCCGTCATCCGCTTGTTCGATGTCTGAGAACCCAATATCACACAACAATTTCTTTACGATATGGCGCATCGTATTGAAGTCGTCGACAACCAGGATCTTCATTGATTCGTCCATACATAATCCCGACTATTTCAATATCACCGTTGCTCACCTTGTCGTTCTAATTCGACGCATCAATGCTCCAATCGGCCATGCGGCTTTTTAATCGGATCAAGGCTTGGGAATGGATTTGGCATACCCGCGACTCGCTAACCCCAAGGACGTCGCCTGTTTCACGTAGGTTAAGTTCTTCTTTATAGTACAAAGACATAACCAGTCGCTCGCGCTCTGGCAAACCAGCAATCTCGCGCGCTAGGGCTGCCTTGAAATGTTGGTCTTCAACTTCCTCAAGGGGTTGCCGGATCTTCGATGTTAAGCCTTCGGACATACCATCTTCTTTCGTCTGTAGATCTTCGAAACTAAATACCCGATAGCCACTCGCGTCCTGTAACGTGTGGTAGTACTCGTCGAGCGTCGTTCCGATCCGATCCGCCACTTCCGAATCGCGCGCGTCGCGACCGTGCTCTGCTTCTAGCTCAGCCACGGCCCGGGTAATTTCGCGCACCCTGCGGTGCAGCGAGCGCGGCGCCCAGTCGCCTTTGCGTATCTCGTCCAGCATCGATCCGCGGATCCGGATGCCGGCATACGTTTCAAAACTTGCGCCTTGTTCCGCATCGTAATTCCTCGCGGCCTCGAGGAGCCCGATCATGCCGGATTGAATCAAGTCGTCGACTTGAACGGTCGGCGGCAGACGACTCATGAGGTGATAGGCGATGCGCTTCACCAGCGGCGCAAATTTCTCCACGTAGTCTGTTTGGGTCTCGCGACTCAGTTCAGCATTCGCTGCATTCTTATATTTTGCTATCTGGTTCATGCCTGGATATGCCTCCCCGCCACACCTGGTTGAATCATTCGCTCGACAAAAAACTCGAGCTGTCCACTCGCATACATGGGCATAGGCCATTTATCGGCGGACCTGGCGATTTCCTTAATTCCGATTGCGCCGGGACTATTGGGCCTCAGTTCGACAACCGCCTTGCGCCGCCGTAGAGCCAGGCGTATATCGGGGTCGAAAGGAATCCAGCCCGCCAAATCTAGTGCAACATTCAGAAATCGGTCGGTTACATCCATTAAGCGACCAAATAAAGAGTAGGCTTCGGCGCCGTCTTCGACTTGATTTATCGCGATCCGAAATCGATCGCGCCCGGTTCGTTGGTTGAGGACCTTGATAGTCGCATAAGCATCCGTAACGGACGCCGGGTCGTTGCATACAACCACCAAAACTTCCTGGGAGGCGTCGCAAAATTGCAAACTGTTGGACGCTATCCCAGCCGCCGTATCAACGATCATTACATCTGTCCTTTGTTCAAGTTCGCTGAACGCATAGAGCAGTCCGGCGCGTTCGAACTCACCGAGCTCTGCCATGCGCTGTACGCCGGATGCTGCAGGCACCAATTGCACGCCGCGCGGCCCTCGGATCACGATATCTTCTAGATCGCAGCGGCCTTCGAGGACGTCGGATAGGTTTTTCTCCGGGCTCAAGCCCAACATTACGTCGACGTTAGCTAAACCTAAGTCCGCGTCGAGTAAGGTCACGCTTCGACCCAGCGCTGCCAGTGAGACCGCAAGGTTGATCGCGAGCGTGGTTTTGCCAACACCGCCCTTACCGCTGGTGACAGCGATCACGCGGGTAGGTTGTGAATTGGATTGGATAGGGCTTGGAGTCGCCATTTAGTGATCACCTCGTTGGTTGACAAACGCACGTTCGATCTCGCTCTGATGGTCTTGCGACGGCGTCTCGCTCGCCAAAGCAATGGTTTTATCGATCAGCTGCCGCGCAAGCGGGGTCTCCAGATCGTCTGGAATTTGTTGACCTGCGCTGAGGTAGGCAACGGGCATATTTGCCTCAACAACTGCCGAGACAATGGGTCCCAACGCCGCGGCTTCGTCCAGCTTCGTCAATACGCATCCACTCACATCGATGTCGCTGAGCGACGAAAGTATCCTGTTTAGTGTCAAGTAGTCGGTGCTCGCGCTAAGTACAAGATACGGGTCGACTGGGCAATCGATCTCCGCTAGTCGGTTGATCAGCTCTCTCAAGAAAGCATCCCGACCGTCGCCTCCCGGCGTGTCGATTAGAACGAGCTCTTGATCTTCAAGCCGCGCAACGCATGCAAGCAGATCATCTGGGTTTCTGCAGCTATAAACCGAAATTCCAAGCAAACTGCCAAACACTTTTAGCTGCTGCTGCGCGCCGAGCCGCTGGTCGTCGGTAGAAACGATCGCAACTTTGTCTAGACCCGCAGCAAGTCCATATTGAGCCGCCAATTTGCATGCGAGCAATGTTTTGCCCGCGCCAGTTGGCCCGTGCAATACGATCCGTCCCCCGCAAGACAGGATGGGATCATCCAGGACCGTCAGGCGCGACTCTAAATTGCTTAATGCCGTCGCAAAACCGTCGTCAAAACTCTCACTATCGGGTACACAGTCGGTCAATTCGCGGGCCAGGCTCGGCGAGATGCCATGGCGCGAAAGCGTTCTCAATATGCGCGCACGAATGGGATGCTTCGCACCGAAATCAGACCACGCGAGGCCACTTAATTGCTGTTCGAGTAAGCCTCTTAAGCCATTCAACTCTTTTTGCATTGCCCCGACGGCGCTCTGGCCACTCCAGAGGCTCCCACCTGAATCGTCACTAAGAACTTCTTCGGTCACGGTCACAACTGACGACCTCGCCGCTTCTGGCGGTTTCTCATTCGTCGTGTTTTTGACCCGCGCAGAAACTCGTTCGGCAACTTTCGTTTTTGCCTCATCGGCAAAACGTTGCACGAGGTCGTCGTCGATTTCACCGTCCGCAGTCACGAGCTCGATACCGTTGTCGACTTTTCGATTGGACAAGATCATCACGTCCGGACCTTGCTCGTGGCGCACCATCTCCAGCGCGCTGCGCATATTTGCGGCAAAATATTTCCGCACTTTCATTGATTTTTCTCCGCGCCCATTAGACATTTTTTGTTCTCGTTAAGCGGCCGGTAGACCATTTGTTCCATCACCGACAGTCGCAATAATTCGGATCTGCATACTGCCGGGCACCTCGTTGTAACCTAAGACGTGAAGTCCTTTTATACTGTGGCGAGCGAAGCGCGCGACGAAATCGCGTAGCGCGTCGGGGACCAACAAGACTGACGGATTACCTGCCACTTCTTGTCTTTGGTGCGCTTCATTGAGTGACTGCAACATACTGTTGGCTAGTCCTGGTTCTATTGCCATTCCCGACTCCGGCATTGTTTCTATAGAACGTTGCAATATCTGTTCCAATGTTGGGTCCAAAGTGATAACCGGCAATTCATCGGCCAATCCATTGATTTGTTGGACGATCGAACGACCGAGTGCCGACCGTACTAAACGGGTTAAAGCGCCAGAGTCTTGACTCTTGCCGCCATGTTCCGACAGCACTTCGAGGATCCTGCGCACGTCTCGGACGGGAACTTGTTCGCGCAGCAAATTCTGCATTACTTTCACGATCGCGCTTAAGGGCAAAATATTCGGTACCAAATCCTGGACTAACTTCGGGGTGACTTTTGCCAGACTATCGAGCAACTGCTGCACTTCGTCGTGACCAAGAAGCTCATGGGCATGGTCTTGAACAATTTGACTAAGGTGCGTCGCGACGACCGTACTGGAATCGACCACGGTGTACCCGAACGCTTGCGCCTGTTCGCGTTGGTCCTCTCCAATCCATACCGCCTCAAGGTTGAACACGGGATCAGTGACGACATTGCCGCGTAGATCGCCGTAAACCCGTCCGGGGTTAATTGCTAACTCCTGATCGGGGAAGATTTTGACTTGTGCGATGGTGCTGCCGTGTATCGAGATACGATAAGTAGAAGCATCAAGATCAAGATTGTCGCGGATGTGTACTGCAGGTACTAGAAAGCCGAGTTCTTGGGATAATTTTTTTCGCACCCCACGCAGCCGGCCAAGTAATTGCCCATTCTGATTGCGATCAACCAGCGGAATGAGTCGATAGCCCACCTCGAGTCCGATCGTATCAAGGGGTGCGACATCATCCCACGTTAATTCCTTTGTTTCGGGAGGCGGCGCAGGCGGGGGTTCAAGCTGTAGCTGTTTCTCGCGATTGATAACGCGCTTTTGTTGCCAATGCGCGCCGTACCCAGCGGCTCCCGCAATCGACAGGAACGCAACGTTAGGCATGCCTGGTATCAATCCCAACAAGCCCATGAGTATTGCTGTCACCATCAACGCCTTAGGGTTTGCGAAGAGCTGGTATAGCACTTGGTCGCCGACATCTTGTTCGGCCGAAACACGGGTGACCATGATGGCCGCCGCCGTCGCAAGAAACAGTGATGGGATTTGCGCGACTAATCCGTCCCCGATCGTCAACAAGGTGAATACTCGCATTGCCTCACTGAAGGCCATGTCTTGTTGACCGACGCCAATCGCCAAACCGCCAACGATGTTGATTACCAATATCAAGATCCCAGCGACAGCATCACCGCGAACAAACTTACTTGCGCCATCCATCGAACCGTAGAAGTCAGCTTCTTGGGTGACCTCCGCGCGCCGTACTTTAGCTTCATCCTGGGTGATGACACCAGCGTTTAAATCCGCATCAATGGCCATTTGCTTGCCCGGCATCGCGTCCAAAGTGAATCGAGCGCTCACTTCGGAAATACGACCAGCGCCTTTAGTCACCACCACGAAATTAATGATCACGAGGATCGCGAACACCACGAAGCCGACGGTATAGTTGCCACCGACGACGAAGTCGCCGAACGATTGGATCACGCTGCCCGCAGCGTCCGTACCTGTGTGCCCATTGAGTAATACGACTCGCGTAGAGGCGACGTTGAGCGACAGTCGCAACAAGGTTGTAACTAACAGGATGGTCGGAAACGCCGCAAAATCTAGTGGGCGACGCGCATAAATTCCGGCCAACAAAACTACCACCGCGAGCGAAATATTGAATGTAAAGAACATATCCAACATGAATGTCGGCATCGGCACGATCATCATTGCCATGATCGCGAGCAATAATACCGGCGTGCCAACCCCACCCGCGTAGGCATTCTTGAACGCGCTTGGACTCAGTATATTTGCAGCTTCGGCCATCTAAGTTTCACCAGCTTTCAAGATTAATACTGCAACTCTGCGGGGATCGGTAACTCATCAAACAACCGATCTGTTGGAAGTTCGGACTTACGTCGTAGTTGAAACACATAAGCCAGCACTTCGGCGACAGCAACGTATAAACCTGCAGGAATATCTCGATTGAGTTTTGTTGTGTGATAAATCGAACGCGCGAGAGGCGGTGCCGACAAAATAGCAATTCCTGAGGCATGCGCGATCTCTCGGATTCTAATAGCTACTTGATCCGCGCCTTTGGCGACCACACGCGGGGCCGACATCGTATCGGGATCGAAGCGTAGTGCGACGGAATAATGAGATGGGTTCGTAATGACAACATCTGCCCGTGGCACTTGCTCCATCATGCGTCGATTGGCAAGTTCGTGTTGCATATTGCGGATCCGACCGCGTAATTCGGGTGATCCTTCTTGTTGTTTCGTCTCGTCCTTTACTTCTTGCATCGTCATGCGTAGCTTTCGCGTGTGCTCCCACAATTGATACGGCACGTCGATCGTGGCGACGACTAAAGTCGCAATAGATGCGACTAAAAATATTTGCAATACGATTATTCCGGCCTCGGGCAGTGCGACATCAATATCGTGCATGCCTAATCGGCTGACAGCATCGAAGTGGTGTCGAAGCGCGCTAAGCGCGAAGCCCAATATTAGGGTGAATTTCGCCAGTGCTTTGAACGTTTCAATGATGCCGCGCGCACCGAAGACTTTTTTTATGCCCGCTATGGGGTCTAAGCGATTCCATTTGAATCCGATCGCACTGCCGCTGAACGCCCAACCGCCGATCGCGACTGGTGCCGCGATCGCCACAACCGTGAGCACTACGAGCAAGGGTGCGATCGATAATAAACCGGTGAGGCCGGCACTTAGGGTTGCATTGTACGGGTGGCTGGGATCAAATATTTGCGCCCGCGTCAGCGAAAACCCGTCGCCCATAACACCGATCAAACCGCTAAATATGTGCCCCGCCGTCATATAAAATCCGGTGGCACCGGCAAACAGCATCATCGCCGTGGTGAGTTCGCGTGAACGCGCGACGTCTCCTTTTTTAAGCGCATCATCGCGTTTCTTTGGGGTCGGCTCCTCTGTACGTTCCTGTCCTGTCGGGCTGTCGGCCATTTCAAGCCTTCCCTAGCAATCCGCGCGCAACGCTAAACGCGGCATCGAGATTTTCTCGAAGGTGTAATTCCAAAGTGTCCAAGGTGAGAAATATCATGAACACACCAAACAGAATCATGATCGGGAAGCCGATTGCGAATACGTTCAACTGCGGTGCAGATCGCGCCATCACGCCGAACGCGAGGTTCACTACGAGCAACGCGATAACGATAGGTAGAGCGATCGCTAGTGCCCCCGAAAAAAGCGATTTCGACCACTCGAGCACGACCTCCAAGCCTTCACGTTCGATGCCACCTGATCCGATTGGCAGGATCGTAAAGCTATCTACCAAGGTCGAGATCAACACCAAGTGTCCTTGCAATGAGAAGAACATTAAGGTTGCCAACACGATGTAAAATTGACTTAAGACTGGCACTTGCAACCCGGTTTGAGGATCGACCAAGGATGCAAATCCGAGGCCCATTTGCTGCGCCACAATCTGGCCGGCAATTTCAACCACGACGAACACGATACGCACGACCAAACCAATTGCGGCGCCGATGAGGACTTGCTGTATTGCGATGAGGAAGCCCTGAGGACTCAACATCACCACCTCTGGCGGGGCTGGCAGTAACGGCACCAGGACGCCGCACAACGCCAAGGTGTAAGCAATGCGGACTCGCCCAGGGACCATGCGGGTGCCGATCACGGGTGCTGTCATCACAAGCCCACCCACTCTTAGAAACGGCCACGTCCATGCGCCGATCAGACTCAGAACCTCGGCGTCCGTAATTGAAAACATGATTCAACAGCACCTTAGATTCGCGCTCGTAGGAGCCGATGAGCAAACGGCTCTTCGCATAAGATCATCCGATCATCCCGGGAATTGATCGATATAAACGAATCGTATAGTCCATAAGCAGGCGGACGATATGAGGACCGGCAAACATCAATACGGACACGGTGACGAGCAACTTCGGGATAAAGCTCAAGGTCATTTCATTAATCTGCGTCGCAGCCTGAAACATACTAATGAGAAGTCCAACGACTAAGGCGGGGATGAGCAACAACAACATCAGATACAACGTCACTTCGAGTGCATGCCGTCCCAATGTCATGACCTGTTCAGGAGTCATTGAACTACACGTAAAAACTCGAAGCCAAGGTACCGATAATGAGCGCCCAGCCATCGACTAAAACGAACAGCATTATTTTGAATGGCAAAGAGATAATAAGCGGCGATAACATCATCATGCCCATCGACATCAACACGGATGCGACCACCAAATCGATAATGAGAAAAGGAATAAAAATAAGAAATCCAATTTGGAAGGCCGTTTTGAGTTCGCTAGTGACGAATGCCGGCATAAGAACCGAGAGCGGCACTTCATCCGCCTGAGTTGCCGATGTTGAGGCGGCAAGTTCGCTGAACAAGAGCAAATCGGACTCGCGAGTTTGCCCGAGCATAAAGGCACGCAGCGGCGGGGCACCGCGTTTTAGCGCTTCGGTCACATCGATTTCATCGGCAACAAAAGGCGTGATAGCGTCCGCGAATACTTGGTCGGTGACTGGCGTCATCACAAATACGGTTAAGAACAAAGCAAGACCCACCAAGACTTGGCTAGATGGCGTCTGCGCAGTGCCAATTGCTTGGCGCAATATCGCGAGCACGATGATGATCCGCGTGAATGAGGTCATGGCCAAGACCAGCGCTGGTAGCATGGTCAGCGCCGTCATTAAGATCAGAATCTGTAAAGTTAAGGTATACGTTTGGGTACCATCTTCGGCAGTGGTTACGGCGAATGCATCGAAGCCAGATTGGCCGTGAGCGAGCATCGGTGCGAACAGCATTAGGACGACGAGTAAGGTCCGAGTCATCGGACTGCTTCTGTTCGTACGGGGGTTTCTTCTACCAGCTCGGCAAACGACTTCTCGGCGACCGCTTCGAAAGAGAAAGTGTGTAGTGCTTCGATGCGGCCGGGTGAAATCGCGACCACAATGCGTTGATCCTGAACTTCTAACAGGACAATCCGATCACGCGTACCAATCGGCAAAGCATCGAGCATTTTGATATGGCTGCCATTGTTAGTGTGGATGGATTTCACGCGTTTCAGCAACGCCGCCGTCGCGATGATAGAGACCACAACCACGATCAGACCGACACTCACCTTGGCCAGATCCCATAAACCAACCGGCGCGATTTGCGCCGCCTCGGTCGTCACTTGAGCCTGCACGCTAACGCTAACCAAGGCCGCAAGGAGGGTCGGAGTTTTTCTAAGCAAGTTGTCTGACCCGCTCTTGTGCACTCACTACGTCCGTCAGTCGAATGCCGAATTTCTCGTTGACGACAACCACTTCGCCGTGTGCAACTAAGGTGCCATTAACTAATACATCTAATGATTCCCCGGCCAACCGGTCGAGTTCGACAACCGAACCCTGGTTTAACTGCAATAAACTACGAATGCTCAATGTGGTTTTACCGATCTCGACAGACACACTAACGGGGATATCGAGAACCGCATCCAAATTGACTGTTTCGTTGCGTGACGGTGTCGGATCAGCTTGCAGGTTGTTGATTGGAGCTTGTACGACGTCTTGAACCGCATCGGTTTGGATCGAATCCGGGTCAGCGGTCGCTTGTTCCTCCATCGCCGCGCCCCAATCGTCGGCTCCATCAGTAGTTTCTTCGCTCATGTGTTCATCACTCGTTTATAAGATTGAGATTCATTTTAGAAACTGGATTCGCTTGCCGAGTGCAGCGTCTCTACGACCTTTAGCGCGCGATTTCCTCGTGAGGCGCCGAACTTTCCCCGGAACACGGGAACGTGTTCGACGAACGCCAGAACTGACTCCGGCATCTCGATATCAATAATGTCACCTGGCCGCAGATTTACGACCTCACGCACGGTCAGTTCGGTCGTCGCTAATGTGGATTTCAATTGAACTTTCGCGGCTCTCAGTTCTTCTTGCAGACGGGCGCTCCAGCGCGAATCCTTTTCCGATACATCGCTTTGAACCCCTGCATCGAGTTGTTCGCGGATCGGTTCGAGCATCGAATAGGGAATTGCGAATTGCAGGTGGCCTGCACCAGCCTCAACGTCGACATGAAACGTACACACCACGACCACTTCGCTGGGACTAATAATATTGGCGAATTGCGGGTTAATTTCAGAATTTACATATTGAAAATCGATTGGCAATACAGGCTCCCAGGCTTCTTTCATATCTACGAATACGGTATTGAGCACTTTCTGCACGATGCGCATTTCCGTCGCAGTAAAATCTCGCCCTTCGATTTTCGTTTGGAAGCGCCCGTCACCGCCGAAGAAGCAATCGACCAAGGAGAATACTAATTTCGGCGCAAATACGACTAAGGCCGAACCACGTAGTGGTGCTATTTTTATAATATTTAAGTTCGACGGCATCAGTAAGGTATGCACGTACTCACCGAACTTATGCATTTCGATGCCTTCAACTGTCACGACTGCAGAGCGTCGTAGAATGTTGAATAAGCTGAGGCGGAAATTTCGTGCGAATCGTTCGTTGATCATTTCTAGAGTTGGCATGCGGCCGCGTACGATGCGGTCCTGACTCTCCAAGTTGTAGTTGCGAACTTCGCTGGGATCGAGCGGCTCATCTGCGTCGGTCTCTACATCACCGTCGTCGACCCCGGACAACAATGCGTCGATTTCATCTTGCGAGAGTAAGTCTGAATTGGCCATGATGTTTACTGCTATGTTTACTGGATGACAAAGCTGGTAAAGAAAAGATCGTCGATTCCCGGTTTGCCGGTCTGCTTTTCCATAACTGCCTGGACTTGGGACAGGGCTTCGGCGCGCAGCACCTCTTTTCCTTCGTGTGGCAGCAAATCTTCGTAAATCTGACGGGAAAATAATAAGATCAAATTATTGCGAATGGCTGGCATATGTTTCGCGATCGCTTCTGGTATCTCATCGTCAACCGTGACCACGTTAAGCTCCGCCTTAAGGAACTTCGTCTTGTTACTTTTATCCTGAAAATTCACGACGAACGCAGGGTCGAGCGGTACATAGAATGATTCTGCAATTGGCGCCATTTCGCCCTCACCTTCTGCCATTTCACTACCGCCGCCTAGAAATGCCGCCGCGCCACCACCGAGCGCCAACAAAACGACGACGCCGATAATGATGACTTTTTTCTTCCGGCCTGTTTTTTCCTCTTCGCCTGTATTTTCTTCAGCCACGATATCGTCTCCTTTGCTTTGCTTCGTTTCGAATAGACATTGCAAAGCGCATGCCAGGGATGAATATCTATAGTGATCAAAGATTTGCGATTTAACTTAGACTGAAACGCCAATTTATTGGCGCCGAGAAACCGCACAACGTCGCTCGACTGACACGATAAATTGACGCTGTACAGCATTGCGCGGCCCTCGTGCGGTCCCTATGCGGGGGTAGGATCTTTGGTAGATTGGCGGGCCAGCTTAATTCGTGCTCGAACTCGTCATGTTAATTGACCAGCAGGGCGTAACGATAACGATGCAATGGCAACCCTGTTGCACAGCACCCATGGGAGTTCGTTGCGCTGCGACGATAGCTCTCACTTCACTAAAGGTTTGGCGACGAGTACCGATACGTGATCGGGCAGCATTTAGAACATTAGTTGAGATGAAGAAGTTTGCGGACGCCACCAGTAATTGCCACTAATTTTCTTTTGAAATGGTAGTTATACCCACACGGATGGTAGTAAAAATGCAATCAACGGATTCGACGACTGGCATTCTGCTTGTAGAGGATGACGAACACGACTATGTATTAACGTAAACGTCTAAAGCGGACCGTAATTGACATTTAGCGATCGCTGCAGACGTACTTCGAACTCTCGACGATTCACGAAGTCGGTCAACGCATCGTCGGATGCGTTATGGCTTGCCTCGCGCTCTAGTCGATGGCGATCAGATACATCGCTAAACACTAACACTGCACCGACCAGCTGATGCAGCGAGTCATCGGGCTCTCGACCGGTGTTCGGCCCTCTTCGTTGACAATATTAAAAACCGCTTCGATGGATTGCCCTTTCGCCTCAACCAAGGTCCAGCCCGTGAGTTGTTCAGCGACAGGGTTAATAAATTCAACCGTGCCGTTCGCATCGACGGCGATAACCCCGTCACCGATTGAGCTTAGGGTTACTTCGGCGCGCGGCTTCTCGGCGAGCAATATTTCGGTGCGCTCACTAACGCGATCCTCTAATTCTGCGTGCGCGGCTAAAAGCGACCGCTCGGCTAGTTTCCGTGCCGTGATGTTCTGAATGACGGCGACGAAGACGGGTTTGTTGTCCTCCATTGCAAATTCGTGATTCACGGAGACCGGATATTCGGTCCCGTTTTTGCATACGTGCGTCGTCTCGAATTCGACTTTTGGCTGCTCGGGCGCCGTCAATAATTTGAACAGATCGAGTGTGCACACGGGTTTTATTTCCGTTGCGGTCATTCCCCGTAGTTCATCCATGGAATAACCAAGATTCTTCCAAGCCGTCCTATTGGCTCGGATAAACTGCAATGTCTGGCCGTCCAAGACATAAATCTCGTTCAGCGACTCTTCCACAATATGGTCAGAACTCTCACTGCGCAGTTCCGCCTTTTTGCGCTGGGTAATTTCAACATGCGAAATCACCACTTGACCGTTAGAGCCCTTATACGGCGTGGCTGTCATCATGAACCAACGCTGCTCGGTTGGTGAGTGGGCGGGGTATTCAATTGCGGAGGTATCTAGGGCGCCGTCGAAAACCGCGATCAAACCAACGGATGCCGTGTGCGGGCGTTCGTTCAGCGGCGTCCGACACGCGTCTAGGTAGTTGACTCTAACGCCCTGTATCAACGCGTCGCTCGCGCCATTCTCGCGCCCGAATGCAGCCCAAGAGTCGTTGACACAGACAATCGCGCCGCCCGCGTCAACTAATGCAATTGCTGACGGAATGGAATTCAGGATCGTGAATCCCAGTGCTTCATCGTCCATGGATCGGCTCCTAGGCCGGCGATCGAAAATGCAGTGTCCGAGTGCCACTGCGAGAGCGTCGGTATACTGGCATGCCACAGATGTAGTCGTGGAAGTCAAATTAATGTCGATAGCACGCTATCGGCAGAGAATTTCAACGTCCGAATAACTGCTCGTATTTGAGAAACAACCGCTGCTCGCCACACCAGCTACGCCCCACTGATCGGCGGAACGCTGCTACCGGGCAGACCTGACCCGACTAAATAATCCGAATGGAATGCTCCGCTCTCATCGTTTTCTAGATATTACCGCCGCGCGATACTATGGCCTCTAAATAGCCTTCCCATTACAGTCGGCTATAACCGCCGCCAAGGCATCGAAATCTGCCATCCTCGATGTCGTACGTCGAACAACTAAAGCAATGGAACGCTTCGGCGTGGGAGTGGCGATCGCTCTGGTGACGAGTTTAGGATTCGTGACTAAACCGCTGGTGATCGCCATTGCCGGTAGCAAGCCGATGCCGAATCCTGATTCGATCATCTGCACTAAGGTTAAGAGGCTCGTTGCTTCAAGCGCAACGGATGAGCTTTTATTCGCTATTGCGCAAGCAATGAGCGTGTGGTCGCGCAAACAATGACCTTCTTCTAACAAGAGTAGGCGATCGGTAATCGACGCGGTGACGGTAACTTTGCGACCTTTTATTGCCGGGTCGTCCTTCAAACCTAGCAAGCACAATTCGTCGTCGAACAACGTTTCCACATGAAACTGGCTAGTCGCATAAGGCAGTGCAATCAAGGCGAAGTCGAGACGCCCATCTGCCAGACGGGTAAGCAAATTTTCGGTTAGGTCTTCACGCAGAGCGACGCGTAGATCGGGATAAGCGCTGCGTAGTAACGCCATCGCGCGCGGCAGGATAAACGGTGCGATTGTCGGTATCACGCCGAGCCGGAGCAAGCCCGTCATTGGCGTCGTCGCGCCGGCGACGTGCTCAACGAGGTCCTGTGCGGCCGCGACAATGGTTCGCGAACGCGCCGCCACTTCGAACCCTAGGGGAGTTATTACCACGTTCCGTCGATCGCGCTCGACCAACTTCGCGCCGAGTACGTTCTCCAATTCCTTCAATCCAGTACTTAAGGTCGACTGCGTGACAAAGCAGGATTTCGCCGCGCGCGTGAAATTGAGGTGCTCTGCTAGAGCTACCAGATAGCGCAATTGTTTAAGTGAAGGTAGGGCTGACATGTAGAGTCTAATCTATTATTGGTTAAATCTATCACTATCTATATTTTTATTCATTATACGAATATCTCCGATTAGCGCAAATTAGATGCCTGACGAAACGCAATTTAGCTAAACGAAGGAGTACGACGATGAACAAGAAATTGACGACCAATGCGGGCTGCCCCGTCGCTGACAATCAGAACGTGATGACCGCCGGTAAGCGCGGGCCCCAATTACTTCAAGATGTTTGGTTCTTAGAGAAACTCGCGCACTTTGATCGCGAGGTTATTCCGGAACGACGCATGCACGCGAAGGGATCCGGCGCTTACGGGACGTTTACAGTAACGAACGACATCACGAAATATACCCGCGCAAAGATCTTCTCGTCCGTGGGTAAAAAAACTGAGTTGTTCGCGCGCTTTACCACTGTTGCTGGTGAACGTGGTGCTGCTGATGCTGAGCGTGATATCCGCGGATTCGCGCTTAAGTTCTATACCGAGGAAGGTAACTGGGATTTAGTCGGCAACAATACACCGGTGTTCTTCCTGCGCGACCCGATGAAGTTCCCAGATCTCAATCACGCGGTTAAGCGAGATCCGCGCACAAATTTACGCAGCGCGAAAAACAACTGGGATTTCTGGACGTCGCTACCGGAGGCGCTACATCAAATCACGATCGTGATGAGTGACCGAGGTATCCCGGCGAGCTATCGGCATATGCACGGCTTCGGCAGCCACACGTTCAGTTTCCTAAACGCCGCTAGTGAACGCAGTTGGGTAAAATTCCATTTCAGATCCGAGCAAGGCATCCGAAATCTCACCGATGAACAATCCGCAACAGTGATTGGTCAAGATCGTGAAAGTCATGGTCGCGATCTCTTTGACAGTATTGAAGAAGGCGACTTACCAAGATGGACCTTAAGCGTACAAATCATGCCGGAATCCGATGCCGGGACCGTGCCCTACAATCCGTTCGATCTAACTAAAATTTGGCCGCACAAGGACTACCCATTAATAGAAGTAGGCGTGATGGAACTAAACCGAAACCCGGAAAATTTCTTTGCCGAAGTAGAACAAGTCGCGTTTAACCCGGCCAGCATCGTGCCAGGCATTGGCTTCTCGCCGGATAAAATGCTCCAGGGCCGTTTGTTCTCTTATGGCGATGCACAGCGCTATCGGCTTGGCGTGAACCACCACTTAATTCCAGTTAACGCGCCGCGCTGCCCGGTGCATAGTTACCATCGAGACGGTGCCATGCGGGTTGACGGCAATCACGGCGGCACGCTCGGCTACGAGCCAAATGACGAAGGCCAATGGACGGAACAACCTGATTTCTCCGAGCCGCCGCTGTTGCTTGACGGCGCAGCGGACCATTGGAATCATCGCGAGGATGAGGATTATTTTTCCCAACCCGGTGCGCTATTTCGTTTAATGAGTCCTAGCCAGCAACAAGTTCTATTTAACAACACGGCGCGATCAATTGGCCCCGCTCCGCGCGAAATACAATTGCGGCATATTCGACATTGCCACAAAGCTGATCCCAACTACGGCAACGGTATTGCTAAGGCGCTTGGCATTTCGATCGAGGACTTCAAATTATAAGGGCATCCGCGCAACACAACCCCCTGCCTCTTCTAGCGCAACTGTTCTATGATTATCATGCCGAGCGCACCCTCGGTATGGTAATCGAGGGCTGTGTAGACATCGCACGCCTGAGACCATCTACTTATTGAGGAATTTTACTAATGCCTTCAAAGCAAAAAACTAGACGAACTATTGATATTGGCATCAACGCGACACAGAGAAAAAAAATCGCCGACGGGCTTTCAAGATTTCTCGCCGATAGCTACACCTTGTATCTAATGACGCATAACTTTCACTGGAATGTGAAAGGACCAATGTTCAATACCTTGCATCTCATGTTCATGGGCCAATATACGGAACAATGGACCGCCTTGGATCTCATTGCCGAACGCATCCGTGCACTCGATTTTCCGGCGCCAGGCACCTACAAAGAGTTCGTCGATCTCGCGTCCATCAAAGAAATTGATGGCGTGCCTAAAGCCTTAGATATGATCGCTCACTTAGTCGCGGCGCAGGAGGCAACTGCCCGGACGGCTCGTAAGCTGTTTCCTGTGGTGGATGCGGCGAACGACCAGCCGACGGCCGATTTATTGACGCAACGTCTGGACGTTCATGAAAAGACTGCGTGGATGCTGCGCAGCCTCCTCGAGGAATGAACGAAGGCGCCGATGAGGTACGCGCCTCATTGCAATCAAACGGCCTGGCGGAATCACGAACAATCCACCATCGCGCCGTGCCTGCTGTGATTAGCAAAAATCGACAGGCTCCTAGGATAGGCGCGTGTGTGAGGATCGAAGCAGATCGTAGGCGAGAGAGAGGCGCGGCTTGCGGACAATAATTGTTTGTCGAATGCCCTAAACGTATGCATCCACAAATCCTCGACGGAGGGTTAACACCGTATTTCGTTCGGCATCACTTTGTTGTCCCGGTTCGGATTGATCTGCGAAAGAGTCAGATGCACTAGAGTGCTCTGAATCGCCGCCATTGTGCGTTTGATTAGGTAAATCATGAAACACAGCGCTGTCTTCAAGATGCATTCCCGCCTGTTCAAACTGTTCACGTAGCCGCGGTAGTGCTTCCTGTAGCGCGTCGCGCACCGCAAGGTGTTGCGAGGCTAGCTGGACGGTAACTTCATCATTGCGCATCACGATGCGTAGATCGACTGGACCAAGCTCTGCGGGATTGATCGATAATCTGGCCGTCTGCGCGCCATCTTTAGCCACTAGTAGTACTTGCTGAGAGAATCCTTCGGCAAAGCGGGGATGGCTTAGCGGAACCTGTCCGTTAGGATTAACCGTCGTTGCCGACAAGACCGCGCTTTTTGCCTCACTTAACGATCCCGCCCCAACCGCGGATACGGCTTCGGGTGCATCCGTCGCAGACGCTAGAATGGGTGTCTTCGATAAATCTGTAAGTGATGACGGTCCGCTGCTCGCGTTGCTGAGCGCTGTGCTGAGATCACGAAATAGGCCGGTTGATTTAGTTCTATCTGGGCTGAGGAATTCGTTATCTATCGCGGCACTAAACGTGGATAGCCGATCGGCACTGCCTTCAATTTTTTCACCAATAACTTTGGCCTGATCTGACAACGGACCCGGTGCAGAAACTTTCGTCGGCGCTCGCGCGCTCAACTTCGCCTCTAGCGGCACCGATAAAGTGGCAGCGGACGTCACATTTAGGCTAGGTGGCGCAGATGCTAAGACCAAACCCGATTCCACAATCGATTCCAGCGCTGCAATCTCTTCCAAGTCTGAATCCGATTCAAAAGCCCCAGTCGTCGAAGCTTGTCGAATGACAAGCGACTCCGCAGCCAGAAAAGCCGGCGGCGAAGTGTTGCCACCTGCATCGATATCCGGGCTGTTTATTGCCGCATCTAATTCGGGTAATTGCTCACCAGGGACTTGCGAGCGGGTCTTCGAATCGAGTCCGCCGATGATGCTGGAAAAATCTTCGCGGCTTCCCGTTTGTGCACCAGATTCCACGCTACCCAACGATTTCAGCGCACTTACTTTGGTAGTTGATCCTGAAATATCAATCATCGATCTCGGTCTCTCAGCTCATTGCTTAGGTTTAAAATCGCCGGTATTTGAGAATTCGCGGCTCCTTAGTTTGAGGAGAGTGCAAACCCCGTGCCAGCAATGATTGAATTGCAAGTTCTGAAACTAGGAATATCCAAGTTAAAAGCTTAAGACCGCCGGAAGCGGCCAGTCTTATCTGTCTAACGATAGAAGCCGGCATCGTTCGTGAGCAGTCACGAACCGACACGGATTTCCTTGCATAATGACAAGCAATCTGTCGGACTTCGGAGGAATCTACTCGTGAAGATTCCCCAGGGTCGACTGGCTGCTAGCCGTCTTGAGGTCGAATAATCGCGTGACCGATGCGCAAGACATAGTCTTGTAGACCTACCCCTGCATCAGTGCTGCCAACCTTAGCTGTGATCGATACCGGCGTGTCACGCGGTAATGCAAATCCAGATATTGACCCGACTTCATTCAACGATTTCGCGTTTAGCGAAATGTCTAAAGCCACATCCTTTAATCCACGGAGACTACCGACGCGACCATTAATTCGGACGTCCGCGGCGCTTTCCGGACCGCTATAGTTGCCGTTTAATTCAACCTCAAATGCTTCGCCGCCAAACATCGCGTTAGGCGAACCAAGCTCGCCGGCAACGGCGATCGGTTGACCGCTAAAGAGTGCCTTTAAAGACACTGTAAGCGCTTGGTCGAGACCGTCGGATCTAAGTTGAACCTCTTCGAGGGGAAGTTCTCTGCCGAGCTCACCCCAACCGCTGTAGAATCGAATATTGATACCCGAGAGGGTGATCAAGTCGATATTTTTCGGCTTGTTGCTTTTTGCCGAAGCCACGCCGCCGCCTTGGCCTTGCGACTCGCGACTCCAATTGTTGTTGCCATCGCCATCTGTTTCTAAGTTCAACTCAATACCAGACAACCGCAGCGCCTGTATTTGGAAGTCACCCGTGATCAAGCTCATCCAATCGCTATCGATTTCTACGTGAGCTACCGTGAAAAAGTCCGGGCGGGTCGCCCATTCGACGTTAGCCAATTTCAGAGCACTCATCACGACGGTCGGCTTAAATCCGACTCTAAGTTCGGCAGGTGCGCCGAGATCCCAAGTCCCGCCTACGGCTTTCTCGATCACCGCAATCGCGTCGCGGTTCACCACGTCGCCGTCGAATTTACTGATGATCAAAAAATAAGCGCCCACCACGCCGATTAAAAGCCCAAGGGCTGTGAATCCGAAAATTTTCATAGTGATTGGCCTTACCACAGTACCTTAATCGGGCTTAGTCTCCTCGGCCGACGAGGATAAAAGCAAACGGCGGACGAAGAATCAAAGCGGGTTAGTAGGTTGCGACCTGCATCCGGCGGAATTGTTCATAACTGATTATGCCACACTGTCTGCGGCTCTCTTGTGCGCGCACTTTATGATGTCGCGATGAACAATTGTGGATGGCGAAGCGTAGACCGAGCCTTCGAATTCGTAACAACGGCTGGCATCCTTAGCTCTCATGGGAAAGATCCTCGTCGACATTGAGTGCCTCAACCGTTCGATGAGCACAACGGTCTTCCGGCCAGAAGCCCATGACCGCAAAGCTCGCGCACCCTTCTAGGGGTTCAATCGCTCGGTCTGGAAGAGAAACGATCGTCGATTTCGCGCTGAGTCCGCGCTTCGGCCGCGTTCGATTCTAGTCGCAGTTCTCGATGCGCAATCCCATCGATGGCTTTCGAGCGTTGTTGCAGTTTCTGCCAGTTTTCACGGGCTTGGTCATAACGCCGATTGGCCGCTTGGGTTTTCGTCGTCAACGCGTTAATTACGGCATCTACCTGAGCGATGAAAGCGCGCAACTTTCGCACCTCTGCGCCATTCATCGTCGTGTCGGTTCCACAACGGAGATTGATCCGGTACTCCTCCCGGTAGAGCAGCAGATCGTTCAGCTGCTTTTGCGTTTCTTTAATTTCGAGACGGGTACTTGCGAGCGATTGAGCGGCCGTGCGCTCGAAATTTCTCGATAAATTGGCGATCCGTTGAATTCGATCAGAGCGACTCATTCATGCGCCCTTCTTAGGACCCATTGTCTGGGCTTGATAGAAGCGTTGCTAAGGAGGCCCTTGCTGATCCGACGTCGACACCTTCACGCATGTCTTGGCCAAGGAAACGATCGAATTCACCATGCAAATCTACCGCCGCGTCGAGGTCGAGATTCGTCCCTCGCTGATACGCACCCACATTGAACAGATCGCGATTTTGTTCGTACATTGCGTAGTAGTGTCGGAAACGCTGAGCGATAGCTTTATGTTCGGCACTCGCCACTTGCGGCATCGTACGGCTGATTGAAGATTCAATATCTATTGCTGGATACAGACCACGCTCGGCAAGCTTGCGCGACAAAACAATGTGTCCATCGAGAATTGCACGTGCCGATTCCGCGACCGGATCGTTAGCATCGTCTTCCTCGGTTAGTACCGTATAAAACGCCGTAATGGTGCCGTGACCTGGCAGCCCTGTTCCTGCCCGCTCAACGAGTTGCGGGAGACGTGCGAACACGGATGGCGGAAAGCCACGCGTCGCCGGCGGCTCCCCAATAGCTAAAGCAATCTCTCTTTGCGCTTGCGCGTAGCGAGTTAATGAATCCATCAATAACAGCACATGTTTGCCTTGATCGCGGAAATATTCCGCGATGCTGGTGGCAATCGAAGCGCCGTGAATTCGCATCAACGGTGGATTGTCTGCTGGCGTCGCAACGACGACGGAACGGGCAAGACCTTCTGCGCCTAGAATATCGTCGATGAATTCTTTGACCTCACGGCCACGTTCCCCAATCAAGCCGACGACAATAACGTCGGCATTAGTAAATCGGGTCATCATACCGAGTAAGACACTCTTGCCAACGCCACTTGGCGCAAACAAGCCGAGTCGCTGGCCGCGCCCGACGCAAAGCAGCGCATTAATCGAGCGCACGCCAACATCTAATTGCTCTCGGATCGGCGTTCGCGCCAACGGATTAGTCGGTGTGCCGTACAGCGGCCAGGTGGCATCCAAGCGTAGGGGCCCGGCACCGTCTAGTGGTTCCCCTGCCCCATCGATTACGCGCCCGAGTAAACCATTACCGACTTTAACGTCGCCGGCTCCGCCGATCGGAATCACTCTCGCATTGGGCGCAAGCCCGTGCGGGACACCGGTTGGCATGAGGAATAGGCGATCGCCAGAAAACCCCACAACTTCTGTCTCAAGTCTTTCGTCCCGAGCGTTAAATACTTCGCAGCGATCACCGATCGCTGCTTGGCAACCAATCGCTTCTAAAGTTAAGCCGACCACGCGGCTGAGTTTGCCTTCTACGACTGTCGCCGGGGCCCGATCTAACGCGTCAAAGCAGGGCTGCAACTGGCTCACCCAGCGCGACGAAGTGCGGACTTCAGCCGGCATGATCACTACCTCGCTCCCCGCCAAACATTTTCGATACAATTGCTGCCAAACGCGCTTCAACTGTTGCGTCAATCCGCGAGGCATCGGATTCAACGACACATCCACCGCGTGTCATTAACGGATCCGGCACAAATTGCCAGCTGCGTGAGGTATCACGCATCGACAAAGCCTGCTCAATGGTGTCGATATCTTCCGGATGCATTCGAATTCGTGGGTTGCGTGCGGCCACGGGTAGCTCGGACATGGTCTCGCGAACGATCGCGACAATCTCGCCAGGATCAGCCTTCAGTTCACGGCGAACTAAATGTTTCGCGACGAGAATTGCGAGTTCGGAAACCGAGCGAACGACCGCCTCGTCGAGTTCTTCAAATGGGGTGGCGAGGGCTTCCATTAATTGTTCGAACAGCGCGCCCTTTTCTGTTATTTCCTCGGCACCTTTCTCAATTCCGGCGCGGCGTCCAAGTTCAAAGCCCTCGTCGTACGCTGCTTTGTGCAGCGCTTCTAGGCTCTGCGCCGTCGGGAGGCTCGCATTCGAAATGCTACCGAAGTCAGTAACAACCCTGCCTTCCATCAACGGCAGTTCGAAACGTTTGACGTCCCCGGCAGAGTTCTCGGTAGTCGCTCTATCGATCATCAGACCATCTCTTCACCACCGGCACCTCCAAGACTTATCGTCCCTTCGTCCGCTAATCGTTTTGCTGTCGTGAGAATCTCTTTTTGCGCGACTTCGACATCCGATAGTTTCACAGGTCCCTTCGCTTCAAGATCATCGCGTAACATCTCTGCGGCGCGCGAAGACATATTTTTGAAGATTTTTTCTTGTAAGGTCTCGTCGGTACCTTTTAGCGCCAAAACTAAGACGTCGGTCGATACGTCGCGGAGTAGCGTCTGAATACCGCGATCATCTACGTCAACTAAGTTGTCGAACGTAAACATTAATTCCTCAATCTTCTCGGCAAGCTCACCATCCGCTTCTTGGATCTGTTCGGTTATCATGGCTCCAGACGTACGATCGACGAAATTCAGAATCTCGGCAGCACATTTAATGCCCCCGAATTTCGACGTTTGTCCTTGGCTGCCACCGCGCAGTTGCAGTTCTAGTATGTCATTTAGCTCCTGCATGGCCGCAGGTTGAACACCGTCCATCGCCGCAATCCGCATCATTAAGTCCGCACGCGTATTCTCCGGAAGATTGTCGAGCACCATCGCAGATTGGTCACTGTCTAAATATGACAAGACGATGGCGATGATCTGCGGGTGCTCGTAACGCACAAGTTCGACGACGCTTCTCGCGTCCATCCATTTCAATGCTTCCAAACCTTTGCTGCTGCCCCCGACGATGATTCGATCGATCATCGCGTTGGCCTTATCTTCACCGAGCGCGGTGTTCAGCACGGTGCGGATGTACTCGTCAGAACCGATGCCGATCGGCGTTTGCTTTTGCATCCGTTCGATGAAATCGGTCATCGTGACTTCAACCATCTCTTTTGATACGTTGGTCAGATTCGACATCGCGGAGCCGATGTTTTGTACTTCGCGCGGTCCTAAGTGCTTCATCACTTCGGCCGCAGCGGACTCACCGACGGTCATTAAGAAAATTGCTGCCTTATCGGGACCACTTAATTTTTCTGGACTAGCCATACTTATTCTCCAACCCATCCCCGCACAACTTGCGCCGTCACTTTCGGTTCTTTGCTAACGTATTCACGAACGCCTTCGACATCTCGAGGCAACTCTGGTCCTTCCAACATACTCTGCCGTTTTTCCTGGGCCCCAAACGCATTGGCGCCTTGCGATTCCAGAGTGGACGGCAGCGCTTCTACGCTGCCGTCAGCCGCAATCGCGTAATTTCCGGCGACAGTGGTCGGCCGAACTATCAAAGATTTAATCGTCGGGCGTATCACCCCAAACACGAGGAACAGCACAAATATCGCCCCGAGTGCTTGTTTCGCGACGTCCCAAACCCAGGGTTGCTCCCAAATGGGTAAATCGGGTAGTGCCTCCGGTGTTACTGGGACAATGAAATCCGCGCTAGTAACCATGACCGTATCACCTCGCGTTGGATCGAACCCTATTGATTCTTTAACGATCGTTGTCATCTCTTCGAGCTGGGCCACCGTATAACCACCGACCAATTGTTCTTCTGCGGCGCTAACGGCTCCAGTCGCAGCAGCGGGGTTAGCCGGTACTGCTGGGTCTGCCGGGGCCGACGCCGCGTCTGGCACTTCAGCGACGGCTCGACTACGGATGACCACGGCAACGGATAGGCGTTGAATGCTCCCAAGCGAAGGTTTCGTGTGACTTATCGTGCGATCTAATTCGTAGTTACGTGTGGATTGCATGCGCTTAGATTCGGGCTGCTGTGCGCTCGCAATTTCGTCGCCTGGTGCCGTCGGACCATTACCAATTTGCTCCGGGGCGCTTGCTTCCAAGGGTGGTTCGTTAGACAGCGCACCTGGTACCCCACCGCTGCCACTGCCAACCCGTTGCTCCTCAACCAATTGCTCGCTGCGAAGCGCAGGCAAGTCGGGGTTAAAGCTCTCGCGTGTCTGTTCGGTGGCGGTGAAATCCATCGTTGCGGTGACCTGTGCGCGGACGCCGTCAGCGCCGACGAAGGGAACGAGGATCGACTCGATTCGATCGATGTAGGACTCCTCAACTTTTTGGCGATGCGCGAAGCGCCGACCCGTGATCGCGACTTCCTCATTGCCGCCCTGATCGGTTAGGAGATTGCCTTGTTGATCGACAACAGTCACTTTACTTGTCGGCAAGTTCGGTACGCTTGCAGAAACCAGGTGCGTGATCGCGCTAACCTGATGTGCTTCAAGTCTACGACCTGCATATAAATCAAGAATCACCGAGGCGCTTGGCTCACGTTGCGCTCGCGAAAACACTGTCTGTGCCGGCATACCTAAATGAACCCGCGCACCGCGTACGTTATTAATACGCGAAATGGATCGCGACAATTCGCCTTCCATCGCGCGCTGGTAACGAGCACGCTCCAAAAATTGACTGGTGCCGAACCCTTGGTCCTCTTCCATCAATTCGAAGCCCATGCCGCCACCCTTCGGCAATCCAGATGCAGCGAGATTGAGCCGTGCATCATGAACCCGCGACGCAGCGACAAGTATTGCCCCAGAAGACGGATCAATACGGTAGTCGATATCACTACTCTTAAGCGCATCGACTACTTGGCCAACGTCTCGATCCGACAGATCGGAAAACAGTAGCGTGTAATTCGGTGTCCGCGCCCACATAACGACGTAGACGCCGAGTGCAACGCTCGCCGCGATGCCTATCATTACCCCGACTTGCCGGATAATTGCCATCGGCGAGTCCTGCGAAACGAAGACTGCTTCAGCCATGAAAGGTGTCCCGTGTCACTATCATATCGGCATATTCATGATGTCTTGATAGGCCGTGACCAAGCGATTTCGCACTTGGTTGATGGCTTGGAACGATACGTCCGCTTTTTGCAGCGCCACCATAACTTGCGCCACGTCCACCTCTTTGTCGCCGCGCTCGAACGCTTGCGCGAGCCGGCCTGCGGTTTGCTGCGTTTCGTTTACTTGGTCCAGGGCTTTACCCATAAGAGATTTAAAATCTCCGGCCTCAACGCTAGGCAGCGCAATGGGCTCGATTGTTCGAGCCTGCGCTGCCATTGTGCGCATCTGCGCTAACACTGAATTGATATCAATCTGACTCACTATCGAAATCCTCCCCTTCTTATCCTTGGCTCAGTTAACTGCCGCTCAGCGTCCCGGCACGGCCAGGCCCGCATCGCGCATCCGCGCAATCTTGTAGCGCAGGGTCCGCGGGCTAATGCCGAGTTTTTCGCAGGCCATTTTTCTGCTGCCACGCCCTTCGGCAAGTGCGTCGATAATCAGCCGATTCTCGTGGTCGCGTAGATCGTCTCCGAGATTCTCAGCTGGCGCTTCAACTACGGCCGGTCGAGATGCTCTCGCGATACTTTCGAAGACCAAATCGGTTTCGTCGATCACTGGACCGGGCTGAACAATTGCCGCCCGTTGCATTACGTTGTCGAGTTCGCGAACGTTTCCAGGCCATTCGTATTGCCTCAATCGCGCTATCGCGCAGGGGCTGGTTTTAGGAGTTGGGCGATTACCAGCCGCCGCTATGCGGGCTAGTAATGCGCTCGCAATAGGCAAGATGTCGTCCGGACGTTCCCGCAGGGGTGGAACATGAATGGGGAAAACGTTCAAGCGATAATATAAATCTTCACGGAAATGGCCATCTTGTACTTCCGATTTGAGATCGCGGTTCGACGTCGCGATCACTCTTACATCCAATTCAATTAAATCAGACGATCCTAGTCTTTCGACTTGTCGTTCTTGCAAGACCCGCAGCAATTTCGCTTGCAAACCGAGACTCATTTCCGAAATTTCGTCAAGCAATAAAGTGCTACCTTGAGCTTGCTCGAATTTCCCGGCACACGATTTATAGGCGCCAGTAAACGCGCCTTTTTCATGACCAAACAACATAGCTTCGAGCATGTTCTCGGGAATCGCTGCGCAATTGATGGCTATGGGCTTCTGTTCTTTGCGTTTGGAATTTTGATGTATCAGCCGAAAATACTCTTCCTTACCGACGCCGGATTCGCCAGTAATCATCACTGCCGCGTCGGTGGCGGCCACTTGCAAGGCCAAATCGACAACTGCCTTTGATTTCGCGTCCTCGGCGATCATGCCGCAGGGGGTGGTTGCAGTATCCTGGAGCAACCACTGATCGATATGACCCAGTAAAACTTCTGGTTCGAATGGTTTGACAAGATAGTCGGTCGCACCGTTGCGCATCGCGTCGACAGCCGATTGCACGGATCCGTAGGCTGTCATTAGGACAACCGGAATAGTTTTATTCCGTTTGCGTATTTCGCCAAGTAAGATATTTCCATCCATCGGAGCCATTTGAATATCGCTGATGACGAGATCGATGTCCGTGTTTGAAAGTAAATTCAGCGCTGCGTTTCCGTGTCCAGCCGAATGCGCCGTATACCCGGCAATTTCTGCCGTTTCGCAAAGCGCGCCACGCAGCGCGTCATCGTCTTCGACGATTAGGATGTTAGTTTTGCCGTTACTGTTCATAGTGCTCTTTTACTCGGACGTAATAAATCAGGAAACTGTGTCGCAATTGACGGGTTCTGGAACGAGCGGTTTCGGCAATGGAAGTACGAGCGCAAAACGCGCGCCGTCCAGGCAGGATTCGTCGAACGTGAGATCGCCATCATGGACGCGCGCGATCGACCTTGCTACAGCAAGCCCCAAACCCGTGCCGTTTGTCGAATTGGTGAAAAATGGTTCGAAGATATGGGCTGCATGTCGCGGAGAAATTCCAGGGCCGTTATCTTCGAACATTAGCTGAACGGAATCTTCGAGCACATTCGCGGATACGGTAATCGACCCGCAGCCGTTCGTTGCCGTTCGCGCGTTGAGCACTAGATTCAGCATCATGCTTACGAGCGCGTCCGGGTTACCAAACAATGTGAGTTCAGGAATCGGCGGTGCTATAAGCAATTTGAATTGCCCGCCTTCGGTCATCGATTTGAAATTATCGGACAAGCGCTCCAGCACCCGCGGCAATTCGCAAGGCTCAACGTTCATTTTCGTACCGCGCGCAAAGGTCAACATATCTTCCACGAGACGTTCGAGTTGACGCATAGAATCGAGCGCACGTTCGGCGCCGTGGCGATGAGCACTTTGATCACAAGGGCGATTAAGGAGGTTAGAAGTGTGCAGCAACGCGGCAGACAAGGGCGTGCGAATTTGATGCGCGAGCGCTGCCGCTAGTTCTGTTTTGGCTGAGATTCGCCGCTGATGGTTCAGCATTTCCTGGAGCCGGCGCGTCTCCGAGACGTCTTTCAATAATAATATTTGCCCTGGTTCGCCTTGCAGAGCTTCCGTTGCGATATTGACCCGTCTGCCATCGACAAGAGATATGTCATGCCCGTCGTCCCATTGCGGAAGGAAGGCACGCGTGACGATATCGATCCAACGCTCGCCGGTGTTCAAGCTTCCGAGCAAATCCACTGCCGCGGGGTTAAATTGCGCGATGCAGCCACTGCCATCCAACACAACGACACCAGCAGGCAGAGCGTCCAGCAAACTCCCGAAGCGGCCCACGACGATTTCTGTTCGCTTTACTTGGATTACTTCTGCAGCGCGAGAAAGTTTCAGCTCGACTGTCAGTTGTGCGACTTGCGCTTCGAGTTTTTGATAGGAACTGGCGAGCTGAGTTGATACAACTTCAAAATCCGCGAACGCAGCTTGCAAGTTGGCAGATCTAGAATTTTCTGTAGCGCCCATTGGTGCCTCGACTTCCACATATCTGAACCGACCGAAAGAGTGCGGTTTGTTATGAGTGAAGCAAGTACCGTGCCACCATGCTAAGTTATTGTTTATCCAAAGAAGAGTAGATAGAGGTCGAGCGCGTCAAGAACGATCTGTCAAAGATCCGACGCTAAATCTTGACGGACCAAGTCAAGTTTGCGCATTTTTTCGACCAAGGTAGTGCGCCCCATTTGGAGTCGCTTTGCCGCGTGCGCGACAATCCACTCCGAATCGTCAAGCGCTTGGCGGATGAGGTTGGTTTCTATATGCGTAAGATGTTCTTTTAAATCTAGGCCGGATCGCGGCAACTGGGTCGAGCCCGCGTCTGCACCGATAGCGACGATGGGCGGCCGTGTCTGACGGTGCGTGCCACCCATCTCGACGGGAAGATACTTTTCCGGCAGATCATGCACGTCGATCGTGCCATTCGGGTAGAGAATGGACAGTCGTTCAATTAAATTCGCTAACTCACGAACGTTACCAGGCCAACGATATTCGCACAGGGACTCGATGCATTGTGCGGTTAACCTAATCGTACCTCGACCTTCATGATCGAGCCGTTCAACCAAATCGTTGACGAGCAGCGGTAGGTCTTCCACCCGCTCGCGCAATGGCGGGGTGTCTATCGGGAAAACGTTTAGTCGGTAAAATAGATCTTCACGAAAGCGGCCATCTTCTATCGCTTCTTCCAGATTGACATGCGTCGCGGCAAGGATGCGCACATTCACACTGATGCATTTATTACTTCCGACTCTTTCAAATGTGCGTTCTTGAAGAACGCGTAGTAGCTTAACCTGCATCGACAAACTCATATCGCCGATTTCATCTAGGAACAAGGTGCCACCGTCCGCCATTTCGAAACGACCTTGCCGTGTACTAATCGCGCCCGTAAAGGCGCCTTTTTCGTGCCCGAATAGTTCGCTTTCTAATAGGTCAGGTGGAATAGCACCGCAATTGAGCGGGACGAACGGTTTACTCCGCCGACCCGAATGGTGGTGAATATGTCGCGCAATTACTTCCTTGCCGGTTCCCGACTCGCCAACGATAAGTACATTGGCGTCGCTGCGGGCGACCATTTCGATCATATTTCTTACACGCTGGATGCCATCACTGCTGCCGACCAGATTTCTAAACAGCTCTAGTGATCGCGGCGCCGATCCTTGATGGCGATTTTCTCGATAGGTATCAACTTTCTGTAGCGCGGTGTCCAACGCCACGCGGCGCAATGGCAGATCGATTTTCGCTATCACGCCGCTTTCGATATTTTTGTCCACCTCGAACGGCTTTTCGGGGTCAATCAGTAAAACAATCGGTGTGTACGGATCTGAAATTTTAATTTTACGGAACGTCTCTAACAAACTTTTCGCCGAGCCGCAGTTCCCTAACATCACCATATAGGGCGGCGCTTTTCCGACTAACATCGCCGGCCATTCACCGTGTGTATGATAATGAGTGGCTGGCAAACCGAGGAAACTCACGATTTCTACGACGTGTTTACTAACATCGAGGTCGTTTTCTATCACCAGCACGGATGCGTCTGCCATCATAGGTCCTTTAGTAGTTCCGCATTTCTCACGCTTGCAGCGCTTGAAACTGTCCAACATATAGGCGTCAATTTGCCGCCTATCCTGTTGCCAAGGATAATAGTTATGCGCAAGACATCAAGTAAGCTTGAGTTAACGAACGTAACTTGTTGATTATGATTAGATGATCCGTCAATTAATTGACGTTTAGACTGAAGCTGCAAGGATTTCGATCTTCTATCCGAGCCTGTAGCATCCAATTGCGGGTCAGACATCTTCGCCAAAACGTCTAAGTTAGCGGTGCCAGATCCTGGGTTATCGGTTGTGCGGGAGTGCAGATTGCAACCGACGCGCGGCCGATTCTACAATTTATTCACAGGAACCTGTCGGTCGCGATTCTTAAGAAGGTTGGCTTGCCGTCGCGTAGGCTTTGGCAGCCAACTGTCGCTGCCTAATTTCCTTCAGCTTTCTGGCCGCCGTGTCGCGCTCTGGTATGGCAAGTCGTTCGATGGTTTGGATAGAAGCCACAGCGTCCGTCAGAACTTCGCGAACCTCAGCATTATTGCTCGTGAATAGTTCCGCCGGCACGGTGCGAAGTAACTGAGTGCGCGCTACATCGATCCGGTAGACTTCTTGCCAGTCCTTGTTGTCGGCCGCCGCGTGCATCGCTGCGGTTAACTCACTGATGGTTTGGACTTCCGCAGGCAATGAGCACTCAGGTACGAATTGCATAATCTTGATCTCAGCTATTAAACGACAGGGCTAGAGTGCTACAGCGACAGGTTCATGCGAGATGAGCGGCTCGATTCCATCCCAACCCGCTTTTATTTCGCCGAGCAGTGATAAGACCTCATCAAGTAAATTCATGTCGTTTCTGACATTGGCGAGCGCAAGTTGCCGACACATATAGTCGTATAAAGCGTCGAGATTCTCCGCAATGATGCCGCCTGATTTGAGGTTTAAGCTCCCGCGAAGTCCGCCAATGATTTCCAGTGACCAATCAACATTTTCACATTTACCGACAATATCCTCCTGCTCAATACAGCGCCGCGCAATGCGAATTCTCGTTAAGGCCCCATCGAGCAACATCTGAATCAATTTGTGTGCTGAAGCCGACTCTATTTCCGTACGGATACCGCATTGTTGGTAAGCTGAAATGCCGGTACTGAGTTCGCCTTTTTTTGGTCTCATCATGTATTCCTTATGCTTAGCGAGTTGAGCGTAAATGCTTCGAGAGTTGGGTTGAGCGGAAGTGATTACCTACGGACGCCTCTACCATTTGTCGGCTGCAGAAGCGCTAACTGTTGGGTAATAAAGTCACTGGACAACTCAAGCTGTGCAATGACCACATCTAAGGCATTAAATTCAGCGAACAACCGCGCCTCGTAAGACTCAACTCTGCGAGTCTGGATTTCCTGGCTAGTGGTAACGCTTCCAATGCGTCGATTCAAAGAATCGGTTTTACCATCAATAAGGCCATTGAAATCGACAAAACTTCCGAGTAGATCATCTAACGCCGAGATGATGCCGTTATCGGGATCTGCGAACAGCGTTGCAACAGAATCCTGATCATCATCGAGGGCGCTGAGTAGTGCATCAGTGTCTATCGAGAGCTTCCCGTTCTCCTCTGATGGGCCTCCTAGAACAAACGTACTGCTAAGACCGACTTCGTAGATTGATGTATAACTGCCGTTACCTCGAATCGAAGAATTTAGAATGCCGCGGATCTGATTTTCTACTGCAAGTAAGGTATTCGAATCATCATTCAAATCCCCGGCGCGTAGTTTTTTGATTGCGTCGATGGCTGAATTGTACGCGTCGACAAACGACTCGACCGCCTTGACTACGCCGCTATTATCGTCATTGATCGTTAGGGTACTGGTACCTTCTTCGAGTAAGCTGATTGTGACGCCCTGAACAACGTCGGTCACCGTATTACTGGAGGTTGTCGCAGTAAACACGCCATCGATCGTGAGCTCTGCGTCTAAATCGGCTGCGGTGAAACTCAAGTCTCCGTCTCTATCAGAATTCAATTCGAAAAGACTAAATGGGTCGGCGCCGCTATAACTCACGTCGACTAAATTCTCGCCACCCGTATTGGTCGCGTTAACAAGTAAACGATACCCGGTATCGTCTTTCAATATTGATGCTGTGACACCGGTATTATCGCTGGCGTCGTTGATGAGATTGCGGATCTCCGCTAGTGTCTTGTCGCCAAATTCGACGTCAAACGTCTCGCCTCCTTGCGTGAATGTAATTGTGTCACCGGTCGTTCCGATTGCGGTCGCGTCGGCATCAATGAAAACCGACGACGAACCCAGTCGATGACTTTCTGCCAATCGTTCTACCGTGAATTCATAGGTCCCCTTGCTCGCTGTAGGGCTTGCACTAGCGCTCAAGACGTCCGTGTCGGACGATTTAGCAGACAATTTTCTAAAATCCGCTAGCGAATTTATTTTTGATAGGCTGCCTTGGAACGTAGATAGCGCGCTCTTAAGCGATCCGAACGCGGTGATTTGACCGAGGAATTCTGCTTCTTTGTTCGCTAGGCGAATTAATGGTTGCTCCTCGATGGCAACGAGTTGATTCACTAAGCTTGTTACATCTAGGCCAGATCCGAGGCCGGGAGAACTAATCATATTTTACGCACCGTTTCATACTCCTCGATTAAAACCATATACCGAGTTCCGGTCATGCCCGCTCCGAAACCAGCACACCTGTTCCGTCATCCAGAGTGTCTGCCACCTGCATCGCCACGTCGGATGGAATCTGCCGAACTACCTTCCCCGTCTCTTTATCGACCACGGTAACGATGGGACGACCATATTTCTTGTCAATACTGAAGTGCAGCTCGCGCGTCGTTGCTTGGATCTGCTGATTTGAATATGAGACCAATTCTTCAAGAGCAATATCGCTCAACGGAATACGAACGGTGGCGGGAACTTCTGCATTGCTTATCGGTGAGTCCTCATGCGGCTTTTCCGCGGCTTCATTTTCTAACGGCGCTTGTGCGCGTCTATGGGAGCGAGCCTCGTCGACTAACTGCGTTGTCGTTAGCTGAGGAGGACGGGACTTCATTGATATGAATTTTGATTCCATGCCTATCGCCTCTTACACTAGCAAATGAGGCGTCGCCGATATGCATCGGCAACGCCTGCTTGCTTGAAAGCACTAATCTTCAACCGACGTCCTTATCGATTACTTTAACTTAGTAGTCCTAGTACTAGCTCCGGCAATGAGTTCGCCTGGGCGACCTGCGATATACCAGCCTGTTGCAGCACCTGAGCTCGCGTAAAACTTGCCGTTTCTTTCGCGAAATCGGCATCAAGGATGCGTGATCGCGCGGACGAAAAATTCTCAGATCCAATTTGCAAGTTAGCGATCGTGCTTTCAAGCCGGTTTTGCACGGCGCCGAATTCAGACCGCAGATTACTCACTTGTTGCAGCGCGAAGTCGACGGTTCGCAACGCATCATCCGAACTGGACGCCGTCAATACGTTCACACCGTTGATGACTTCATCGTTAAACGTGTCGTCGATTGTCGCAAGCGTTGCGGTTCCTGCAGTATTAGTGAAGGTGCCGGCTAGACTGATGGTATCTCCGACATCTCCGGCAAACACAATGCCCGCGAAGAAGTCCTCATCACCGCCGAGAATATCCGACCCGCCGCCAGACGCTCCATCCGTCAGTTCGATGTCTCGACCATCTGAAGACAGAACGATCGCACCAGCATTGTTAGTTGCTGTCACACCGCTGGCATCAGATGCACTATTGATTGCAGAAACGACGTCATCGACGGCGGCGCCAGCGCCGATGTCGATATTCACACCATTCAAAGATATCGACTGTGTCGCCGCATTCGAAGCATAGGTTAAATCGCCAGAACTCGTGACGCTCTCCGCCGATGCAACGATATCCGATGTCGAGAAAACATCGTTGATCGCAGAAATAACATCCGTAATCGAACCACCCGCCGCGAGACCCGACAAATCAACCGCAGCACCGTTGATGACGAAGTCATCGGCTGCAATTGCGAGATCAAGGTCAGTTCGGCTGATCGACCCTGACTCAATCGATCTAGCGCCAAGTTGTTGGCCACGCGCATCGACGCCAGTGAGACTCAAGGTTTGGTTCTGATTCGCGCCGATCTGGAAGGTTAGGCTGGATAAAGAACCATCAAGAATATTCTGTCCGTTGAACTGTGTTGCGCTCGATACACGGTTCACCTCCGATATGAGCTGCTGGACTTCATTGTTCAGCGATTGTCGATCCTGCGGCGAGTTCGTGTCATTAATCGATTGTACCGCTAGCTCACGAACCCGTTGCAGTGCGTCGCCAATGGTTGATAAGGCCCCTTCCGCAGTCTGGGAGAAAGACACGCCATCGTTCGCATTCCGAACGGCTTGATCAAGTCCTCGAATTTGCGTGTTGAAACGATCGCTAATCGCGAGACCCGCAGCGTCGTCCTTTGCACTATTTACTCGCAAACCGGACGACAATCTCGTGATTGATGTGGTTAGTTCCGATTGCGTGCGGTTTAGGTTGCGCTGCGTCGTGAGCGATAGAATATTCGTATTAATCGTTTGTGCCATGAGATGGGCTCCTGGTATGACACCGTGGCCAGTTAAGGACTAATCCTTAGAACTATCGACGGAACGTGATCTTTCAATCACCTTACTCATTACGAGTCTTTTACCGTGTACGCCCTGGCCACAGAGTCGTTACACACATGGCCGATATATCCATCAATGTGGGTATTCACGGCCTCCGGGAATAGCTATCGGCGGCTAGTTTCATAACTTAACCCCGACTATAGAAAATTAAATAAACTGAGACTTTGAACACGAACGTACGCGGCTTGCGCAGCTTCCAACGCATTGTTATCGGCCGCGAGCAAACTCACTGCTTCAACCAAATCAGCATCCTCGAGGTGGGATTTTATTTCACTGAGTTGCAGCCGCAGATCCTCATTGGCTTCCACCTGTGATTCAATGGTATTTCGCCGCGCGCCGATGATAGCTTCCACCTCGCGAAAGCGATCCATCGCTTGGTCTATATCGCCAAGCGCACGATCGAGATCATTGTCGAATTGCGCGATATCCGTTGCGCTAGACGCGTTTGATTCTAAAGTGGATACCAATCGATCTATCGTGTCGAACACCGATTGATTCTGGCTTGGTCCGACAAGAAATTCGTCGCCAGCCGCCGGCGCACCTTTGATGCTGATTTGAATCCCGTTGAAATTTATGGCGGATTCCCCCACATACGGCTGGGCACTTAGCACCGCTGTGGCCGTACTATCGTCAATCACATCGAAACTGGTTGGACTCGTGAACGACACGCGAAAATCGTGTGCCTGATAGCTGGTTTGGTCAATGACTCCCCCATCAACCATTTGTCCGCTACCAGTGTTCGCGACGCCTAGATCGGTGACATAAATTCCGTTGCCATTGCGGACCGCCATAAAGGCTTCGTGACCAGTGAATCCCTCGGCAATGCTGCGCAATTCGCTTATTTTTATATCGCGAACCGTTTGGTCGCCATTGTAAACTGGACTCCCGCTAGCGTCTGTCGTGAACGCCTGGACATCGACTAAGGAACCTGAAAATATATATTCCCCGGCTGAATTGCGGGAGTTCGCTAAACTTTCGATTTCGTCCCGTCGCTGAAGAATCTCATCGACGATGAAGCTTCTATCCGTTTGGCTTAACGTGGTTGTTTTTCCGCGAATAGTCAGTTCTCGAATGCGCTGCATCGCGTCGTTTGCCGATGCAATCGCGCTTTCCTGCTGGGTTAAGTGTAAATCGGCAAAGTCCGCGTTCCGATCGTACTGGATAGATGAGGCAACTCTCTCGGAAATGTGCAACGCTTGAACTGCAGCGATCGGATCATCCGAAGGTCGGTTTACTTTTTTACCGGTCGCGATTTGTTCTTGGTATTTAGCGGTATTCGCTTGTAGAGTCAGTATATTGTTCAGCGCGAGACCGAAGCGTTGCGCATCTGAAATCCTCATGTCTACCTCCTCACGGCGTTGAGTAATGAATCAAACATTTCGCTGGCGATTGTAATAACCTGTGCGGCAGCCGAATACGCCTGTTGAAAGCGCAATAGATCCGCTGCTTCCTCGTCCAAGTTAACGGCAGACAAGGAGTCGCGCGTTGCCTGTGCGTTACTTCGCAACACCTCTGCGGCGTCACGACTAATCTCAGCTTGCGATGTCTTCGAGCCCACCGATCCGATTAGCTGGCTGTAACTTTCCTGTAGCGTAGCGGTCTCGCCGTCGAGAATCTTCGTAAGTTGAATATCTGCAAGCAATAGTCCGTTGCCATTGTCCCCAGTACCATCGAAATTCTGATCGATCGAGAATGTATCGCCAGGCAAAGGAGATCCAGAAATTTGCGTACGCCAACCATTGATATCGATGTTAGTGCCGCTAACGTACGGAATTAGCGGCCCTACGCCGTCAATTT
>JBLFWX010000043.1:0-42963 GCA_047611805.1 Gammaproteobacteria bacterium
GAGATTGTGGGCGGTATGGAAGAAGTAATGTGACGTCGAATCCGTTTCTGGCGTTACGGCATGTAAGCTCGCGATCTGAATTGCACATTCAGGCGCTTCGCCGACTGCCTTGGTGCGGTGATTAAACAGGAAATAGGCGGGCGTCGCGTAGCGCAGCGAAAGATCCCAGTCGACATTCTCCGTCCAATCAATTCGGTTTCTTTGGAACGCGATCATCTGGTGCAACACGGGTCCGCCTTGAATATCTTCGGCATGAAATTCGAGATGCATTTCTCGTGCAGCGAGATTTTTTCGCACGAAACATCGTTCAGTGAATTCGCTCTCAGCCATTCGATACATTTGCGGAATTACCGTCGTCCCTAAGGTTTCAGGATGGACGAATTCGACATGCGAGACGTCGTGCAAATTGTCGTTGAGTAATTCGTAGTACACCGGCATCGACAGGAATTGATTCGAACGCCCAGACCAGGACGCATTTGCCGGATCGGCGTAATCGAACCAACTAGGGATCGAAAGTCCGCCGTCTGCTTGGTCGGGTTCTCCCATCCAGATCGACACGAAGCCGTAGGGCTCGATGAGTGGATATATTTGAAGTCCGATTTGCATGCAGTGGTGACCTTTTTGGCCGGGCACTTCCACGCATCGCCCGGTGTCGTCGTACAGGGAACCATCGTAAGGGCAGCGAATGCAGTCGCCTTCAATCCGCCCAGCCGATAGCGGCGCAAAGCGGTGCGGACACGCATCACGTGAGCACACCAGGTTCCCGCTATCCTTCCGAAAAATCACGAGGTATTCGTTAAGGACCGTGCGCGTAAGTAACTCACTAGCGCCTATCTCAATAGACTCGGCCACTACATACCAGGCGTTGCGAATAAACATCTAGGGTTTGACGAAGATGATCAAATGCTGCTGCGGCAGCGTATTTATTGTCTCTTGCCATTGAAGGCCGACGGCGGCCATCTCGGTTTTCACTTGTGCTTCGCTCATTCGATGTAATGTGAGAATGGGTAGGCGCAAATCTTCGCCTCGATATTCGACAATTACAATCTGACCGCCAGGTTTAAGTGCGGCCACGATCCGCTGCATCACTTCGCTAGGGTGCGAAAACTCATGATACGCGTCGACCAGTAACGCGACGTCGATCGACTCTTGAGCTAGTCCGGGATCGGTTTGCGTTGCCAGAACCGTGTGGATATTGTCCACTCTCGCGGTAAGCATCCGCTCGTTTAACAGACGGTTCATTTGAGGATCGATGTCTACCGCGTAGACGCGACCCTGCGTTACTTTTCGGGCGATCGGAATAGAAAAATAACCTGATCCAGAACCAATATCTGCAACGACGCTAGTTTGCGTCAGCGGTAAATTATCGAGCACCAGGTCGGTACGTTCTTCGGCTTCGCGCTGCTCGCGTTCCAACCAGTCCGCGCCCCGGTGCCCCATGACTTGCGAAATTTCTCGACCCATATAAATTTTCCCGGTACCCCCGCGCCCCGGATCTCGGTGATCGTAAACCGGCTCGATGATAACGAGAGGTTCTACACCTGAGTCGCCACAAGATGTTAGCCCGACCAGCAAGAACGTCACGAGCTTAAGGCGTTGACGGAACCCCCCCCGCAGTCGACTACCAGAGTTAACGGACACGTTTGACAAGTATCGCATTCAGATTGGAGATAACTCAGGTTCGATCATTGCGCGGTGTAGCCACCGTCGACCGCGAGCATATGGCCGTTGGTAAACGAGGATTGATCGGAGCAAAGCCAGACAACGGCAGCAGCAATTTCTTCGGCTTGACCAAAGCGTCCTTGCGGATGTCGACGGATTAAACGCTCGCGTACACCGCTCGTATCAGTCTCGAGTGCGGCAGACATAGGCGTTTGAATAACCCCTGGACAAACAGCATTGATCCGGATGCCTTGCCGTCCGTAGTCCAACGCCGCCGATCGAGTCAGTCCGACGACGGCGTGTTTAGTTGCGGAATAAGCAGCGCCCGCGCGCCAACCGACTAATCCCGCGACAGACGCGGTGTTGACGATTGTGCCACCGCCGCGCGGCAGCATCTCTTGGATTTCACGACGCAAACACGACCACACACCCGTAAGATTGATGCCGAGCAAGCGATCCCATTCTTCATCGGTCGTCTCAGCGATTAAGCGGTTGTCGCCAGCCACCCCCGCGTTATTAAACGCGCAGTCGAGGCGCCCGAATTGGGCGATGATCTGATCGAAGCCCTGGCTAACGGATTGCCTAGATGCGACATCCATCGAAATAAATACGGCATTGCGCTCACGCTCGGTGATTTCAGCAACGACGGCGTGGCCGGCAGATTCGTCGCGATCTGCGACGACGACTGTTGCGCCTTCGTCGGCCATGGCAAGCGCACTTGCGCGACCAATGCCGCTGGCGGCGCCGGTAACAAGCGCAATTTTATCCGTTAATAAATCCTTCACAGGCAATACCTCCATGGGGCTGGCGCTCTAGTTTAATTACACAGGTGTCTCAGGTTCCTGCAATTATCGTCTATGGCAAGCTTATTCCTATAATGGCAGCGTGGTCCTGTTGGCCCTGCTTCTTAAACACGACGAGGAATTCCGGATGACAAACTTTTCGATAGACGGCGATCAACCCCTAGAAAAGGATAAAATTTCGGACGCGGAACTGGATTCTCGGGTCGCGAGCCACTTGGAGTGGCTTGAATCTGAAGGTCGCGAAGGCGAAAAACTCGAATTGCAGGCGCGGAATCTAGTGTATGCCGGTCTTTTGCTGACCGATTTGCGTGAAGCGAATTTGCAGGACGCCTGCTTAGTGAAGGCGAATCTGCGCGAAAGCAACCTAGCCGGAGCGAACTTGGATCGCGCGAATTTGGACGGTGCGAGCATGGTGAATGTGCAGCTTTCCGGGGCTAGCCTCATCGGGGCTAATCTCGCCAAGACGATTATCCCAGGCGCCACCATTGAAGGAACGAATCTTTCGCAAGCAAGTTTGCGCTCAAGTAATCTTTTGAGCGTGATTATTGTCGATTCGAACTTGCGCGGTGCGGATTTAACTGACGCTAATTTTGCTGGTGGCACGGTTCGTGACAGCTGCCTGGATGGCGCCGATCTCACGGACGCTAAGCTCATGCTACTGAATCTCGGGGGCAGCAGCCTGAAATCCGCCTGCCTGAATGGTGCAGTGATGTTTGGTGCGATATTGGATGGCGCCGATTTTAGCGATGCTGACTTGAGTAGCGCGCTCGGCCTAACTCAAGATCAGCTGGACACGGCGTTCGGCAACGGCGGCACTAAGCTGCCGGCCGCACTAGGCGGCTACACCATGAACGAAAAACCAGCATCTTGACACGATATCCGCAAAACGTCGGGCATTTAAACTTAGGTTGAGGTCGTTCTGGGTCGTCCGTCGGCTCGTCAGCAGGACGTCAGCTAGACATGGATTTGACGCTACGGCTTAGCGATCGCTTCCTTCGCGGTGGCCTGCGCAATCTCTTGAATTTGCTTACATTCCTGACTAATTAGGCCTTCAAGCACGCTGAGTCGGTCGGGCATCTGCTCGACGGGGCCAAGTAACGCCGCGTAACGCACTAAGATGGCCGCCAATGCTTCTACCACGAGGAGCGGATCGTCCTTATTTTCCTGCAGGAACTCGTTCGTGTGGCGAAACAGCTTCTCAACCATCGCCTGCTTTTCCTTGATAGCGTCGTCAATTTCCGGTGTCGACGTCGTTTGCTTGCTTGAATCTGTTTCGGTCATGGCTAGTTTTCAGCGGCGCATAGAGCGGCCGGCGTCCTTGTACGTTTGCGTCAGGGGGATGGAGTCTTTTTATCACACTTCGAGTCACTGTTTACCTAGCGCCGGAGGACTCATATACTCCAAGGGCGCAATTCGTAGAACTGCGCGGGGCCACAATAGCCCCGATGGGATGGCGAGGTCACTCCCTGTCCTAGTCATTAGTAATCGTACGACAAACTATCTGAGCAAAACCAGCAACTGGTTCGGTTCAGTGGAGAGTATGGATATGGCCGGAGATCTTTCACTTACAAAAATCGTCAACCAAAAAGGCATCAGTGTCACTGAGGCGACCAAACGCATCGCCGACCTCGGTTGGGCGCCTAGCTACTTTGAAGAAATTCTCAAATACCCGACAGATTATAAGGTCGAAAAAGCACCTAAAGATCCGATGAAGCAGGTGTTGCGGTCCTATTTCCCAATGCAAGAGGAAAAGGACAATCGCGTCTACGGCGCACTTGACGCGGCGCTACGCGGCGACATGTTCCGTAATGTCGAGCCTAGATGGATCGAGTGGCAGAAGCTTTTCTTAGCAATCATCCCATTCCCAGAAATTTCCGCTGCGCGCTCCATGGCAATCCAAGCGCAAATCGCACCTGGCGAAGATCTCCGAACCGGATTTACGATGCAGATGATCGACGAATTTAGACATTCGACGATTCAGATGAACCTAAAGAAATGGTACATGGAGAACTATGTCGACCCGGCCGGTTTCGACATAACAGAAGCTGCATTCGGAAAATGTTACGCGACGACGATTGGACGTCAGTTTGGTGAAGGATTCATTACAGGTGACGCAGTTACCTCGACCAACATTTATCTGCAGGTGGTTGCTGAAACGGCATTTACGAACACCTTATTCGTCGCGATGCCTTCGGAAGCCGCGCGCAACGGCGATTACGCGTTGCCAACGATTTTCCTGTCGGTGCAATCGGACGAGTCACGTCACATCGGCAACGGTCACTCGTTTTTGATGTCGATTGTCAAAGAACCAGAAAACCTAGATCTACTCGAACGCGACCTGCGTTATGCCTTCTGGCAGAACCACGCGATCGTCGACGCCGCCATCGGAACGATCATCGAATACGGAACGAAAGATCGCGATAAAAATAAAGAATCGTACGCTGAGCTTTGGCACCGCTGGGTGTTCGACGATTACTACCGAACGTATCTCCTGCCGCTAGAGAAATACGGCGTTAAAATTCACCACGAAGATGTTGAAGCTGCGTGGGATCGGATCGTAAAAAGCAACTACGTACACAAAGTCGCGCAGTTCTTTTCCTTCGGTTGGCCGGTCGCGTTTTGGCGTATCGACGGTATGGTTGATGAGGACTTCGAATGGTTCGAGTCGAAATACCCTGGTTGGTACAGCGAGTTCGGAACGTATTGGGAGAACTACGGCAAGGCGAGCCTGCCCAATCAGCCACCGCTGATGTACTTGGATTCGGGCTATGTCTATCCACATCGATGCTGGAGCTGCAACGTTCCCGCACTGATCCGAGACGAGTTCTGCGTCGATGAAGTTGACGGCGAGCTCTATACCTACTGTTCGGAGCTATGTCGTTGGACGCACGTGGTTGCATTTGCGCCGGAATACAATGGTCGGCCAACGCCGGCGATGGGTCGCTTCAGTGGACGCCGACAGTGGGAAGAGTGTTACCACGGTTGGGATCTCGCAGACGTTGTGAAAGATCTAGGTTTCGTTCGATCCGATGGCCACACCGTGATTCAACAGCCGCATTTGCATATGGATAGCAGCAAAATGTGGACCTTGGACCACTTTAAAGGTCTAGAAGTGCGTAGCCCGTTGTTGGACTTACGAGCAATGTCACAACCCGATCGCGACAAACATATCGCGCAATATCGGGCAGGGTTTACCTGCAAGCCGCTTTAAGAGACATCCAAACGACGGACTAAGCGGATGGGTACAGAAGTACCGATCCGCTTTGATTGGACAGCTCTTAGCCGGGCTTTGATTGGCAGCGTCAACCGAATACGAGCAAATTTTTAAGAATATGACACACACTGTACGCCTCGAACCGATCGGTGTAGACATGGAAGTAGAGGAGGACGAAACCGTCCTCCAGGCTGCATTTCGGCAAGGAATAACGTTGATGCATGGCTGCAAGGAAGGCCAATGCTCTGCGTGCAAATCCGTGTTGCTAGATGGCGACGCGGAACATGAAGATTTTTCTACGTTCGCATTGTCGGAACCGGAGCAAGCCGAAGGCAAGGTCCTACTGTGCCGCTTATTTGCCTACAGTGACCTCGAAATAGAGCTACTCAACTATGACGAGGAGTTGCTCTCGAATTGGATTCCTGCGAAAAAATTCACTGGACAGGTCTGTGCAATTGAGCCGTTGACGCACGACATTAGAAGATTCGAAGTCCAACTGAATTCACCGATGGAATTTCGTGCCGGTCAGTACGCCGACATCACATTGCCCGGGACCGGCGTGACCCGCTCTTACTCGATGGGCAATTCGCCAAGCGAGCAAAATAAATTATCTTTCATCATCAAGATCTACCCTGAGGGTGCATTCTCAGAACTACTCGCCAGTAGCGTAAAAATCGGCGACCCGATCGAAATTGAAGGTCCGTTTGGCACAAGTTTCAGAAACGCTAAGCATGAGGGCCCAACTTTGCTCGTCGGCGGCGGTTCAGGCATGGCGCCTTTGTGGTCGATTCTGAACGATATCGCTGAAACAGACCCGGCTAAACCGGTGCGGTTTTTCTACGGCGCGCGCACCCAAGAGGATTTGTTTTACCTCGAGGAAATTGCTGCCATCGTGGAAAAACTTAGCGATTTTGAATTCATTCCGGCGCTCTCGGACCAAGCGAATGGCGGGCAATGGAGTGGCGCCACCGGTTTCGTACACGACAATGTCGCAGGTGCTTACGCGGGAACTGGGCGAAACATTAGCTTGGATGCTTATGCGTGTGGGCCGCCGCCGATGGTCGATGCCGTACTCGGCGTCTTCCAGCAAATCGGAGTCGACGCAGATAATATCCATTTAGACAAATTTACCCCGTCCACGAGTAAGTAACCGGTAACAAATCGCAGGCGCCGAAAAATTTCGGGTGCCAGAGAACCAAGGTGAGGAAGCCATGACAGAGAAAGCGTATTCCGGCGCTGCCGGGAGTTCGACCTTCGCGGGATCCGAAAGCCGTAAGTACAATTATTATGAACCGGCCGGGCGTCGCGCAACGCTTTATGAAGATGTCACGGTTGACGTACAACCCGATCCGTCGCGCCATCTGTTGCAAGGCTGGATTATGTCGTTTGCCGACGGTCAGCCGACCTACGGTGAATACACGACCGTCATAAAGTGCGCCGATTGGCATGTTTTCCGAGCACCCGATCAAGAATGGTCGCGGACGCATTACCAACGTCAAAGCCATATAGAAAACACGATCAAGATGGTCGTTGATAATGCGCGTAGCGACGGCGCCCCGGGACGATTTTCAAAACCGTGGGTCGGCGTTCTCCAAGACCATTTTGGCGCAATTAAACATGCGGAATTCGGCCTCGGCGTGGCGTTAATGAAAGCGCAGCGCGACGGTCTAACGCAGATGGTGAACAACACAATGCTAACCAATGCGTCCTACAAGCTGCGCTTGTCGCAAGACATTACCTTGTATCTCGGCGACATCGGTATGGACATTACGATCGATGCGGATGCGGGCAAAAAAACCTGGATGGAAGATGCGAACTGGCAAGGAGCTCGCAAGGCCGTCGAAGCCATTCTCGCCGCAACAGATCACATGGAAATATATTTTGCTGTGAACGTCGTTTTTGAGGCCTTAGTCGGCGAGGTGTTTCGCAGTGGCTTCATCATGCGCGCGGGCCCGAATTTCAACGACTTCGTCACCCCCGCGGTGGTATCGGCGGCCAGCGAAGATTATCGACGTAATCTCGCCAACACCTTGACCTTGTTTGCGTTGGTTAATGGGGATGCGGAGAGTGGTGCGGCAAACAAAAAAATTATGACGGGTTGGCTAGCGAAATATTTGCCGCTCTGTATGGACGCAACGGCTCAATTGAAACCCGTGTGGACGTCCGCCGGTGACAGTGGGGCAGATTTCGATTCGGCGCTCGTAGAGGCGAAAACAAAATTCGCTGAGATCTTGGCGGAAATCGATGTAAGTTTGCCCGAGGGGACAGCGCTATGACTACACAAACATTTAAAGATCTAAACCGCGAAGACACCATCTCACATCGCTGTGGCGTGACCATGAATGACAGCGCGGATGCGCGAGTCATCGCCGAAGTGATGGCGGAAAAACCCGGTATAGAAGTGCTGAATTACCCCGCTATGATCCGTCTCGATATCGAAGGGAAAATGATTTTCGACATGGAAGAGTTAAGCGAAGCGATCGGCCGTGAATTTACTGCCTACGATTTCGAGGTTGTGATGTCTACTCATTACGGACGAATGGTGATGATCGATGAAAACAAAGTCATCATTTTTGGTGACCAAGACGAAGCACTACAATACGAAGAATAAAGGGTAGCCGGTTGGGCGCTTGAAGGTACCGATGAGCTGGGAATCGACGTTCCAAAATACGGATTCTCGCTGCTAAGGGTTTAGAAGAAAAACACCTGCGTACAATAACGAGAACGACCCGTTTGCGACCGAGGGTTTGGAAACCCTTATGCGTTGCGGGTCACGCCTAACCCACTGCGAGCTCGGGCCGTTGCCGAACCAAGCGATCGGGATACCGAATAGAACAGTTTTATTTCACCGCGCGATTCCGAGTAAATTCCGCTGACTTCGCATTTGTTTGAGCAACTTCGCGCGGACCTATTGAGAATCTTAATTTAACGTAATGGATGCTCGCCTGAGAGGGCGACTGGGGAAGTAGGGTATGGCCAAAATGATGATTTTCGGGAAGGAAGCTCGCGTGGCTTTGGGCCGTGGCGCAAACCTCCTAACGAAAGCTGTGCAGTCCACATTAGGGCCGAAAGGTGGCAACGCGATTATCGATGTGCCAATAGGCACTCCAATCGTTTCACGCGACGGCGTAAGCATTGCCGCGGAGATTGAACTCCCAGATCGTTTCGAAAATATGGGTGCGCAGGTTGTCCGCGAAGTTTCTAAACGGACTAATGAAATCGCCGGAGACGGTACCACCACTGCCACGGTGCTTGCGAATGCGATGATTCAGGAAGGGTTTAAATCGCTTGAGGGCGATGTCGCAGCACTCGATCTGGTCGATGGGATGGGCGAGGCCGTGGCTGTGGTGATCGAGAACCTCAAAAAATCCGCAACCCCGGTCAAGGATATCGAAGGTGCCGCGACGGCCGTCGCAATTATCGCAGCCAACGATGATCTCACGGGTCGACTCGTAGCCGAAGCGCTGGAAAAGGTTGGACCTACGGGAATTGTCACGGCAGATATCGGCTTAACTGTGGCCTCCACCGTTGACGTCATAGAGGGTGCGGCGTATGAACGCGGCTACGTTTCGCATCATATGGTGAACGACGTCGAATCGATGCAAATAAAATTAGACGACGCAGTCATTTTACTTACCGACCACGGCATATTGAACGCAAAAGATGTTGCGGTATTGCGCGCTCTGGCTAATGAAGCACAAAAACCGATGTTGGTTATCGCCGACGACTATTCTGCCGAGGCTGTCGCGGCAATGCTGGCGAAGGATGAAGGACCTGCAATTGTCGCAGTACATGCACCCGAGTACGGCAAATGGCGCCAGGCGATGATGGAAGATATCGCGATCGCCACAGGGGGACGTGTATTTGCTAAAGCTTTAGGGATGCAATTTCATGACGCGAAGGTGGGCGACTTAGGGACGACGAAACAAATCAAGATTTCCGCTGATTCAACTGTACTCTCTGGAGGCGGCGGAGACCCGCAGAGCATCAAAGGGCGAGTGGATCAAATTTGCCGTCAGCTCGAACTGAATGAGGTGCCTATTGAAGAAGACAAGTTTAATATTCGATTGGCAAAGATGTCCGGCGGCGTTGCTGTTATTCATGCCGGCGGCTCTACTCCGGTTGAGCAGAAACGAAGAGTCCAATTGATCGAAGACTCCCTAAATGCGACGCGTGCGGCGATTGCAGAAGGCGTTGTGCCCGGCGGCGGCTGCGCGCTAATTAGTTCGATTCCGGAAGTTGACGAACTCATCGCCAAACTTTCCGGCGGCCGCAAAGAAGGGGCCCTGGTTGTTAAGCGGTGCTTAACAAAACCACTGGCGTGCATCGCTCAAAATAGCGGTGTCGACCCGCAGATGGTAATCGACAAGGTCACCGCGGCCGAGCCGGGTATCGGTTACAACGCGCGCACGGGTGGGTTCGTTAATATGCTTGAAGCAGGGGTAATGGACCCGGTGAAAGTAACTTACACGGCGTTAGAAAACGCGCTGTCAGTTGCCGCTTTAATTCTCACCGCTGAATCGCTAATCGCAGATATTCCCGACAACGTTGATCCGACTGAGGGGCCGGCTCGCGGTGGCGGTGCGGAAGAATACGGAATGAAGTAGGTGACAATGGCCTTCCTTGCGCACGGAAATTTGGTTTGGCGATCTTGTTCGAACAGTGGTGATTGAGTCCTCTCGGTATCCGAGCGTCGCTAGGTGTATAGATGAAAAAACCGGATAACGGATAGCCCCAATGTTCGAATGGGTCAAAACATCCCTCTCGCGTCGTGCACTTTTCGGCTCCGCATTGGTCGCCGGTGCCAGCCCGTCTGTGCTGGCTAGCGATGCGCATCACGGCAAGATGGGCACAGTCGGCGACGTCGACAATGCGCGCAATGGATTCGATCCGTATGCGATGCTCACTGATTGGGATTCCGGCGTCTTAACGACTGATCCGAATGGGCGTCCGGTGCGCACGTTTGAAATATCGGCAATTAACCGCGACATCGAAATTGCTCCCGATCTGATTTTTCCAGCCTGGACCTACAACGGTCGTGTGCCCGGTCCGACTTTACGGGTGACAGAGGGTGATATCGTGCGGGTCGAGTTTACAAACTACGGTACCCATCCGCACAATATTCACTTCCATGGGATCCACTCGGCGCGCATGGATGGACTGCCGGGTGTCGGTGAAGTCGCACCCGGGGAAAGCTTCACGTATGAGTTTGAGGCCCGGCCATTCGGATGTCACCTCTATCATTGCCACTCGATGCCACTACAGCGCCATGTACACAAAGGCTTATACGGCGCGTTTATTATCGACCCGGATCCAGCGCAACATCCTGAATTTGAACTGGCCGCCCGTTCGAGACTACTGGGATCACCAGAGAACGCGCAGTGGCAAGAATTACTCATGGTGATGAACGGCTTCGACGTGAATTTCGATCAGGAAAACGAAGTCTACGCGGTTAACTCAATTGCCCACGCGTTCGCGAAGCGGCCGATCAAAATCGACCGTCACCGCCCGATCCGCGTCTACTTGGTTAACATCACGGAATTCGATCCAATTAATTCATTCCACTTGCATGCGAATTTCTTTCAATACTACGATCATGGTACGACCTTGACGCCTACCTCTCACACCGTCGACACCGTGATGCAGTGCCAAGGCCAACGCGGGATATTGGAGTTTTCGTTTGCGGATCACGAGCCTGGGATGTACATGTTCCATGCACATCAAACGGAGTTTGCAGAACAAGGTTGGACGGGTTTTTTCGACGTAGTGTAAAACGCGCTTGGATAGAGATCGGCATTACGCGAAGCGACACCTCGACGGCAGAAGGTGAATGAAGATGTCAGACAGGAATCTACGCGGGCATATTTGAAATGCGTTCCAGCAAACTATTGGCGTTCGGGATCCTGTGTGCGTTCGCGGTTGCCCTAATACTGTCGACTCCTCGGTTTCTCGACGCGACGTTCTCGACATCTTCAGACTTTCCGATAGCCGCCGACGTGACGGTGGAAAGAGTGCAAGTTACCGACCTTGGGTTCGTCGCGAAACTTCGCGGGCAAAGCAGTGAACCTGCGTTTATTGCTCAAGTCATGGTTGATGGCGGATATTGGATGTTTACCCAACAACCGCCAGGACCTATCGGGCGAGCAAAGTCTGTAGAATTATCCATCGAGTTTCCTTGGATGGAATCCGAAACTCACCACTTGAAATTCATCAGCGCGCGCGGTGAAACGTTTGAATACACAGTAGACGCGGCCCTCCCAACCCCAACTCTGAACCGCTCGTTGTTGATCGAATACTCAGTGCTGGGATTATGCGTTGGACTGTTCCCGATCTCGCTGGGCATGCTGTTTTTCCCCTGGCTAAAAACGCTTGGCACAAGCGGGCGCGAATTCTTGACCGCCCTCACAATTGGTCTACTGAGCTATTTATTGATCGACATGGCGGCGGAAGGGTTTGAATTATCCGCTCAAGCAAGTCCTATATTCGGCGGTCCGCTACTCGTCATTATTCCGATGGTTCTCACCGCGGCCGTTTTGCTCGCGCTGAACCAAGGTTCTGAGCAGCGCAATACCAGCGTCCGCATTGCCGCCTTAATCGCGCTCGGGATCGGCTTGCATAATTTTGGCGAAGGATTGGCTATCGGCGGTTCCTTTGCCGCGAACAAAATATCGTTAGGTGCGTATCTTGTCATCGGCTTCGCGTTACACAATATCAGTGAAGGTTTCGGTCTCGTGTCACCATTAACTAAGGACAATATTGGTTTACCGTTGTTGATTGGTTTGGCGTTAGTTGCGGGCCTACCAATCATTCCGGGTATTTGGCTAGGGGCTTTTTCGTTTTCTCCCCACTGGGTTGCGGCCTATTTCGGGATTGGCGCTGGAGCTATCACTCAGGTGATTGTGGAAATTGACCGTTTTGCAGTTGCCCGCGCCCACGCAGACCATCCAAAACCGCGCTTTAGCGCTGCATCTGTGGCAGGATATTGTGCTGGCGCGGGTATCATGTACGCGACGGCGTTATTAATTTCGGTTTAGCAATTGGAGCCCACCACAAGTGAGGGGTTAATTGCGAATAAGAACTCCTAGGAGCCCCTTGGACTTAGGCGTTCGTCACGAGGGAAAGTCCGGTTCGAGTTATTCTTAGTGTAGTTTTGAAGCGAATAGTCATGCTATTTAACGAGAAAGTGTACTAAAAATAGCCGAATCCGGCTTTTCCGCAATAGAATGCTCCAAGTCCGACCGACTCCTAGCTAGGGAATAATAAATGACTACAAATAAATTCGATCTAGACGATAGTTCAGTGATCGTGATCATCGGCTCTGGTGCAGGCGGCGGAACGCTAGGTAACGAGCTTGCGCAGAAAGGTCATAAAGTCGTTTGCTTGGAAGCAGGCGCGCGTCTTGATTACACAAAGGACTTCGCCAACGAAGAATGGCCTATGTTCGACAAAATATCCTGGTTGGATAAGCGAACGACGTCAGGAGATTGGCGCGTGGCGAAGGATTTCCCGGGCTTGCCTGCCTGGATTTGCAAGACTGTTGGCGGCACCACGGTCCACTGGGCCGGCGCGAGTTTACGTATTCAGGATCACGAATTTCGAGCGTTATCGCACTACGGAAAAATCGATGGCGCGAATCTTCTAGACTGGCCGGTGACATTGGAAGAGTTGGAACCGTACTACGCCAAAGCGGAAGATAAGATGGGGGTGACGCGCACAAACGGCATTCCTGGATTGCCAGGAAACAATAATTTTAAGGTCATGGAAGCGGGCGCGAAAAAACTAGGCTACCAACATGTTCACTCAGGCCGCATGGCGATTAATTCTGAACCGCGCGACGGGCGCACTTCATGCCGACAATTGGGCTTTTGTTTTCAAGGGTGTCGGATGGGCGCGAAGTGGTCGACCTTGTATACAGAGATCCCCAAAGCTGAGAAAACGGGCAATTTCGAGATCCGCGCACTATCCCACGTATTAAACGTCGAACACGATGCGGCGGGGAAGGTGACTGGCGTCGTGTATGCCGATAAAGACGGCAATCATCATCGACAGCTCGCGAAAATCGTGTGCGTCGCAGGTAACTCAATCGAAAGTCCGCGCATTCTACTTAATTCCGCATCGAGTCTTTTCCCTAACGGGCTAGCGAATTCGTCGGGCCAAGTTGGTAGAAACTATATGCGGCATTTGACCGGTTCGATCTACAGCATTTTCGATAAACCCGTGCACATGTATCGCGGAACGACGATGGCCGGGATTATTGCCGACGAATCCGGTCACGATGCGAAGCGCGGTTTTGCCGGTGGCTATGAACTGGAAACCGTATCGCTAGGCATTCCGTTTCTTGCGGCCTTTCTACTACCTGGCGCTTGGGGTCGAGAATTTACCGAGTTTATGGATGCTTATGAACGGCTCGCTGGAATGTGGATAGTTGGCGAGGATATGCCCCAAGAAACCAACGCAGTGACGCTGCACGCAACCGAAAAAGACCAATACGGTATGCCGGTCCCGAACGTGCACTACGATGACCATGCAAATGATCTAGCGATGCGCCGGCACGCGTTCGATGTGGGTTCTAGAGTGCACCAAGCCGTTGGTGCGACGAAAGTCATGGAGACGCCGCCTTACCCATCGACCCATAATCTCGGCACCAACCGCATGAGTGCGTTGCCGAAAGACGGGGTGGTAAACAAATGGGGCCAAAGCCACGACATCAAAAATTTGTTTGTCTCGGACGGTAGCCAATTCACGACCAGCGCGAGCGAAAACCCAACCTTAACCATCGTCAGCTTAGCTATTCGACAAGCGGACTATATCGACGAACAGCTTGGTAAGAATAATATCTAAGAGCTGCGACACATGGATGCAAGCTCGACTGAGCGTTAGTCCATTGGGGCGCGGCACGAATCGATCGCGGATTCCAAGTGCGAGTACCGCGTCGAACGCTACCCGTAGCATCCGCGAACCTTATGGCGGTGTGATTCGAGGACGCATCGAGGCGCATCATCTCACGCAGACGTCGGCCGGATACGCTTGGGGCGCGGTGCTCCGTCAGTGCGTGAGTGATAGAGCAACGGCCGTAGCTACAGCGCAGTCCGGCATTATCGTTACCGCGATCTGAATCGCTTACGTAATTAGGTCCTGTTGGTCTTTCGGACAAGTCGCTGCTGAAGCCAGATTGGGGTCCAACAAGGCAGAGCAAGCGTTGTGTATCTGAGCTACATGAGCCGCGATAACGAAGCTGGACGCCGATGTGGCCTCAGTCCTGCGGGTTGCCCGTGCAAATTCGCCAATCAAAGTTGCGGCTCGCTCATTTGGAACAACCAAACCGCGCTCGCCGCGCCTTGATTGGCAAATTTGCACGGGCAACAACGACTTGTACGAAACATCGACAAGCCCTAGTACTGAACTCGACGCGTGAATCCACCATCGACGACAAAGTTAGAGCCCGTGATGAAGCTCGCGGCTGGGCTGGCGACGAACGTAACAGCGTTAGCGACTTCCGCCGGCGACCCCATACGTCCGAGCGGATTATTCGCGAGAGCCATCTTGTAAATTTCGGGCTGCTCACGTTTTCTGTCGCCCCACACGCCATCGTCGAAATAAATAGTCCCTGGAGACACCGTGTTTACGCGGATCTGTTTCGGCGCGAGCACCGTGGCCAAATTCGACATGTAATTAATCACGGCAGCCTTAACCGCGTTGTAAGGTCTGGGTCCGCCAAACGCTTCAAGTGCGGCGGTAGAAGAAACAGCAACGATTGCCGCCGCGTCCGACTTTTCGAGATGCGGCAAGGCTGCTTCGACGGTACGAACCGTACCTAGCATGTCAATCTCCATGGCAGTGCGCCAACTTTCTTCATCTGGGGCGCCACTCAATGCGCTAACATTTGCGACCGCTATATCAAGACCGTCAAAGTTCTCGGCCGTGGCGTTAATCCAGGCTGCAAGTCCTTCAGTATCTGCTACGTCCGCTACCGACCCGGTCACTTGTGTTCCCTGCGGTGCTAACGCCTGTATCTTGGTTACTGCGCTTGTGACTTCTTCGCCGTTGCGTGCGCATATCGAAACTGAACAGCCTTCTCGAACGAGACATTCGGCAATTGCCCGTCCGATGCCCCGTGTCCCGCCCGTGATGATGGCGCGTTTCCCGCTTAACCCTAAATCCACAGTAATAGTCTCCCCTTAGTTTGCTTCGAATTGCGCGATGGTTGATGATACTACGACTTCGCAGCTGAATTAGAGCGGCTGTTTTAGTGTGTCGATAAATTCAGCGCCTTCCGATTCATTGAGATCGGTGTAGGACGCAGACGTTCGGTCGATGATATCTCCATAGCGTGATTTAATCTGCGTGGCCAATTCGACAGGCCCACCGGATACCGCGAATTTATCGAGTACGTCGTCGCTAATGACGTCGCCCATCGCCGCCCAAAGGCCTTGTTTTGACATGGCGTTCAGTTCAGCTTGGATTTCTCCCGCCCCAATGGATTCCAATACGGGTTTATAGGCAGGGGTGGATCCATAGAACGCTACCTGCTCGCGCATTTTTTTTTCCGCGCTCGCGATCTCACGTTCATCCCGGCCTTTGATCGAAAAGACCGGGTACGAAATCTCAAAATCGGCACGCGTTTTGCCCGCTTTTGCGAAACCCCGCTCGAGCGCAGGTAATGTGACATTGCGAAGATAGGCTTCGGTTGTGAATCCATGCACGAGTAGGCCGTCTGCGACTTCGCCCGCAACCTCTGTCATGCGTGGACCGACGGCCGCAAGATGAATCTTTGGTCGCCCGTAGTGTGTATTCGTCGGAGTGAAAAACGGTGTCATTAACGTATGCGTATAAAATTTGCCGATGAACTCTAACGGTTTATTGTCGTACCAGGTATCCCAAATTGCGTGCATCGCGAGAATATATTCACGCATGCGTGCCGCCGGCGCGGACCACGGCATCGAAAAGCGTTTCACGATGTGCGGGCGAATTTGCGATCCGAGGCCTAGTAGCAAGCGTCCCTTGGATGCGGCATTAAGGTCATGTCCAACGTTCGCTAAGGTCATCGGCGAGCGCGCAAATGCGACGGCAATGCCCGTAATGAGATCCACATGCGAGGTCGTCTGCGATGCGAGGAGCAACGGCAAGAAAGGGTCGTGAGCGGTCTCTATCGACTTCAACCCGGCGTAGCCGAGTTCTTCAAGTGCGCGAGCCTGCGGTCCGACGCGATCCAATTCCCACGTAATTCCTGAATCTACCTTCATCGCTTCAACTCCAATATGGACTTTGATTCTCGACGCCGAGTAAAGCGGGTGTCAAGAATCTAGCGGATCGATGTAAGTCGGCTCATCGAGAATTCGAACTTGCGCGTTATGCGTAGATCAGACGTAATCGAACGTCGTCTGATTGGACGGCGTGCAACGCACTGGCTTCAACCGCCGGCAGAATCAGACTATAAATTCAGCGAGCCGCGGCGAAACTCAAGGAAACGAGTCTACTTTTCCATTGACGATGCGCTTGCGTGTGAAATCGTTTGCTTTCGCTAGACGCTTGCTGTGACCTATTGAACCGGCGTGTAGCTTCTCCGCGGAGAAGATTAAGCAAGTCGCGTTCGGTTCGATTACAGCGCTAGCTGAAAATTACGAGCTAGCTTGGAGTTTTCGACGTACGATGACAGACCGAGAGACCGGCGATTCCCGGCGCACGCCCAGTATGCGCCGGGTGGTGGTTCAGCCAATTAAGTTATAGGACTCCCGCTAGACGAAGAGGTCATCGATCGCAATCGACTCTTGAACAGAGAGCCGCGTGACGTCGGAAGCTGAATTAAACGAACTACCTAATATGTCGATCGTACCCACTATGGAGTCGTTGCTATCCGTCAACGTCACTAAGGTGTGATTGGCTTGGTCGTCGAACAGCAACGTTAAATCGTCCGACACGAGCAGTGAATCCTGTCTACTCCGGAAATCTCGGATGACGTCGAATCCAAGTGTCTCACTTTCGCTCGACAGGAAAACAAAACTATCGAGGGTGTCAAGTTAACTGTGTAACTGCCCTTCACATGGGAACCCTGTCCCCGAACATAATGACGAACTGATTGAGCGCCGCCATCCAATTTTGGAAAGGTAACGTCCATTTTCTCGCGACCCGGTTCAAACCAAGATAAAGCACTTTAAAAATTGATTCGTCGCTCGGAAATGCCCCACGATTTTTGAGTACCTTGCGCATTGAGTAGTTCAATGACTCGATGGCGTTGGTTGTGTAGATCACCCGCCGGATGTCAGGCGGATAATCGAACAACACCGTCAGCCGTTGCCCATCGGCGCGCCAGGCTGGACTGATCGCTGGGTACTTGATGGGCAATTGCTCCTGCATTGTCCAAACTTCCGCCATCCATGGCGGTCGTCGTCCCAGCGCTCAGCGAAATTCTCCAGCGGCTGTTCGGCCGCCGCCAATGTCGGCGCGGCGTAGATGGCGCGTAGATCGGCAGCAACCACTTTACGGTTTTTCCAGGGTACGTACTTCAGTGCGTTGCGCACTTTATGAACGATGCACAGCTGAACTTGGGTGTGCGGGTAGACGGCTTCGATCGCTTCAGGCAATCCTTTCAGCCCGTCGACACACGCAACAAAGCAATCTTCCATGCCTCGGTTTTTCAGCTCATTGAACACTGACAGCCACGACTTCAGGACGCAGGAGATTGAGCAATGCAGGAGCAATTGCCGAAAATTTTGCACCCTCGTTCTCCGACATCCACAGGCCCAGCAGCACCTTTTCGCCTTCCATATTGATGCCTAATGCTAGGTACACCGCCCGGTTATTTACCGAGCCGTCCTGCCGTGATTTCACTATCAAGGCATCGAAATAAACAATCCGATAAACCGCATCCAGCGGACGCGAACGCCACGCCTTGACCTCGTCGAGCACCGCGTCGGTGACGTTGGAGATCAGCGTCGGCGAAACCTCCACGCCATACAAATCTTCAAGCTGACTCTGGATCTCGCGCGTACTCAAACCACCACCATACAGCGACAACACTTTATCATCGAAGCCCTCAAGACGACGCTGGCGCTTGTTCACAATTTGCGGCTCAAAGCTACCGTCTCGATCTCGCGGCACGTCTATCTCAAACTGACCAGACTCGCTCTGCACCGTCTTGCGCCCGAGCCCATTACGCCGGTTCGTGCCAATCGCTTCCTCGTGTATTTCGTAACCCAGGTGCTCATTGAGCTCTGCTTGTAACGCATGTTCTACCAATTTCTTTTGCAGCTGCTTGAGCAGACCCGACTCCCCCAGGATCTGCTTTGGATCTGAATAATCCTTCAGTAATTCTTCAATCAATAAATCTTCTTTCGTTTTTACTCTGGCCATCTCATGATCCCTTTATTAACAATTTTTCGACAACCCGTTACACACTTCTTTTTACATCCCCGATTTCGCAATAAGCAGCGCTTTGCCAACGCCATTTATTTCTATCTGGGTGGCTTAGATCTCTACCCTGCTACCGCTCTCAGATCAGATTTACCCACCTGATTTGGGGCAGAGCCTCCCTAACTACTTGATTGAACTGTTTTAATCAGCGCGGCGGTGCATTTTGGATTCGTGCTGGTGCCTCGGTTAGGAAAGTGTTTTCAATGAACAGTCGAGTCGTCATCACCGATGTAACTCTTTGTTATCCGTGAGTTAAAATTGCTCGGCAACCCGAATTGCTGGAAAACACGAAGAGCCGATTTGGGCTTCTAGCAATTGATCCTTAGCGCGCAATTTTAGGAGCTGTCGATAAAATCTCCGATCGAACAATCGAAGCAGCGTTCGGGGCGACGCTTAGAGCGACCCTAACGAACTACTTGAATAGCCAGAGCTAAGTAAATCGAAGGCTCACTAATGAAGAACCCCGCGGACACGATTTTGATTGACGGCTTTATCTATACCGTCGACCCGAGCTTACCAAGCGTGGCGGCAGTTGCGATCCGAAACGGCAGAATTATGGCGTGTGGTACGACGGCAGAGATCCGGACTTACTGCGATCAAAACACGCAAGTCGTCGATCTCAGCGGACGCATGGTGATGCCGGGATTGATAGACGGGCATTGTCACCCAACGAAGGGCGCCATTGCAGATCTCTTTAGTTGCAAGTTCGAATTTAGTGCGACACCGGATGAGATCGCTCTAGCGGTGTCTGCGAGTGTTGCAAAGAATTTGCCAGGAACCTGCATTCTTGGCGGACGCTCGGACAGCGGTTTTTTCGACACCTTTGACATTGGCACGCCACGTCTATGGCTCGACCAACACGCCGGCGACAAAGCCGTTTATTTGCGTGACGACAGCGATCATAACGGTTGGGCGAATTCGAAAGCACTGAGCTTAGCGGGTATTGATCGATTCAGCGAAGATCCGGCTGGTGGGAAAATCATGCGCGAACCAGACTCTGGTGAGCCGACGGGATTACTCATTGAGCAAGCCGATTCTCTAGTACGCAATCGCCTACCCGACTGGACGGAAGAACAATACGAAGCTGGTGTGGCGGAGATGGTCCGGATCGCACATGGCTATGGGATAACAGGTGTCACTGATGCGGACGTCAACGAAACGTTATTGAAGGCCTATCACGCCTTGGACGAGAAAGGTGATTTGCAGATCCACGTTGTTGCTTGTATTTCGCCCCCGTATGGGCACCGCGAAACGCCGTTGGATTATGACGGCATTGAATTACTACGCGACCGTTACGCAAGCCCGAATGTCGACACGCGTTTCGCCAAGATATATCTAGACGGTGTGCCAACGGCCGCGCGCAGTGCTGCGATGTTGGCACCGTACAAACCCATCCGGATTATCCGAACGACTATTGCGGTTCGTTACATGTAGATGAAACGCTACTATCGCAAGACATTGCAGCGCTAGAGGAAGCGGGTTCACTGTGAAGTTGCACACGGCTGGGGATCGCGCGGTACGCTGCGCGCTCGATGCAATAGAAAAAGCTCACGACTTGTCAGGACGCTCCGACCTGCGTCATGAACTTGCGCACTCCGGATTCGTTGACGCTGCCGACCTTCATCGATTTCAGAAACTCAACGTCGTTGCGGATCTGTCGCCGTATATTTGGTATCCCGCGCCAATCATAGATTCGATTCGCCACGCCATCGGCGCTAGAGCTGAACAGTATTGGCCGATCAAAGATTTGCTAGAATCAGGAGCGTCGTTGTTAGCTGGATCGGATTGGCCTGCTGCTGTGTCGTCGATGGACCCCTGGAAAGGCATCCAGGCGATGGTGACGCGCCGCGATCCGAGTGGCAGATCGGATCTGCGGCGCGTTGTGGGGCGAACAATCTATTCAACTTAGCGAGGCATTAAAAATATTCACCTTGGATGGTGCACGAGCGCAACGCACAGAATCCGTTACGGGATCGATAACCATCGGAAAATGGGCAGACTTGATCGTTCTTGATCAGAATATTTTTGAGATCAATGCGTCGGAGATCGCCGCGACCATCGTCAAGATGACGATGGTCCACGGGCAAGTGGTAGCGCAGAAACAGGCCGTACCCTAGCCGTCGCCTATCAGTATGCTAATTTCGACCCGACCCATTCATTAGAAGCCTTCCCGAAAATTGCAGACCAATGCGATTCCACGACGAATTATTTTCGAGCAATATCCATTAGCGGCTGGTAGGCTTTGATAATATCGCCATCTGTCGCCGGCATTGCATTGAGAAAAAGCATATCGTCTAGCACATCGTCGTAGCTTGCCAGGCGCTCCAGGCAATCCTCTACGGTGCCGGCAATGACGAGTTGATCCACGCATTCGTCTGGGATCGCATCAACTGCTGCTTCGAGTTTCCCAGCCGGCATCAACTTTAACAACGCGTCCGCCGCGGCACCGAATCCTTGTTCGCGCATGGTGTATTCATAGTAGGGGTGGGGTAGCGGGGCGTAGAGGTGACAAATGGCCTCACGCGCTGCGCGGCGTGCCCGCTCTCGATCGGCGTCGGCCGCGATGATCCCAACGGCAGTCCATTTTAACGACGCAGGATCGCGATCTGCTGCAATAGCCGCAGCCGCTGCTTGCGGTTTCAATACGTCGCGCAAGTATCCGGCGGATAAGGTTGCGCCCGCGCCAATGCCATCCGCTACTTGAGCAGCTACTTTAAGCATTTTCGGAAACACGGCAGCCAAGTAGACTTCGTAGGGCGTATCACCAGGATCAATGGCCGGCGACCATTCCATGGAATGAACTTTACCTTTGTAATTTACCGTTTCGCCAAGTCGAGTTCGGGCGATTATTTTTAAGAGCGTCACGTATTCACGCATTTTTGTCAGCACTCGCGCGTGTTCGATGCCTTGCCATTGTTCATTGATTATTCGATTTCCGCCGCCGATTCCAAGCATCAGTCGCCCGCCACTGAACTCGTTGAAATCAACCGCCGACATGCCCGTGAAAAGAGGACTATGTCCGTACGCGTTCAACACATAAGTACCGAGTCTGATTGTCGAGGTCGCACTCGCCATCGCCGTCAGTGGAACCCAGCCGCTACGCCAAGCTTCGGCCATACAAGCAGAGGTAAAACCGCTCTGCTCAGCTTGTTGGGCAATTGTCGTGATTTCTCTAACCGTGGTATCGCCACCGATAAAAATGAGACCTAGATTCATAACAGTTTGACTCCTTGGTTTGTGCCCCGAGCGAGATCGTTTGGGCGATCACTCGGGGCTAAATTCTACTTGAGACTACGAGAAAACGAACGAGGAATTAAAGGCCTTGAATATCCGCTTGTTCTGCCATTTCGGTCGACCAGCGGACTTTTTCTTCTTTAAAAAATAACGACTCTTTGACTTTGCGATCAAGCAAACTAGATACTTTACCGTAATGAGAATCGGCGACCCGCATTGCCTCCAGCATGAGGACTCTCGCGTCACGCGGTAGATCCAAATAATTCACAGACACAATGTACTGGTGTTCGAGGAGCGTGTTCGCAAATTCGAGATTCAAATTTACCCGTGCCGCTTGGCTATGCGACTCGAGTGCTTGTGCCGCTGTGTCAAGATAGCGGGTGTAGGCGCCGACGGCGGTTTTCGCCGCGCTCGCGTTTTCTTTGACCACCATAGCCTCAGTCTCGGCGAGTTTCTCGCGGCATAATTCCAGCGCCAAAACGTAACGTTCTTCTGGACTTGAGGCGATGGCGAGCCGCACCTGCTCCTGCCAGGAGTCGACTTGATAGCCAAGCTCATCAGGGGTGGTGCCCGGATCGGGCAGCGATTGAATATCCTCGAACGAATTCATAAAGCCATGTCCCGCAAACGCGGCTGTGCTGTGCGCCAGGGCGAGCGCGAGTAGGATTGAGCGAATCACAGATGTGCCTGATCGTGGTGCGCGTTCGGCGAGACCCACGGGTCAATATCTGTCGTCATACCTTCGCGATAGGCTTCAACTTCGAGCATAAAGTTGAACACCTCAGCCGTTCCGCCAGGAGCGCATTGGATAAACACCGCGTAGGTACCCGGTTCCGCGAATACGAATCTCAATGGGACATGGGGACCTTCGAAGACGAGTTCTGATGGCATATTCGACATCCCGATCATCATCTCGGTCATGGCTTTCGCGCGGGTTTGGGGATCGATGGTGCGGTCGTGCATTCGCGACATCATCGCGGCCATGTGGGGCGTATAGCTATGCGTGTGGCCAAATTGGCTTCCGTCCGTACGCCATAAGGCGACATGCGCTTCCGATCCTAAGATAAGTTCTAAATCAGTTACCGGCTGATCGTCTCGTGCCAGCTCGAGCACTAATTCAGTCTCGAAGCCCGCGACCGGAATGGGCGGCGAGACAGATAATGATGCGCGATAGCGGCCGCGGGATATCTCTCGAGTGAGATCGACCTGGACATTCGGTTCGTCGGCCGGATCACCAACAGCAATATCGAAATGCTTTGTCCAGCTCCGATTACGATGAGTAAACTCACTGACGATGCGGTAGCGACCACGAGTTGGGAACGAATACGGAAACTGTAGCGTGGCGTTGTCAAGATCCGCTCGGCCAATCGGCGCGAAGTCTTCGTGATGAATGTGCGCGAAACTCGTGAAATCTAAATTCACGATGAAATTGTGTATCACCCTTTCATGCAGGACTTGCAAGCCCTGCACAGGCGTGCCACCGCGCCGCAGAGTAATTCTTTCTGTTAGTAGGGTTTTTTGTTGCGGAGCAGGGTTAGCCGGGTGCGCCTCGAAGGTCATTCGATAAGGTCCTGACGGACGGCCTTCGATGGTCGCCGATTCCGGTGACCCGCAAGCGGAAAGCGCGTTCGCGAGGGTTATCGTCGCAACGATCTTGAACGCGCGTCTCACAGTTAGCTGAGTCGCCGGCTCACTGCGTTTGAAACACGAGTTTTCCAGCTGCTTCTTGGGCTGCATAACGCGCAGCGATTTCGGGAGATAAGGTGACATTACGCTCATTTGGAAATCTTTCGGGATACAAATGAGGGCGCATGAAGAATTTATCTGGCGAGTCGATTCGTGTTTGCGATTTGAGCGGTTCGAGGAGCCATTCGCGGCGCATGAATTCCGCGGTGAAGATCATTTTTTCTTCCTCCGGGGTCCAATCGCGAACGTGGTGTGCGTCGTGAAAACTGTAACTCAGTAAATCGTGATCGACGTTCCAGTACACTGAGTTGAACGACGCATAACCAAAAGTGCCCATACTCGGGATCTGATGCTGCGCCAATCGTTCTTCGACCATCATCAGCCGATCGTCGTTGCCGTATTTTTCAATCCGCAGCGGAAAGAAGGTGTTCTTCTCAAGCCACATGACCAGGTATTTTTCGTTGTAGCCCGGTAGCCAATCCGGTTTCATGGTGCCTTTTATTACCCAGCACTCGACGCTGCCATCGGCAAGGTAGTGCTCAAAAGTATCTCCCATCATCTTCAGGCTACTCGTTTCGCGTTCGACGAAACCTTGATCTGCCATATTCAATGTAATGGTCGGGCGGGTATTCGGGAATCGTTGCGTACCGTGCAATACATCCGTACCGAGCACTTCCCAATCGAGTTCCCACGGATCACGGCCAACGACGTCATCGAAGGTCTGCGAGTTATCCGGGAAACGTTGATCACGCCGCGGTTCGGGTTGGCGCCGCACTCGGCGGAGTTGCGGCGAGTAGACGAAGAAATCCATTTTTGTGCGAAATTCTTTGTCGGTACGAAATGGAGTCCAAAACTGCATAACGCCTTCCGAATCTGGCGGAAAGACATCGTAGTTCATCCAATGAGTATAAACTTCACCAGGTTGGGTGTCGTAAATGTAGCCCTCAAGGCCCTTACGCCCGTGCGTCGTGACCATGAAGATCGAGGTGCCTTGGTTGATGTACCCAGAACTTGTGACGACGCCGAATGCATCGACGAGCAAATTTGACCAGCGTGAAACGTGTACAAATTCAGTCGCGCGGTAGCCCATTTCTTCGGCGGTATAAGGTGCCTCGAAAGGATAGCGCTCAGCCGGGACGTATGGAATGGCGCTATCTCGAGCAGTGCCTGTCGCCGGATCGAACATCGCCCGATCTTCACTCGAAATATTGTCTAGCGTACGCCATTGAGCTTCTTGGGCATTGGCGCTCAGAAAGCTACTGAGCAGGGCGAGCGCCGCCACGGATTTCAGCGTTCTCGCGCGCGCCAGCGGTTTGGCTGCCTTAAAATTCATAGCTTAGCTCCCAGCCAAAGTTGTCCCACTTATTGTACTGACCGTAGAGGTCGTTGCTATCGCCTGTGTCATAGCTAGTGTAGAGGAGATTAGCCTTAATGAACTGCGAGACCTTATAGCTTAGCCGTAGTTTGCTCTTGATGCCTCCCCAGCCAGTATCCGAGCCGTTGATCAACGGAAACAATGTCGCCTCCATGCTCAGACGGTCTCGGCTAAACGCAAACGGCCGAGACAAGAAAACGACCGGTATGAAGCTCCACTCGTCACCAAAACCCCCGCCGAAGCCTGGGCCGAGTTCCTCTTTGTGATTGATTGTCTGGTACCACGATGCTTGGATAATCGCGGTTGTTCGTCCGGGTAAGCCAAATTCAGTGGCGAAGGCGGCCCGTAAGGTATCTCTTTTCGAGGTGCCGTCGGTTGTAGAGCCAGCCAAGGCTTGTGCGCGTTTTTCAAAATCCGCAAAGCGAACCCCATTCGTATATAAGGCTTCGACCCTGAATACAGTCGGTAGACTGCCAACCCACGGGACGTTCTGAAAAGTAGTCGCGTAATCAGCCGTTGCGCCGACATGGTGCAAGCGCTCGTGTTCCCCTTGTAATGTGAGCACGCGATCACCATTGACGACTTGCGTACCGAGCACCTGATCGACTGGGTTTTTGTCCCAGGCGTACATGTAAATGAATCCATAAGTGAGCGCGCCGGCCGCCCGGTCAACTCTGATGCCGTATTCGTGGTCGCTGAAATTTTCTGTGCTCGGACGTTTTGTCTGCAGAACGACGTTGTTGGTGGTGGTGGGTAGATTCGGCGAGTACCACGCTGAGCCAGGTAGTGGTTGGCGGTCTTCCTCGAAATCAAAGATATAGAGTAGCTGAACCGTGCTGCTGCCGAAGTGAAATGTCGAGTTAGCCATCCACGTCGGTAAGCGGCGAAATTCGTAGTCTTCGCTTTCTAATTGAACCGACTCGCGGCGGTCCATGCCATTGACGATATCGATGAACTGGCCGTCCATCTTGCCCCACGCAACTTGCTGCTTGCCGAGCTTCAAGTCGAACGTCGGGCGGCGATAACTCACGTAGAGTTCTCGAAGTACTCGCTCACCGGTATTGTAAATCTCGGCGGTGCGGTCGTTGGCGTCGGCAAATAGCCCGGTCGAATCCTGCCAGTCGTAAGCGCCGTCGTACATCATGTGGGCAATGCCCTTCACGTCGAGACCGGTGCCGACGTGGTAGCTCGTTTCCAACTCAGCCAAGTTCTGCAGTTGTAGAAATCGAAAGTCTTGTTGTTGGAAGCCGACGGTCCCATGTCGGTCGACGAGAAAATCTGAGAATTGCCGAATAAATCCGCGAAATTGCAGATTCGGTACGGCCCGCTCTATGGGTTTGCGAACATGATTACCAATTGGATCGAACGTTGCCATGGTGCCATCGAATTTCGCTTTCGCGTTGCTGAGCCAAGAGCCTCCGCTACCGTCGCCGGAGCCCGCCGCAAGTGGGGGCGTAGCTGCTGCACTGAGAACGGCGGCACGACGGTCAACTTGTGCTAGTGGCCGAACGGGCATTTCCGAACGCGGAATAGGAGGCGTGGAATCAGGACGCCTTGCGACCTGACTGGCAACCGCGCCTGACGGTATTTCGCGACCGGATCCAGAATCGAATAAGTCCACCACGACACGATGACCCGAACTTCCGGTGGGCTCGAGTTGAATCGTGTCCGTGGTCGCCGAACGAGCTAGATCAAGCACGACCCGTAGGTCTCCATCGCCACGAGTCGCATAGCGTAAGCTCTCAACCAGCGCTCCGGGTTTAACAGCGAACGGCTGAGAAGAGACCCGTGCAGCATCCACATCACGAAAGTCGATCACAATTCGCTCGGGGTTTGTGAGCGCGAATACCGTGTAATAGACCGACTCGTCCATGTCGAATACGAGGCGCGTGCGTGGTTGCTCAACGCTTCCGCGAATTTTTTCCAACGTTGCTGCCGGCGCCATCGATGGCATGGCAATCAAGGATGTTAACAGCGCGAGGCTTGTTGCGCTCCGTTTCGAGAACGAACGTTGCTTGGACATGGTTACTCCCCAGAAGTAATCGGCATGGGCTTAGCCGAGATACTTAATTCTATTTCTAACATTAACTTATTAATATAAATTATTGAATTTATTATATCTAGTAGAATTAACTTAGTCTTGTCTTGCGGTATTGTTGGGCAATTAAGGCGCCCGTGTGGGGGGGGGGGGGGTGATGATTGCGCCGAATCGCGAATTTTGCCGCTAAGTTGGATAGAAGCCGTTGTAATACAACGTATTTGCGCGTAAATGCCGCATTGAGATCGCGATTCGACGGCTGCGAATCAATCGATAAGTCTTGATTGGTGGTTAGAATTCACATGACGTTATTTTTAAATAATTATATTAATCATATAATTATATTAATAAACTGATGTTGTTTAAGAATATTCTGATTTTTTGTCGAATCTATGACGCGTGGCTGAAAGAAGGGATACTTTCGTGACTAAGCGTCCGGGTCCGTTTATCTAGCTATGCGTCGCTAGGGATCAGTAGCGATCGAATCCAATTGGGCTGGCATACCAATGCCGACCTGCTTGTCGAGTCCGAACACGGTTCCAGCCGGCGACCCTTACTGCTGAGCAAGTTCTTGGGGACATGCGCCGCGCTTACGTCACGGTGACGACCTGTGTAAGATCCGGGCCGCGAGGAGCTCGGGGTAATGACATTGCAAAAAGTATTCATTGATGGAGAAGCCGGCACGACGGGTCTGCAAATCGCCGCGCGTCTGGCCGATCGAGATGATCTTGAACTGATTCAAATTGATCCAGCAGCACGGAAAGACTTAGGCCCGCGCGCCGCCGCCTTGAATGCGGCCGACGTTGCCATCCTATGTCTACCGGACGATGCGGCAAGGGACGCGGTCGCACTCGTAACGAACCCAACAACTCGGATCATCGATGCATCAAGTGCACACCGGGTTTCACCAGGCTGGGTGTATGGATTTCCGGAACTGGACGGACAGCAACGCTCGCGAATTCTGCAAGCGGAGCGGATTTCAAATCCCGGCTGTTACGCGATCGCTGCAGTATCGATGCTACGTCCGTTAATTGCGGCCGGCGCGATACCCGCGAATTGGCCAGTCTCGCTCACCGGACTATCGGGTTATTCAGGCGGCGGCAAGGCCTTGATCAATTCATTTGAAAACTCTGATAGCGCCGATGCTATCTCGAGCGCTAATTATCACTACGCCCTGACCTTGGCGCACAAACACGTTCCGGAAATAACCCGGTGGAGCGGTCTCACCAATGCGCCGATCTTCCTGCCGACCGTCGGGCGATACTACAAAGGGATGCTTGTGAGCGTTCCGTTGCCACTGTGGGCGCTGCCGGGCGCGCTTTCACCGCAAGATATCCGGGATATCTTGCGCGCGCATTACGACGGCGAACCTTATGTGGCAGTTGCCAATGAGGCCGAAACCTTGACGACTGGGCGCCTCGAGCCGGAAGCCTTAAACGACTCGAACGAGTTGCGGTTGCATGTGTTGCGCGACGCGGCGAATAGCCAAGTCGTGGTGGTGGCACAGCTGGATAATTTAGGTAAGGGCGCGTCAGGGCAAGCCGTTCAAACGCTCAACCTCTTGCTTAATGTCGATGAAGGTAGCGGACTGTCGTTCGCCCGAGGGTCTTGAGCGGGAGCGGCGACGCTCAGTCAGGTAAGCGAATCGCGAGAAGACCGCGATCTCGACTGACGGATCCGGAGCCTAGCGTGATGTCGCTGTACGACGAGTGTTTATCCTAGTCGTACAGCGTGCCTAGTCGATTAGGTCAGGCAGATTGGGCGAGACGAATTTAACCTGCTTTCGCGCGCCGCGCGACAGGTCGATTGCCATTGTTATTGCTGTTACCACTCGCTTTAGTGCGCCCGCCGCCAGGTGCTCGGTTTCCGTTGTTGGACCGTGGCTCATTCGACTTGCGGCGCCATTCGTTATTTGGCCGGCTGGCGTTTGGACGATTGGATTTGCGAGCAGGAGCACCCAAGGCAGATTCGGGAACCCTGTGATTTGGTTCGAAGTCGACGACTTCTTCGCGGTCGATTTTTCGCTTCAGCAGTCGTTCGATATCGCGTAGCTGCTTAGACTCATCAGCGCACACGAGTGAGATCGCATTACCGCTTGCGCCAGCACGACCGGTTCGTCCGATACGATGAATGTAATCTTCCGGTACGTTCGGTAAGTCGAAGTTCACGACGTGCGAGAGCTGATCGATATCGATGCCACGAGCGGCGATATCCGTAGCAACCAAAACCTGGATCTTGTTGTGTTTAAACGCAGCGAGCGCCTTCGTGCGCTGAGCTTGGCTTTTGTTACCGTGAATTGCCGCGGCGTTTATGTCGTCGCGTTGCAATCGTTTAACGAGCTTGTCCGAGCCATGTTTCGTGCGGCTGAAGACCAGTACTTGGTACCAACCTTGCTCGCGCACGAGGTGGCTGAGTAATTCAGCCTTGCGGTCTTTATCCACTGGGTGGATCTTTTGCGCGATGATATCGACCGTTGAATTGCGCGGCGCGACATCGATCTCCATAGGATTGTTGGTGATGGACTTCGCTAGTTGTCTAATATCGTTAGAAAAAGTTGCCGAGAACAGCAAGTTCTGCCGCTCGCGTGGCAGCAATGCCATGATTTTCTTAATATCGTGAATGAAGCCCATGTCGAGCATGCGGTCGGCTTCGTCGAGAATTAGCGTTTCGATCTCGTGGAAACGAATGGCCTTTTGCTGATGTAAATCGAGCAAACGACCGGGAGTCGCTACAAGTATTTCGACGCCACCGCGTAATTTCATCATCTGTGGGCTAACGGCGACCCCGCCAAACACGACGGCGGAGCGTAGTTTCAAGTATTTTCCGTAAATACGGACACTTTCCTGAATTTGTGCAGCAAGTTCACGTGTTGGGGTAATGACGAGCGCGCGGGCGCAGTTGTTGCTCGCGGCCGGTCTCGCGCTCAAAAGCTGGAGTAGAGGCAATGTAAAGCCAGCGGTTTTGCCGGTGCCAGTTTGCGCTGCGGCCATCAAATCGCCGCCGGCTAAGATGGCGGGAATAGCGTTCACTTGGATGGGTGTTGGGCTGGTATAGCCAGTATCGCGCACAGCGTGCAGCAATTGCTCGGATAGACCGAGATTTTCAAAGGTCATTTATTCTTTCCTAAATATAGTGTGCGTTCACGACGATGCCTGCGCATTGCAGCGTTCGGAGGTGAAAGCGTGCTTCTTTAATGGCTAAGTAGATCTCGTTCAAGGGTCGCCACGATGTCGTGGTTGTCGTCGCCCGAGTACCATCAGCTTTGCCGGTGGAGTGCGTTTCAGCGCACGTGCGGCATGCAGTAATTGATTCTCTGGAGGGAGGGGAAGTGGGCCTTTCGACTCGTGAAAGAGACGTTCATTCACTGTGTCTGTTAGACAAACTAACAACTAAAGATGTCGCGCTGGATCCATGGTGGACGTCCAGCCGGGCGGAGCATAACACACTAAACTGTTGAATATGCGCATTTGTTTGGAGGTGCAGGCGAAGGTCACTGGTTGCATGGTCTAAACCAGCGTGAAAAGATGGAGGTCCGAAAACGGCTAGTTTCCTAGAATCGATTGGGCGAGAATCCTGCTGTATGAACATCCCTACGGTTACTAAGCAGACAGATCAGGATCGTCGTACGTTCTATGAGATCGTGTCGAGCCACGATCCCCGCTTCGACGGTCGCATTTTTGTTGGTGTGAAATCGACTGGCATCTATTGTCGTCCGGTCTGTTCAATGCGCAAGCCGAAATTCGAGAACTGTACGTTTTACGGTCATGCAGCTGGCGCGGAAAAAGCCGGCTTCAGACCGTGTCTCGTGTGTCGCCCAGAGCTCGCGCCAGGTGATGCGAAAGTAGATGCCGTGTCGACACTTGCGCGGCTCACCTTACGGCGCATTGAGGACGGCGCGCTGAACGAACGCGGCGTCGATGATCTGGCCCGTGAGTTCAAAGTCTGCGGTCGTCATATGCGTCGCGCGCTGCAAAAGGAATTCGGTATAACCCCCATCGAGCTCGCCCAAACACAACGCCTCCTGCATGCGAAACAACTGCTCACCGAGACGGATATGTCTGTAACAGACGTGGCGTTCACGGCGGGCTTCGATAGTTTGCGCCGCTTCAATGCACTGTTTAAATCTCGCTATAGGCTAGTGCCCACGGCGTTACGACGCGAATCGAAGGACCGTTCTTTATTGCCCCCTACGGGCACTGATCAAGCGCCCGGCATGACATCGTTTCGGATCGACTACCGGCCGCCCTACAACTGGGACACTTTGATCGCGTTTCTGGGTGCGCGCGCTATTCCTGGCGTTGAAGCAGTCCGCGACGGCGTGTATTTGCGCACCGTTTGTATTGGCGAGCACGTCGGCTGGATCGCGGTCACGCCATTCGTTCCCGTCAAGCGCTCGCGACCGATCCACGCTTTGAAGTTAAGTCTGTCGGAAAGCCTCCAAGGTGTGTGCGTGCAAGTCTTAACGCGCGTTAAAACAGTGTTTGACACGCGCGCGAACGCTCATGACATTGACGCACACCTGAGTCGCGATCCGCTGTTGCACTACGTCGTCCGAGAACATGCCGGGATGCGCTTGCCAGGCGCGTTCGACGGATTTGAATTGTTACTGCGTGCGATTCTCGGGCAGCAAGTCAGTGTTAAAGGGGCGACGACTTTGGCCGGACGCATGGCGCGAGAGTTCGGCGATCCGATCACCACGCCGTGGCCAGAGCTGACGCATCTCAGTCCAGATGCGGGACGCGTAGGGCGGGCACATATTGATCGCATTGCTAAGATCGGTATGCCGGGTAAGCGAGCCGAGACCATTCGACTTGTCGCGCGCGCCATGAGTGCGGGTGAACTTGTTCTCGCCCCTGGGACGGATCCGGACGTCGCTCGCGATGCATTAATCGCATTTCCTGGGATCGGGGAATGGACCGCGTCTTATGTCGCGATGCGCGCACTGGCATGGCCAGATGCGCTACCGCTTGGCGATCTAGGGATAAAGAAGGCGCTCAATTTAACGCGCGCTGCAGATATCTTGGCCCGCACGGAAGCGTGGCGTCCGTGGCGCGCCTATGCAGCGATCTATTTGTGGCTGTCATTATCTGGCGGCTGATTCAAGGTACCGAGGAATTGCGCATGAAACTATTGATCGACCGAATTAAATCACCGATCGGCGAAGTTAGAATCGTGTCAGATGGCGAGCATCTGCGCGCACTAGATTTCGCTGAGTACGACGAACGCATGCAACGCTTACTCCAGCGACACTACGGTTCAGTCGAACTCGTACCAACGAAAAATCCAAATGGGTTCAGTGAAATCATGGAGCGCTACTTCGCCGGCGAACTGAGCGCGATCGACGGGGTGAAAGTTGCCGCCAATGGTACGGCTTTCCAAACCTTGGTGTGGCGCTACTTGCGCGATGTGCCACTGGGACATACCTGGAGCTACGGGGAGCTAGCTCGTCGCATTGGTAAACCAAAGGCCTCGCGCGCCGTTGGTTTAGCGAACGGCAGCAACCCCATCGCGATCGTTGTACCGTGCCATCGAGTGATTGGAGCTAACGGAAGTCTGACGGGCTACGGCGGCGGTATGGAACGAAAACAATGGCTGCTCGTCCACGAAGGTGTGAATTTGCTCTAGTCGTAATCTCGCAACGGAGCGGGTCTAGGTCCAACTAATACCCGCTGGGACCGGTGAAGATGGATGTATCGTAGCTACGCATCGTCTTAAGCCCAACCATCAGCTCGTTGACGATCAGCTAGACCACGGTCGTTTTTCGGTTACGAATGTTACCATTGCGCCCTGTCCACCAAGGAAATATCCCAGTATGAATCTACGCAACCTGGCGATTGGCTCTCTCGCACTCATCGCGAATTTACTCGCACTCAATGTCTCAGCGATAGACGTTACCCGTGCCGACATCGACAGTTTTCTCGCTGAGAAAAACGTCACTGCTCCGCCAGTCGCGGGAACGGTTGTCGGACGAGCAGCGCTCAAGACCTTGCATCCGTGGATCGTCCCTGGCTATCGTGAAGAATTTGAATTCGACGAGGTCGGGGTCGAAATACAAGCCACTGGCGATTATCCGGTTCACCCTTCGTATGCTTCGGCGACCGAGAAATTTAAAGGACAAGCCTCAATTGGCGACGACGGCGGATTAGAAAATTACGTCGCCGGTCAACCATTCAGCATTGATCAAATTGAAAGTGCCGATCCGGCGACCGGCGGCTACATGCTGGCATGGAACCAAATTCATCGCTGGCAATATTATGGCTACAAAGTCGACGAGCTAACCATGGCTTACGTAGGACCGAATGGTACGCAGGCCCCGCTGCAGCCAGAGCACGGTCTCGATGGCGGCGGTAATTTGGATCGGGTGCTACACCAGGCGTATCATCGTGTTTATCTCAACAAGCTCGCGATGCTGCCACAGCAAAATTACCAGGTTGAAATTCCCGACAGCGATACCCGGTTCTTCAAGGACTATATTGCTTTTCTCGCGCCGTTCAACATCAAGGGAACGCGTTTTGTCGTCGAACGCATGCTCGATCCGCACGCTGATGATCAAGTCAACACCTACTTGCCGACGGAACGCCGAGTGCGACGATTCTCGGCCCAAGAACGCTCCGATAGTTTTATGGGATCGAATGGCACCTTGGATGATTTCGAAGGCTTCTCCGGCCGCGTTCTAGATTACAAGTGGAACTATCTCGGCCGAAAGCAAGTGATGTTCATTCCCGACACTAAAGGCGAAATGCAAAGAACCTACGGACCCTACAGTCGGCTACCAAACGATCGCTGGCAGCTGCGCGATTGCTATGTTGTCGAAGTGATCTCAACCTGGGACGGGCACCCGTATCGAAGTCGTGTGTTATTTCTCGATGCGCAAACACTCGGCGTCGCACTATCCCTAGTGTTTAACCACGACAATGATTTGTGGAAGGTGTTGCTCACAAGCTATCGCGCGCCGTTATTGAAAGAAGGTGAAAAAGAATCGTTAGAAACATCGGTGCTTAGCTGGCGTGGGCAAATAAATATCGATCGAATGGCGAATACGGCAACTGTGGTTCAAGCGCGAACCGAAACGACTCACCCGACCATGAGCAACGCAAAAATAAAACGCATCTTTAGCGTATCAAGCCTGACCGCCGGCCAGTAATTGGATCGCTTTTTTACAACGGGGTAGGACTGCCTTTCGCGGGGCTGCCCTGTGTTCGTCTGTTAGATTTATCCGATCGGAGCCACCGTGGCGACGAATCGACGCGTTCGCATGCTCCTAAACGTACGCTAGACTTTCACGCTTTGGCGACGCATCACTCGCCGACCATCAATGCAATTCAATTAGGACGGCGTCCATGGCAAATTATTTAAAGCGGGGTAAACCCCAAAGTGAACGCGATCAAGACGACGTAAAAATTCGCCATATTGTCGAAGATTTACTCAAAGAAATTGAGTTGCGTGGCGATGAGGCATTGCGTGAACTTTCCGGTCGCTTCGACAATTGGGTTCCCGATTCTTTCTTACTGTCCGAATCCGAAATTGAGCACGCGATTAGTAAAGTTGCGAACCGCGACATAGCCGACATTAAATTTGCGCAAACCCAAGTTCGAGGCTTCGCGGAGCATCAAAAAGCCGCCTTGAAAGATATCGAAGTTGAAACCTTGCCAGGGGTGATCCTAGGGCACAAAAACATACCCGTGAACTCGGTGGGTTGCTACGTCCCTGGCGGCGCCTATCCGATGGTCGCATCCGCGCACATGAGTGTGGTCACCGCTAAAGTCGCCGGCGTTAAGCGGATCATAGCCTCCGCGCCTCCGTTCGAAGGCGGCGCGCATCCAGCGATTGTCGCAGCGATGCATTTAGCTGGGGCTGATGAAATTTTAGTGTTGGGCGGCACGCAAGCTGTCGGCGCGATGGCAATTGGTACAGAGTCGATTAAACCTGTCGATATGCTGGTGGGCCCGGGCAATGCCTACGTCGCTGAGGCAAAGCGCCAACTCTACGGTCGAGTGGGGATCGATTTATTTGCTGGTCCAACTGAGACCTTAGTCATTGCCGACGATTCGGTCGACGGAGAACTATGTGCCACAGATCTGCTCGGCCAAGCTGAACATGGCGCAACCTCGCCAGCAATTTTATTAACCACCTCAACACAACTTGCCAACGACACCTTGAAAGAGATCGAACGGTTATTAAACATATTGCCGACGGCCGCAATCGCGCGCGCAGCTTGGGATGATTTTGGCGAGGTTATTGTCTGCGATTCACTTGAGGAAATGGTCGTTGAAGCTGATCGTATCGCCTCCGAGCATGTACAAGTGATGACACGAGATCCAGACTATTTTCTCGATCGCATGACTAACTATGGTGCGCTCTTTCTGGGTCCGAGAACGAATGTGAGTTACGGCGATAAAGTGATCGGGACGAACCACACCTTGCCGACGAAAAAAGCCGGCCGATATACCGGTGGATTGTGGGTAGGTAAGTTCATTAAGACGCACACCTACCAGAGGGTTACGACCGATGCCGCCTCTGTGATGGTCGGTGAATATTGCTCGCGCTTGTGCATGTTGGAAGGTTTTGTCGGACACGCAGAACAAGCGAACATCCGCATACGTCGTTACGGTGGGCGCGATATCCCGTACGGCACGGCTGCCGAATGATCAAACTTCCGACCACACCGAGCATGCGGCTCGACGGCCGCCGCGCATTAGTCACAGGCGCGAGCCGTGGCATCGGCATGGGCGCCGCTGTGGCGCTTGCCGATGCTGGCGCACACGTCGTGTTGGCGGCCCGATCGAGCGCAGAACTTGAGCAAGTAGTCGACGCGATTCGTGCGCGTGGTGGCGCGTGCGAGGGTGTTGAAGTCGACGTGACAGACATCGAACGTATTACGCAAATTATCGAAGACACGGCCGCGTTCGATATTCTGGTGAACAACGCGGGTACGAATCGCCCGGGACCTATGCACGAAATGACACTTGAGGATTTCGATGCAGTAATGAATCTCAATGTACGTGCGGCCTACTTCGTTGCTAAAGCAGTTGTGAAAAAAATGCAGATCAAAGGGCAGGGTGGATCCGTTATTAATACGTCCTCGCAAATGGGACATGTAGGCGGAATCGACCGCACAATTTATAGCGCCTCGAAACATGCTGTCGAAGGGCTCACGCGCGCGCTCGCCATCGAACTCGGCAAGGACAACATTCGCGTGAATACGATTTGTCCGACCTTCATCCGTACGCCGATGACAGAGAAGACCTTTGCCAATCCAGAACTCGTTGAGTGGATTCAGTCAAAAATAAAGCTCGGGCGCATCGGGGAAATCGAAGACATCATGGGAGCCGTTGTGTTTCTAGCCTCAGATGCGGCCGCGATGATGACGGGAAGTTCACTTATGATCGATGGGGGTTGGACAGCCGGTTAGCGAAGCAGAGCGACGCTCAAACGAAAGCTTGAGTTAGCCGATCGTCGACAACATCTATTCGGGCGAAAACGGCGTGCTGTTCGAGCGCCTCATGGCCAAGCCAAATTTGCCTATAAACGCGCCGATAGCTTGACACATTAACCCGCCTAACGTAGTCTCCGCCAGCTCGAACAAGCAGCAGCTAACGGTCTGAAAAAGCGAAAGTTTATGCTCGCTGTTACAAGCCGGCACGGAAGTTTAAACTGATTGCTGATTCACGGGGCTATAGCTCAGCTGGGAGAGCGCCGCAATGGCATTGCGGAGGTCCGCGGTTCGATCCCGCGTAGCTCCACCATATCTTGGGTTGCTATCAGTGTGATAAACCCCTGATTTAAATAGGACAACATGTCCCCATCGTCTAGAGGCCTAGGACACTGCCCTTTCACGGCGGCAACAGGGGTTCGAATCCCCTTGGGGACGCCATACATAAAAAGACCGGGCCTTGCCCGGTTTTTTTATGTATTGAGTTCGTAAGAGTTAGCGGAGAACTCCTTTGGTTCGACAATTTGCGATTAAGCAAATTGGACGCACGGAGTGCGCCCCGCAGGGGTGAGCAAACAATTCTTTGTTTGCGAATCTATCCCCTTGGGGACGCCATACATAAAAAGACCGGGCTCTGCCCGGTTGTTTTGGTTATAACTCCGCAATGGACTTGAAGAAAACCCCCGGTTCGACAAGCAAGCGAATGCGAGCGCAGGATAACGCCACCCCGTGGCGTTGGGCCGAAGGCCGAGGGCGCCTTGCGCCCGAGCAATCCCCTTGGGGACGCGGAAAAGGTGCGTCGGGCGCGCCATAACTGATTTACTTATCAGTGCCCTCATCTCTCCTATAGAGAAATTCATGGAGTGAATGAAAGATCTTAGTGTGCGCTACGTCACGCTTGCCCGCGTCTTAGGTGACGCGCGTCTCAGAAAGCCTGCGGCAACTTAAAACAACTGCAAACCGAATTACTGTGCCCACGCCAGTGGCCGTGGATGGGCCTATTGTTCTCCTCAACGTCAACACACATTTCCTCGCCGAAATAATAAAGCGATCTGGCAGGAAGTTAATGGAGAGCACGGATGAAATTCGGACATTTGATATTGGTGACAAGTTGCATGGCATTTGGTGCCCAAAATGCGCATGCAGCAGGTGTTGAATTCGACGTCGAATTTACGAATTCAAGCTATCAGGTCATGGCGGGCGATACCTTCAGTGATTTGCTGAACCAGCACCAGCTCAGCACCACGATATCGTCCAATAGCGTAACGGCATTGGCAGGGATTAATACGACTTTATATGCGGGGGGTATTACGGGTGATTACAGCGTCTTAATATCTGCGACTCTCGACATCAAGCTTGCTGGCTCGTATGAGTTCCAGATTGGCGCCGACTGGGGTCGTGGCGGCGGTGTCGCATTGTTCGACACGGCGAGCAATACAATCCTCGAGGAAACGGTCGATTCTTCTGATATTTGGTGGGCGAACAATTGGCTCCACCCGGACGTCATAAGTACTACCTATGATCTTCTCGAATCACAATACACGATTATGTGGCTTGGATTCGAAGGGTGTTGTGCAGGCTCGAGCACGATCCAGTTCGCTTTCGATGGCGGCGGATTCAGCACACTCAACACGACGACCATTGCCCCGAGCGTAGTCCCGGTACCGGCCTCAGTATATTTGTTCGCGTCGGCGTTTATGGGATTGATGGGATTGCGTGCGCGTTGTAAATCGCCCATCTAGTACGACAAATAGATAGTGCGCGAAGGAAAAAGGTGAAAAAGGTGACGGGGTGAAAAAGGTGACGGAGGGATTAAAAATTGCCCGCTGGCGAAATATTAATCCCTCCGTCACTTTTACACTTCAGATCGTTCGGTATTGAATCTTCTGTGGCAAGTCATGCGGCGCACGGTGACATGGGGCGGCTTATATAAGAACTGCAAGCAAGGCATTTCACGGGGCTGCCCGCTAAGTCCGTTGCTCGGCGCGTTCTTCCTACACGACCTCGACAGTGCGATGGAAACCTCAGGCTTGTTTTATGTCCGGTTCATGGATGACATCCTGGTACTCGCACTGACACGCCACAAACTACGGACCGGCGTGCGCACGGTGAATCAACATTTCGAACGACTCGGATTGCGCCAACATCCGGATAAAACCTTCATCGGACGGATTGAAAGAGGGTTTGATTTCCTCGGCTACCATTTCAGCCGAGCGGGGTTGCGCATTGCTAGCGCAACCTGGGACAGATTTATAGAAAAGGCCACCCGGCTTTATGAGCAAGAGCGAGTCGGTCAAACCGATGCGCTTGGGTGTTATGTACGGCGGTGGATGGGATGGGCGACGGACGGCTTAGAGGGCGATCACAAACCCCGCCGGATGGCGGGGCTGATGCTACGTCAGACGGTTGTAACTGTCCTGAGCACGTTTCCGACGGGACCAACCCACACCGGCTACGCCTAGTCCCATGAGGGCAAGGGAGGTGGGTTCCGGAATCGTCGGCGTGCGAGGCTGGGCGGTAATTGAACCGGACACGAACACGGCGCGCCCTTCGGCCGCATTTGTTCCGATGCAATCGGTACCTACGGTCAGGTCGCAATGCGCATCGAAGGCGACGGCGTGGGCGTGGTTAAACCGCAAGAAATCGAAGAACTCTCCGGGGAACTGGGGGTCATGTGCTGTAATCTCATACACGAACTCTGGGGACGAACCTACGGCCGACACAGCGAATAGTGTGAACGACTCGTCTAGGAGGTTGGGTAAAGAGAAACCGAAAGGGTTAACATCAGCGTCTATCGCGGCCTGCAATGCGGGCGCGAGGGTTGCACTAGCTGCTGTTAACGTACAGGGTCCGCAAAGACCATCCCCATCCAAGCCATCATAGGTAGCACTGAACATGGTGCCATCTGCATAGGTCGCATTTATATCAAATAACACGGCGCTCGCCGTTTGGGAAAACGCTCCAAAGAGCACGAACACACAAGCCGATGACCAGACTGATTTCATAAAGACTACCTTAATTTGATTAGCGTTTAGAATCTTCTTATGCGGTTAAATCGGGGCAAGATCCATGCCAGCATATAAGTGATTGGTTTATATGTGGCGTTGTCACCCTGCTGTAAAGATTGTTGACAAACTGCCTAGCAAGCCCCGTTTCTGGCCGACCTAAATATAAAGAATGTTGACAACTTGGCACAACAGGAAGACCGAGCGGCTGCGTTAAATCCTGACGGAGTGGGGACGGCCGGACCTGGTTTGACGCATTGACGAACGTCGCAATTGGGCACTTAGCACTGGTTCAGCCTCTGGGAACGAGTGACCGGTTTTGAAGTATAAGCCGCCAGCCACGCGACGGACACAAGAACCGTGATTTGGTCGTCAGCTGACGGGTTCGTCGGCGAAGCTACCAAATCCATTATCAACCATCGATATACTCAAATCCGGCGACGGTATGAGCACTCGTCCGTCGGTCGTATTCGTTACCAATAATTCCATGACCGCCACAGATCGATTTTCCTTGCTCGCGTTGTACATTAGGCACGCCACGGGATTGATGTTTGATACATCAACCATCACGTTATCGAACCGTAAAAACACAGTGTGCCCAACGTGCCCGACTGCTGGCCTTTCTAACCGAAATCCGCCGGGTGGATAACCCGCGCCGTTCGATTCACCATCCGTGGCGTAGTGGGTTGTCCGATGAGAAAGCCCACTGTCATCGTCGTAGAGCGCTAACCGATAGCCGTCGGTAAGCTTCTGAATGCCACCGAGCAAGTCGCCGCAATACGATACTGTCATCGTTGAAATTATCATATCAATCTCCTGTTAAAATTCGCCCGCCACGCGACTGGATTATCGCTGCGGGCTTTCGCGGTTTTTCATGGACGGGGCACTCACGAATTATCCCCGCCGTGCGTCAATCTAAAAGATTAAAAAGACGCACGGCAAAACCAGTTATGGGTTAGTAGCGGGTGCCAGATGTAAAAATCCCTTCACCGGGATGATCGCGACAGGTGCCGAGCCTGCATTGTTGATTGGCGTCACCGTACAACGCGCATACCGCTTGTTGCCGATGTAGCCGATCTTGCGCGCTGCGTTGTCGTCGTCGAACTGAAAACCGGCTAGCAGCTCTGTGCCAACCAACTCTAAGTCAACGACGGCAGCGGCATCAGACAACGCCGCGTCATCGCCATCCTCGACGAGTACCGTAAACGTTGCGTCGGCGTCGGCGAGCGTTCCCGCTCCAATCAGAAACGTCAGGCCGTCAGAGCCTTTGGTATCGATGATCGGTGAGACGATAGCGATGTTGTCGCTCTGAGTGATTACGGTGGCTCCTGCGAGCCCTAGATCGTTCATGTTGTCTCTCATTTTGTGTGCTCCTTACGCGCTGAACTGGACAAGTTTGATGGCGTCAAAATCGTAGACGGCACCACCAACACGGCGAGTCGAGTAAAACTTCACCCAACCTTTCAATGTCAGTGCGTCACGTAAGACAAGCACACTGGGATGGTCTGCTATCACATAGCCGCGCTGAAAATTACCAAAGGCAACGGACAGTGAGTCGGCTGCAATATCTGGCATGTCTTCTGCGAGGGTCACAGGGAAACCCAAGAACGCATCAGGCTGGCCGACGACCGCTGAGGTTTGCCACAAATAGTTACCGTCCGCGTCTTTCAGCTTACGCATCGCACCGGCAGTACTGCGGCTGATTAGCCATCGAGCACCGGGCCGATAGTCGGCTTTCAGCGAGTAGACAGTATCAATCAACGGGTCGGCTGGATTTGTTGCCGCAAACGCACCAGCGGCGCCGGTGTTGATCGTTTGCAAGGTTCCCCAAGGCCGCGCGTCATCGTCTAACGCTGACGTCGGGTAACCTAGAAATCCCTCAGGCTGTTTAACACCCGAGCCTAAGACGAAGGCTTGTGCCTCGGTACGCGCGAATTTGTCGACGAGCAGACCTGAAAGCCATGCCTCAGAAAAAGGAAAAAGGAAAAAAAGGTGACGGAGGGATTAAACATTGCCCAGGAAAAAAGGTGAAAAAAGGTGAAAAAGGTGAAAAAGGTGAAAAAGGTGAAAAAGGTGAAAAAGGTGAAAAAGGTGAAAAAGGTGAAAAAGGTGAAAAAGGTGACGGAGGGATTAAACATTGCCCAGTGGTAAAATATTAATATCTTCCTCATCTTATCGGTAAAAGCGCAGGGAAATCATCCACGGTGTACAAGAACAAAGGCCAAATTTAAGAGCCCGATATAGAAAGCACCGCGGCGGCTAAGCTAGTCGATTCGCCGAGACAACGTCGCTGCGGATTCTCAAATGCGCTAGCATCCAGCCTACGATTTTCTCTTGATTACTTAGAAGCGAGCGTACACGGCATGGCGAAAATGAAAGGTGGTTGTATGTGCGGAAAAGTGACTTACGACAGTGCTGCACAACCGGCACTGACTGCGGTGTGCCATTGCCTCGATTGTCAAAAGCAATCTGGATCGGCGATGTCCATCATTGTCGCTGTGCCCGGGAATGAGATTACTTTTAAGGGCGACTTAAAGTTGTACAAAACCGTCGGCAAAGACACGGGCCTCGCCGTGAATCGGTATTTCTGTCCGAACTGTGGCTCGCCGCTTTATTCCCACGCCGAATTTATGGATGAGATGATTTTCATAAAAGCCGGCACGCTCGACGACACGTCGTGGTTGAAACCGGATATGAATATTTGGTGTGACACGGCGCAATCGTGGGTAGATATCGATGCGGCTATTCCTAAGTTCGGTGGAAACCCTGCGGCTGCTTAGGGGCGCGGGTTAGTGTACTCGTCTAAACGGATTAGATGGTTTCCGAAAATTTAGGCAGCGCTATTTTTCTTGCATTTACAGCAGCGACGGATGTCACGTACTCGCTATCTAAAATAGCGAGGCGTCTCGGCCTTGACGTTCTGATTTCGCTACTCGGCCGCTGGAGCATAAAGATAACCGGGCATGGCCCGGTTATGAGACTGTAAGAAAAACTGTGTAACTGCCTATCATTGAACCCGGTTACGGGTAAGGAGAGGTAGGTTATGAAGAATAAAGAACTGCAGGCCATCGCCCAGGCGGCTGCGAAAAACATCAAGACGGAA